>NZ_CP064760.1:2307665-2637332 GCF_015565955.1 Microbacterium schleiferi | reverse complement strand
GAGACGATCGCCCTCGACCGGGAAGCGCAGGTGGTGTTGCTGCGATGTCTGCAGGAGGCCCTCGCTAACGTGCGAAAGCACGCGGAGGCTTCAACGGTCTCCGTCGTGGTGGGTGAGGATGAAGGCTTCGTCGTTCTGCACGTCAGTGATGATGGCGTCGGATTCGATCCCGATGCGCCCCGGTCAGGGTTCGGTCTCGACGGAATGCTCGATCGCGTCGCGCTCGCGGGGGGAAGTGTCGAGATCGACGCGAAGGAGAACAAGGGCGTGGTCGTCTCCGTGCGGCTGCCGAGAGAGGGATTCGGCGCATGATTCGACTGCTGATCGCCGACGACCACCCCGTCGTCCGCGCCGGTCTCGCGGGGCTGTTCGCCGATGAGGAAGGCTTCGAGGTTGTCGGTGAGGCCATCGACGGAGCCGCCGCGATCGATATCGCCGCGAAGGAGCGGCCGGACGTGGTGCTCATGGACCTGCGAATGCCCGTGCTGGACGGGGTGGCCGCCACCGCTCGGATCGTGGCGTTGGACGCGCCCGCGCCCCGGGTCCTGATCCTCACGACCTATGAGAGCGACGACCAGATCCTCGCGGCCATCGAGGCAGGCGCGGCGGGCTACCTCCTCAAGGCGGCGCCCCAAGACGAGATCGTGGCGGGCATCCGCTCGGTTGCAGCGGGGCAGACGGCGCTCTCGCCGGCGGTCGCGGCCCGGCTCGTGTCACGGATGCGGGAACCCGCGGCATCCGTGACTCTGACGCCGCGCGAGATCGAGGTGTTGCGGCTCGTGGCCCGGGGGCGCAGCAACAAACTCATCGGTGCCGATCTCGGAATCGGCGAGTCGACAGTGAAGACCCACCTGCTCAAGGTCTTCGAGAAGCTCGAGGTGGCCGACCGCACGCACGCCGTGACCGTGGCCATGGAGCGCGGCATTCTCTAGCGCCCCTGCACCCTTCCGGCGAACCCACACCCATCGGCGCGAACCCACAGGTTTCGCGCGCCGATAGGTGTGGGTTCGGCATGGAAGGTGTGGGTTCGGCAGAGGAGAGGGATGGCGCCGGTAGCAGGGATGAAACGGAGTGTCACGTATGATGATCCTCAGTTTCATTTCTCCATGAAAGCGAGTTCGTCATGGCTGACACCTCCGCCTACGTCCCTCCCGTCGATGACTATGCGTTTCTGTTCGCTGAGGCGTTCGGCGAGGACGTCGTTGCCCGTGCCACCGGCGGTGCGCTGTCGGCAGAGGATGCCGTCGACGCGCTGGCAGCGGCGGGTGAGCTGGCATCCGAGGTGCTCGCGCCACTGAACATGTCGGGTGACCGCGAGGGGGTGACGGTCATCGACGGCCAGGCGAAGACCCCGGCCGGCTTCCCCGAGGCGTACCGTGCCGTCGTCGAGGCGGGCTGGATCACCGCCGAGGCCCCCGAGTCCGCCGGTGGCGATGGGCTCCCCGCCCTCGTTCAGGCGGGGCTCGGCGAGATGTGGAACGCTGCCAACACCTCGTTCGCCCTCTGTAGTGCGCTCACCACCGGCGCGATCCACGCGCTGGATGCCTACGCCTCCGACGAGCTGCGCGAGCAATACCTGACCAAGCTCGTCAGCGGCGAGTGGACCGGCACCATGAACCTCACCGAGCCGCAGGCGGGCACCGACCTCGGGGCGATCCGCACGATGGCCACGCCCAACGATGACGGCACCTGGTCGTTGAAGGGTCAGAAGATCTTCATCACGTGGGGCGATCACGACGTTGCAGACAACATCGTGCACCTCGTGCTTGCGCGCACCCCGGATGCCCCCGCAGGGGCGAAGGGCATTTCGCTGTTCGTTGCGCCGAAGTTCCTCCCCGACGCGTCAGGGGCGCCGGGGGAGCGCAACGCCATCACGACTGTTTCGGTCGAGCACAAGCTCGGCATCCACGGCAGCCCGACCTGCGTCCTGGACTACGACGGCGCAACCGGCTTCCTCGTCGGAGAACTCCACGGGGGACTGGCCGGAATGTTCGTCATGATGAACTCCGCGCGCGTGGGCATGGGGCTGCAGGCTACCGGCATCAGCGACCGTGCCTACCAGCGCTCGCGGGCGTATGCCGAGGAGCGCATGCAGGGTTCCGTCCTGGATCGCCCAGACGGAACCCCGATCGCCGAGCACCCCGATGTGCGCCGCCTGCTGCTGTCGATGTCGAGCGAGATCAGCGCCATGCGCGCACTCGGCGTCTACGTTGGCGACCTCTTCGATCGCGCGGAGGATGCCGACGGCATCCGTCTTGCCGAGCTGTTCGTCCCGATCTTCAAGGGGTGGACGACCGAGGAGGCGCTACGGATCACGTCGGATGCGATCCAGGTGCACGGCGGCATGGGCTTCATCGAGGAATCCGGAGCGCCCCAGCACTACCGCGACGCCCGCATCATGCCGATCTACGAGGGCACGACCGCGATCCAGTCCAACGATCTCATCGGCCGCAAGGTCATCCGTGACGGCGGAGCGACAGTCGCCCGCGTGCTCGACGAGGTCGCCGAGGCCACCGCCGCGCTCGAGGGACTCGACCACCCGGTCGCGGCGCGCACCGCAGAGCGCCTCGAACGCGCCCGCGTGGCGGCCGAGGCGGCCACGGCACAGCTGATCGCGTTCGGGATGACCCGCGACGCATATGCCGTGAGCGTCCCGTACCTCATGCTCCTCGGGTTCGTCGCCGGCGGGTTGATGCACGCGCGGATGCTCGCTGCCACGCTCGCTCACGAGACTCAGACGGATGCCGACGCCCGCCGCATCCGTGATGCCGACGCGTATGGCGCGCATCACCTGTCGCGCGTCGCGGGGCTCGCCGACGTCGTTGCCGCCGGCGAGATCGGCTGACGAGCCCGCGCAGAGCTCACTGGTTGGCACGTGCGCGGAGTGGGAGCGCGGCACCGCCTGAGTGCTCGCGCGCCGACATGACGGATGCCCCGGACGGCGTCGTCCGGGGCATCCGTGTCTGGTCGATGATCAGCTGAACTGGTTCATCGTGTTCTGCTGACCGCCGGCCTTCAGGGCGGCATCGCCGGCGAAGTACTCCTTGTGGTTGTCGCCGATGTCGCTGCCTGCCATGTTCTGGTGCTTGACGGTGGCGATGCCCTCGCGGATCTCGCGGCGCTGCACACCTCGCACGTAGGCGAGCATTCCCTCGTCGCCGAAGTACCCCTTGGCCAGGTCATCGGTCGACAGGGCAGCCGTGTGGTAGGTCGGCAGGGTGATGAGGTGGTGGAAGATCCCGGCCCGGGCAGACCCGTCGCGCTGGAACGTGCGGATCTTCTCGTCGGCCAGGCGTGCGAGCTCGGTGCCGTCGTACTCCACGCTCATGAGGTCTGACCGGTCGTAGGCCGAGACATCCTTCCCCTCCGCGGCGAGCGTGTCGTAGGCCTGCTGACGGAAGTTGAGCGTCCAGTTGAACGACGGGCTGTTGTTGTAGACGAGCTTCGCGTTCGGGATCTCCTCCCGAATCGCGTCGACCATCCCCGCGATCTGCTCCACGTGCGGCTTCTCGGTCTCGATCCACAGCAGGTCGGCGCCGTTTCGCAGCGACGTGATGCAGTCCAGCACGCAGCGCTGTTCACCGGTGCCGGAACGGAACTGGTAGAGGTTGCTGGGCAGACGCTTGGGTCGCAGCAGCTTCCCGTCCCGCTTGATGATGACATCCCCGTTGCCGAGCTCGGCCTCCGAGATCTCCTCGACATCCAGGAAGGAGTTGTACTGGTCACCGAGATCGCCCGGCTGGTGGGTGACGGCGAGCTTCTGCGTCAGCCCCGCGCCGAGCGAGTCGGTGCGGGCGACGATGATGCCGTTGTCGATTCCGAGCTCGAGGAAGGCGTAGCGCACCGCGGTGAGCTTGGCGATGAAGTCCTCGTGCGGAACCGTCACCTTGCCGTCCTGGTGGCCGCACTGCTTCTCATCCGAGACCTGGTTCTCGATCTGGATGGCGCAGGCGCCGGCCTCGATCATCTTCTTGGCCAGCAGATACGTGGCCTCGGGGTTTCCGAAGCCGGCATCGATGTCGGCGATGATCGGCACGACGTGGGTCTCGTACGTGTCGATCTGCGACTGGATGAACTCGGCTGCCGTCTCGTCGCCTGCGGCGCGGGCTGCGTCGAGCTTCGTGAACAGCAGATCGAGCTCGCGGGCATCGGCCTGGCGCAGGAACGTGTACAGCTCTTCGATGAGGGCCGGCACCGCCGTCTTCTCATGCATCGACTGATCGGGCAGGGGCCCGAACTCCGAGCGGAGAGCTGCGACCATCCACCCCGAGAGGTAGAGGTAGCGCTTGTTCGTGCTCTTGAGGTGCTTCTTGATCGAGATCAGCTTCTGCTGGCCGATGAAGCCGTGCCAGACACCGAGTGACTGGGTGTACAGCGAGGAATCGGCGTCGTACTCGGCCATATCGCGGCGCATGATGTCGGCGGTGTACTGCGCGATCTCCAGCCCCGTACGGAAGCGGTTCTGGGCCCGCATCCGTGCGACGGACTCGGGGCTGATGGCATCCCAGCTGGAGCCGTGCTGCTGCTTGAGGTCCTGGATGGCGGCGATGTCGTCCTGGTAGGCGGTCATGTCCTGTCCTTTTCGTGGGGTGACGGGCGGCTCGTCGAGCCGGTCAGTCGGTCTCCGTCAGGAAACGTGCGTAGGCGGGGAGAGTGAGGAAGGCCGGGAACTCCTGGCCGAGGGCGACGTCGCGGAAGATCGTGGCGGCGTCATCGAAGCGGTCACCCTCCGATCTCTCGACCTCGTCGAGCACCTGAGTGATCAGGCCCTCGACGTAGTCCCGGGTGATCGGCGTGCCCTCTTCGGTCGAGCGGTCCTGGTGGATCCACTGCCAGATCTGCGAGCGGCTGATCTCGGCGGTCGCGGCATCCTCCATGAGGTTGTCGATCGCGACGGCGCCCAGGCCCCGCAGCCACGCCTCGATGTAGCGGATGGCCACCGAGACGTTGCCGTAGACACCGGCGGCGGTGATCGGCCGGCCGATGTGCACGTCGATGAGGTCGGCGGCGCGCACCCTCACGTCGGGACGCTGGCGGTCCACCTGGTTGGGGCGGTCGCCGAGCACGGCGTCGAACTCGGCCCGCGCAACGGGGATGAGGTCGGGGTGGGCCACCCACGTGCCGTCGAAACCGTCACCGGCTTCGCGCTTCTTGTCGGCTGCCACCTTCTCGAAGGCGCGCTCGGTCACCTCGGGGTCGCGGCGGTTGGGGATGAACGCGCTCATCCCGCCGATCGCGAAGGCGCCGCGCTTGTGGCAGGTCTTCACGAGCAACTCGGTGTATGCCCGCATGAACGGCACCGTCATCGTCACCTCGCTGCGGTCGGGCAGCACAAAGCGTGCGCCACGGCCCCGGTAGTTCTTGATGATCGAGAAGATGTAGTCCCAGCGGCCGGCGTTGAGCCCGGCGATGTGGTCGCGCATCTCGAAGAGGATCTCCTCCATCTCGAACGCGGCCGGCAGCGTCTCGATCAGCACCGTCGCGCGGATCGTCCCGTGCGGGATGCCGATGTACTGCTCGCTGAAGGTGAAGATGTCGTCCCAGAGCTTGGCTTCTTCGCTGGACTCGAGCTTGGCGATGTAGAAGTACGGACCCACCCCGTTCTCGATCAGCTGCTGTGCGTTGTGGAAGAAGTACAGGCCGAAGTCCACGAGCGACCCGGAGGCATCCATCGCGCGTCCCGTGCGGTCGGTGTAGCGCAGGTGCTTCTCGATGAGGTGCCAGCCGCGCGGGCGCATCACGATCGTCGGGGTCTGTTCGGCGGTGACCGCGTAGCTCTTGCCTTCGGAACTCGTGAACTGCAGCTGGCCGCGGATGGCGTCAAACAGGCTCAGCTGTCCTTCGATGACGTTCTTCCAGGTGGGGCTCGTGGCGTCTTCCTGGTCGGCCAGCCACACCTTCGCACCGGAGTTGAGCGCGTTGATGGTCATCTTCGGGTCAGTGGGCCCCGTGATCTCGACACGGCGGTCTTCGAGACCGGGGCCGGCGCCGGCAACCTGCCACTCACTGTCGTCACGGATGTGAGCCGTGTCGTCGCGGAACTGGGGGTCGTGGCCGTTGCCGATCTCGAAGCGGCGACGCATCCGGTCGGCGAGCCGGTCGTGGCGACGGGCGGAGAAGCGGGAGTGGAGGGCGGTGAGGAAGGCGAGCGCGTCGGGCGTGAGGATCTCGTCGTAGCGCTCGCGGATCGGCCCGGTGACCTCGATCTGGGGCGCGCGAGCTGCGGTGGCAGTCGGCCGCGAAACCGGCGTCGAGCGGGTGGGCATCGGAGTGGTGGTGGAGGGAGTCATGGCGCGTCCTTCCTGGGCGAGCGAGTAGTGGTCGAGGATGCTCCGTCCGGCGGGTGCTCCGGTGCGGGGTCTCCGTGATCCGCGTCCTGGTCAGTAGCGGGTCCTGAACACCACTGTGCGTGAAGTTTGAGACCGAAGCTGGCCATTTGGGCTGTGAAGATTGATCAATATTCTGCTGATGTGACAGAATCGCGGCCATGACCGAGCTGCGTGTGCCCGAAGAGATGACAGAGTTCGGCGGTGTCCCTGACGACGATGCCGTCGATACCCTCACGATCGGGCGCCGCATCCGGCAGGTGCGGACCCAGCGCGGGATGACTCTCGATGATCTCGCCGCGGCCGTGGGCCGGGCCCCGAGCCAGCTCTCGATGATCGAGAACGGGCGGCGCGAGCCCAAACTCACCCTCCTGCAGGCGATCGCGCGGGCTCTGGGGACAACTCTCGAGGTGCTGCTGGAGGCCGCGCCGCTCGACGAGCGATCCAGCATGGAGGTCTCGCTCGAACGAGCTATGCGCGGCTCGACGTTCCAGGCGCTGGGGATCGCGCCGTTCCGGATCGGCCGCGGCGTTCCCGACGAGGTGCTGACCGCGATGCTGTCGCTCCACGCAGAGATCGAGCGCCTCCGGGACGAGCGTGCGGCGACGCCCGAGGTGGCCCGCCGGGCGAACCTGTCGCTGCGCCGGCTCATGACCGGTCAGAACAACTACTTCGCCGACCTCGAGTCGCACGCGCGTGATCTACTGGCCGCCGTCGGGCACACGGGCGGCCCACTCACGCAGCGCACGGCATCCGATATCGCGGCGCACCTGGGCTTCACGATCCACTACGTCTCGGATGTTCCGCTGACCACCCGCAGTGTGCTCGATCTGAAGAACGGGCGGCTCTACCTTTCGAGCACGATTGCGAGCAAGCGGGATGCCCGCACCGCCGTGCTGCAGTCGTTGGCGAGCCGTATTCTCGGCCACGACGAGCCCGCCAGTTACGGTGACTTCCTGCGCCAGCGCGTGGAGATCAACTACCTCACGGGTGCGCTCCTGATGCCCGAAGATGACGTTGTGCCCTTTCTGCGGGAGGCCAAGACGCGCCGGGCTCTCTCGATCGAGGACCTCCGCGACGCGTACTCCGTCTCGTACGAGACGGCGGCGCACCGCTTCACGAACCTCGCCACCGTGCACCTGGACCTACCCGTGCACTTCCTGAAGGTCCACGAGTCCGGCACGATCACGAAGGCGTACGAGAACGACGACGTGAACTTCCCCACCGACCGGTTCGGTTCCATTGAAGGCCAGATGTGCTGCCGGAAGTGGACCAGCCGCGTCGTGTTCGACATCCCCGACCGGTTCAACCCCTACTTCCAGTACACCGACACCGGCAACGGCACCTACTGGTGCACGGCCCGCGTCGAACCGTCATCCGAGGGGCTGCACTCGATCAGCGTGGGCGTGCGCTTCGATGACACCAAGTGGTTCATCGGGCGCGAGACCACGAACCGCGGGGTGTCGCGCCACTCGGTCGAGGTGTGCTGCCGCCGCGCGCCGGCAGATCTCGAGTCATCCTGGCGCGGTCACTCCTGGCCGAACGTGCGTACCCCCGCACCCTGCTGGCCACGCTCCCCACCGGGGCGTTCCCGGGTGTTGACACGACGGATGTCTACGAGTTTCTTGAGGCCCACGCACCCGACTGAGCCCGCGGCCACGTGTCGAGGTCAGCGACCGGCGATGAGGTCGGCGACCCGGGCGAGCGCCGACGTTCTTGCCCCACCCCGCGCCTCGATCCGGTCGGCGCTGCGGTAGGCGGTGTAGATGGCATTCACGGCGCTCCAGCGCAGGGGCTCGATTTCCCAGCGCCTGGCGCGATGGTCCACCCAGGGCAGCCGGGCGAGGTCGGTGTCGCGGCGCAGCACGAGGTCAGCCAGGGTCCGTCCCGCGAGGTTCGTCGCCGTTACTCCCGTCCCGACGTAACCTCCGGCCCACCCGAGCCCGGTTGCGAGGTCGAAACCGACGGTCGCTGACCAGTCGCGCGGCACACCGAGGACGCCCGCCCACGCGTGGGCGAGAGGTACACCGCGCGTCGCGGGGAAGAAGTCGTGCAAGAGA
This sequence comes from Microbacterium schleiferi, assembly GCF_015565955.1. Taxonomy (NCBI): domain Bacteria; kingdom Bacillati; phylum Actinomycetota; class Actinomycetes; order Micrococcales; family Microbacteriaceae; genus Microbacterium; species Microbacterium schleiferi. Next base: position 2,628,946 of record NZ_CP064760.1, on the reverse strand, counting down.
CCCGCGAGCGAACGGATCGTGCGCTCCTGCGTCCGACCATCCGTGTCGACGCGAGACCCGTAGCGATACGGAACCCCTCTGCCGCCGAACGCGATGCGATCGTCCGCGGTGCGCTGCGCGTACATGTAGACGTGCGCCGCGTCGCCGAGGGTGTCTCTCCCCGCCCAGCCGATCGTGTCCCACACCCCGCTCGGCAGCGGCTCGGTGACGATCATCGACGAGTTCATCGGCAGCCATGTGCGGTGCTCGCCGCGTAGGTTCGCCGTGAAACCCTCGGTGGCGCGGATGACGGCATCCGCGCGCACGGTACCGCGATCCGTCTCCACGCGTCCGGGCTCGATGGACCGAGCCGTCGTGTTCTCGACGATCGTGACGCCGGACCGCTCGACCGTGTCGGCGAGACCGGCAGCGAGCTTTGCCGGGTGGATGCGGGCGCAGTGCGGATGCCAGAGGCCGCCCAGGACCCCGGCAACCTCGACGCGGTCGCGCGTGGCTGCGGCATCCAGTTCTGTCACGTCAGTGTGCGGCCACGACAGCTCTTCGGCCGCGGTCGTCCGGAGCCTGGCGAGCTGCGCCGGCGTGCGGGCGATCTCAAGCTCGCCGCCCTTGACGATGTCGGCGCCAATTCCTTCGCGCCGCGCGACCTCGATGACCTCGTCCACGGTGTCATTGAGTGCTCGTTGCTGAGCGATCGCCGCGTCTCGACCGTGACGAGCGACGTACTGCGCGCGTCCGCCCGTCACGGAGTTCGTGAGCCAACCGCCGTTGCGACCGGATGCCCCGAAGCCGGCGAATCTCTGCTCGACGATGCAGATCCGCAGGTCGGGCTGTGCCCGCTTGAGGTAGTACGCCGTCCACAGTCCGGTGTAGCCGGCGCCGACGATGCAGACGTCGACGGCGAGGTCGCCGGAAAGCGACGCGCGCAGGGGTGGGGTGCCGCCGAGGTCTCGCCACCACCACGACACGTCGCCATTGATCACCCGACGATTCTCCCACGACGGGAGCCGTCGCGTCAGTGGCAGTCGACGACGGATTCCGACGTTCAGGTCGCGCGGGTCGCGCGCGATCGATCGTCCAGCTATTCTCACGACATGAGCCAACTCGATAGCCCCACGGTTCCGCTCGGCGGCCCCACACTCCCGCAGGAGCGGCGTCTAGTCACGCCCATTCCGGGACCGCGCTCGCAGGAGCTGATGGCGCGCAAGGCTGCTGCCGTGTCGGCAGGCGTGGGGCACACGGCTCCGCTGTCGATCGTGGCTGCAGGCGGAGGCATCCTGCTGGACGCCGACGGCAACTCGATTGTCGACCTGGGCTCGGGCATCGCCGTCACCTCCGTCGGCAACGCGCACCCCGCCGTGGTGGCTGCCGTCCAGGAGCAGGTTGCTCAGTTCACGCACACGTGTTTCATGGTCGCGCCGTATGAGCCCTACGTCGCCGTCGCCGAGGCTCTCAATCGCATCACTCCGGGCGAGCACGACAAGAAGACTGCGCTGTTCAATTCGGGAGCCGAGGCCGTCGAGAACGCGGTCAAGATCGCGCGCAAGCACACCGGGCGTCAGGCCGTCGTCGCCTTCGACCACGGCTACCATGGCCGGACCAACCTGACGATGGCCCTCACCGCCAAGCACATGCCCTACAAGGCGGGGTTTGGGCCGTTTGCCCCGGAGATCTACCGGGCTCCGATGTCCTATCCCTATCGCGACGGGCTCGACGGTGCCGCGGCCGCCAAGAGGGCGATCGGTGTCATCGAGAAGCACGTCGGCGTGACGGATGTCGCGGCGATCATCATCGAACCCATCCAGGGTGAGGGCGGGTTCATCGTCCCCGCCGACGGCTTCCTTCCCGCCCTGCAGGAGTGGGCGAACGCCAACGGTGTCGTCCTGATCGCCGACGAAATCCAGACCGGCTTCGCCCGCACCGGAGCCATGTTCGCCAGCGACCTGTTCGGTATCGTCCCCGACCTCATCACGACCGCCAAGGGGATCGCCGGCGGACTGCCGCTTGCTGCCGTCACCGGTCGAGCCGAGATCATGGATGCCTCGCACACGGGTGGCCTCGGCGGCACCTACGGCGGCAACCCCGTCGCGTGCGCCGCCGCGCTCGCCGCCATCGAGGTCTACGAGACCGAGGATCTGTCGGCCCGGGCCCGGCACATCGGTGAGGTTCTCGAGGGGCGCCTGCGGGAGATTCAGGCATCCGACCCGCGCCTGGGCGACATCCGGGGGAGGGGAGCCATGATGGCTGTCGAGTTCATCGACCCCGCCACCGGTGACCCGGATGCCGCCCTCACCTCCCGCGTTGTTCGCGCAGCCCTCGACGAGGGCGTGCTGATGCTCACCTGCGGGACCTATGGCAACGTCATTCGTTTCCTGCCGCCCCTGGTCATCGGTGATGACCTGCTCGATGATGCTCTGGACGTGTTGGCGCACGTGCTGACATCGTCGTGATCAACCGACCACCGTTCGCTGCCGACCGAGGAGGACCCATGAGTACCTACGCCGTCGTTAACCCCGCCACCGGGGAGACGCTTGCCACCTACCCCACCGCGACGGATGCCGAGGTCGACGCGGCGATCACGTCGGCCGAGGAGGCGTACCGCACCTGGGGCCGCACCTCGACAGCCGCCGAGCGTGCCGCCCTCGTGCGCCGCGCGGCGGAGCTGCACCGCGAACGGCGCGACGAACTGGCCGAGATCATCGTGCGCGAGATGGGAAAGCCGTTGTCGGCGGCCATCGGTGAAGTCGACTTCGCGGCCGACATCACCGAGTATTACGCCGACAACTACGAGAAGATCACCGGCGATACGCCGATCGACATCCTCGGTGAGGGAACCGCCGTCATCCGTCGTTCGCCGCTGGGTGTGCTGCTGGGCATCATGCCCTGGAACTTCCCCTACTACCAGGTGGCCCGGTTCGCGGCCCCGAACCTCGTGATCGGCAACACGATCCTGCTCAAGCACGCCCCGCAGTGTCCCGAGTCGGCAGCGGCGATTGCCGCGATCTACCGGGATGCCGGCTTCCCGGAGGGGGCCTACGTCGATGTGCGCCTGACTAACGAGCAGGCAGCGACAGTCATCGCCGACCCGCGGGTGCAGGGAGTTTCGGTCACCGGTTCGGAGCGCGCGGGTGCCGCTGTGGCCGAGATCGCTGGTCGCAACCTCAAGAAGGTCGCGCTGGAACTCGGTGGCTCGGATCCCTTCATCGTGCTCTCCACCGATGACCTCGATGCGACGGTGCAGATGGCTGTCGATGCGCGGCTCGACAACAACGGGCAATCCTGTAATGCGCCCAAGCGCTTCATCATCATCGACGAGCTCTACGACGCGTTCCTCGAGAAGTTCGTGGCCGCCATGGCGGCTGCGCCGCTGGGGATCCGTTCGCCGAGGACACGGTGATCGGACCGCTCTCGTCGCTCGCGGCTGCCGAGCGGCTCGAAGAGCAGGTGAACCGTGCCGTCGCGCAGGGCGCCACTGTCGAGCTCGGCGGGGCCCGAGACGGGGCGTTCTACCCCGCGACGGTGCTCACCGGTGTGTCAGCCGACAACGACATCTACCGCGAGGAGCTCTTCGGTCCTGCGGGTGTCGTCTACCGGGTGGGCGATGAGACGGAGGCTGTCACGGTCGCTAACGCAACCAGCTACGGACTCGGGTCGTACGTCTTCACGACCGACCCGGCACAGGCCGAGCGGGTGGCCGATGCCGTCGATGCTGGAATGGTGTACGTCAACATCGCCCTCGCCGACAGCCCCGAGCTTCCCTTCGGGGGCGTCAAGCGCTCCGGTACCTCGCGCGAGATGGGGTTGCTGGCTGCAGACGAGTTCGTGAACAAGAAGCTCATCCGCGTCGCCTGAGCCTGAGATCTCTGACGGCGTATCGCGGGCGGCGCCAGGGCCAAGGGTCCCTAGCGGCGCCCGCGACGCGCCCCCACAATGAGGGCATGGAAGAGATGATGGACGATGTCGTCGCCACTCTCAGCGATGCCGAGTGCTGGCAGCTTCTGGCGGGCGAAGAACTCGGCCGCCTGGTCACCCGGGTCGGAGATGTCCTGGACATCTTCCCGGTCAACTACGTGATCGATCGCGAGAGCGTCGTGTTCCGCACCGCCGAGGGAAGCAAGCTTGTCGAGCTCACCGTCAACGACGAGGTGCTCTTCGAGGTCGATCACTACACCGAGACAATGGCCTGGAGCGTGATCGTCCGCGGGCGCGCTCATCGGCTCGCGAGCGAAGAAGAGGTCGAGGCTGCTGACGAGCTTCCGCTGCGCCCGTGGCTTCCCACGTTGAAGTACCAGTACGTCCGCGTGCGCGCCGAGTCCATGTCGGGTCGTCGCTTTCGCCGCGGACCGGAGCCGGATCGGTACGGCATCGCCGACTATTGAGTCCGGCCTCAGGCATCCGCCCGGTCAGATGCCCGATCATGGTGAGGTGAACCCCGCACGCCTGTGGATTCCGGTGCTGGCCGGAGCGCTCACGGTCGCGCTCGGAATCACGGCGGTCGTCGGGGTCGAGTGGCTCACCGCTGACCGTCGACCCAGCGCGATCACCGCGTCCCAGGCGGGAGTCATCGCCGACGTCCTCGCCGAGAACCGGGCCTTCGCCGCTGACATCCGCGGAGCCCGAGGGGAGTACGTCGAGGCAGCAGCGGCCTGGGAAGCCGACGCGACCTGGATCCTGCACTGGCTGGACGAGGATGCGGCTCCTCAGCCCGCGGTCGCCAATCCCGGCGGACAGAGCTTCCCCGGAGATGACCCGCAGGGCCGGGCGTTCCTGGACTCGATCGGAGCGACCGATGTCCAGGTGATCTTCGACGCGGGCGCCGAGAACTGCGGCTATGCCAGCCAGGACGATGGCCCCGGACGCTCGTGGTCGGCGGCTGCTACCAGACCGCCTACCCCGACTGGCTCTTCGTTGCGTGGGAGCCGGGCATCGAACGGCTGGTCTGGCCGATGTTCGTTCACGAAGCCATGCACTGGTACCAGTATCAGAACTACTTCCCGTATCTGCTCGCGGCCGAACGAGCTGGCGTTTCGGACGAGGACTACGAACGGGCGCTCGAGACGGATGCCAGTTGCCGAGCCGTCTACCAGCACGGCATCGACCGCTCCGCGTTCGCGAATTCCTCGTCGCCGTGCGACCTCGAGGACTGGTACGAGGGGTGGTTTGTCGACCAGCTCGCCGCGCTCGGCGTGCGCACGAGCGCCCCGACACCGGAAGAGTTCGAAGTGAGCGGCGTGGTGCGCCCGTGATCGGTGAGCGGCGGTCGAGACCGGCGCGGAGAGCGACACTGCTCGCCGTGTGCCTGGTGTCGGCATCCGTGATGCTCGCTGCCTGTGCCGGTCCCAGCATCGATGAGCTCGAGACGGATGCCGAGAGAGCGTTTCGGGCCCTCGTCGCAGCCGCCGACGGGGTCGAGGAGGGTGTGCTGCGCACGCTCGAGGTGACGGGCCCAGACGAGCAGACCTGCGGCGACCAGGGACGCGGGCTACAGCGAACGTACGTCGCGGTCGGTTCCGTTTCGGTGGGGGCAGACTATGCCGCCGAGGATGCGCTCGTCGATGCCGTTACCGCGGTGATCGATCCCGAGGAGTGGACGCCCATCGCCGCCGACGGGATTGCGGGCCGGGATGGCGCCTGGGTCGATGAGAACGGCGTCGTCGCGACCGTCACCTATGACTCGCCACTTCTCGTGATCGCAACCTTCACGCCGTGTCGCGACGCATCGTGACGCTCGGGGGCGGTTCGCCCGCCCGGAGGGCATGCCGTACACTTGACCTGCAGTAGAAATCTGCATTCTTTCGCCGTGCCCGCGATCGGGTAGCCTCCCTTCTTCGGTGTCACGGCAGAAGACTGTAGAGACCTCGAGGTCTTCGGGCCTTTAGGGCGGTAGCTCAATTGGCAGAGCAGCGGTCTCCAAAACCGCAGGTTGCAGGTTCGATTCCTGTCCGCCCTGCGCGTCAGCGCAAGCTGGCACAACAGAAGCAACCAGGTGGGATACATGGTCCAGGATGACGCCAAGGGCGAGATCGTTGCCGGCGGCAACGCTCCTCGCGAGAAGAAGCTGAACGTCTTCGCGCGGATCGCCCTGTTCATCCGTCAGGTGTTTGCCGAACTCCGCAAGGTCGTCACTCCGACGCGTCAGGAGCTCGTCAAGTACACGCTTGTCGTGCTCGGGTTCGTCGTCATCATGATGGCTCTCGTGTGGGGAATGGATTACGTGTCCTCGTGGCTGACGACACAGGTCTTCGGCGTTCCCGCCTGATCTGTTCGTCCTCCCGGCGCGGAGCCTTCGGCTATGTCGCGCCCGATCAAATGGAAGTGAACGAAATACGTGTCTGAACGATTTCTCGACGATGCCGACTGGGCGCCCTCGGCCGAGCAGTCCTCCGAGGAGGACGAGGCCCAGGAGGGCAACGAGCTCGCGCGTGAAGAGCACCAGAGCGATGCGGCCGAACATGTCGCGATCCACATCGAGGATCAGGACGGCGATGTGGACTACTCGGACGACGACGACGTCGAGGTGAGCGACCCGGAGGCTGATGCGATCGTGAACGATGCACTCGAGATCGACGAGGCGGCAGAGGCACAGGCCGCTGCCGAGGTCCTGACGGACGACCTCGCCGAAGAGGAAGCCGAGCGCGCGGCGCACGCTGCCGACGAGGTGGCTCCGTACGACGGGCCCGAACTCGGTGACGATGAGGCCGACAAGGACGAGACCGACGAGGACGAGACCGAGGAAGACCCGTACGAGGCCTTCCGTGCCGAGCTGCGGTCTCTGCCGGGCAAGTGGTACGTCATCCACTCGTACGCCGGCTTCGAGCGCAAGGTCAAGGCCAACATCGAGCAGCGCAAGTCGACGCTCGAGGTCGAAGAGGACATCTACCAGATCGAAGTTCCGATGGAAGATGTCGTCGAGATCAAGAACGGCCAGCGCAAGATGGTCACCCGCGTGCGCATCCCGGGCTACGTGCTCGTGCGCATGGAGCTGAACGAAGACACCTGGTCGGTCGTTCGTCACACCCCGGGTGTCACCGGATTCGTCGGCAACGCCCACAACCCGACGCCGCTGCGCTTCGAAGAGGCCTTCACGATGCTGAAGTCCCTCGTCGAGGTCAAGGAGGCGGCTCCGGTCAAGGGCGGCGCCAGCGGAGCCAAGGGTCAGCCCGTTGCACGCAGCATCGTCACCGAAGTCGACTTCGAGATCGGTGAGACCATCACGATCAAGGAAGGCTCGTTCGCGGGCCTGCCCGGCTCGATCAGCGAGATCAAGCCCGAGAGCGGCAAGCTCACGGTTCTCGTTTCCCTGTTCGAGCGCGAGACCCCGGTCGAGCTCAGCTTCGACCAGGTCACCAAGCAGTAACAGTCACCAAGCAGTAGCGTCACCGCGCTTCAGCGCGACACAGACCACCGCTCCCGGAACGGCCGGGCTGCGGGAGAGCGGATGCCGACAGCATCAGCTCGATGAAAGGAAAGAAACATGGCACCGAAGAAGAAGGTGACCGGCCTGATCAAGCTTCAGATCAACGCCGGTGCCGCCAACCCGGCGCCGCCGATCGGGCCCGCGCTCGGTCAGCACGGCGTCAACATCATGGAGTTCTGCAAGGCGTACAACGCCGCGACCGAGTCGCAGCGCGGCAACGTCATCCCCGTCGAGATCACCGTCTACGAGGACCGCAGCTTCACGTTCATCCTCAAGACCCCGCCGGCCGCCGAGCTCATCAAGAAGGCTGCGGGCGTGCAGAAGGGCTCGAAGACGCCGCACACGGCCAAGGTGGGCAAGCTCACCAAGGACCAGGTGCGTCAGATCGCCGAGACCAAGATGCCCGACCTGAACGCGAACGACATCGAGGCTGCCTCGCTGATCATCGCCGGCACCGCCCGTTCCATGGGCATCACGGTCGAGGACTGAGGGGGAGAAGAGTCATGGCTACCAAGTCCAAGTCCTACAACGAAGCCGCCGCGAAGATCGAGGCCGGCAAGTTCTATTCGCCCACCGAAGCGGTGAGCCTCGCGAAGGAGACGGGATCGAAGAAGTTCGATTCCACCGTGGAGGTCGCCCTCAAGCTCTCGGTCGACCCGCGGAAGGCAGACCAGATGGTGCGTGGCACCGTCATCCTGCCCCACGGCACGGGAAAGACCGCGCGCGTCATCGTGTTCGCGACCGGTCCCGCCGCTGAGGCAGCTATCGCTGCCGGTGCGGATGAGGTCGGCGGCGCCGAGCTGATCGAGAAGGTCGCCGGCGGCTACACCTCCTTCGACGCTGCAGTGTCGACCCCGGAGCTCATGGGCCAGGTCGGGCGCCTCGGTAAGGTGCTCGGTCCCCGCGGTCTCATGCCGAACCCCAAGACCGGCACCGTCACTCCGAACCCTGCCAAGGCGGTCGAGGAGATCAAGGGCGGAAAGATCGAGTTCCGTGTCGACAAGCACGCCAACGTGCACTTCGTCGTCGGCAAGGCCTCGTTCTCGGCCGACCAGCTCGATGAGAACCTGAAGGCCGCGCTCGACGAGATCGTGCGTCTGAAGCCTTCGAGCTCGAAGGGTCGCTACATCCAGAAGGGTGCGGTCTCGACGACGTTCGGCCCCGGCATCCCGCTGGACGTGAACAGCATCGCCTGATCAGGACGAACCAGCACAACGGCCTCCGCCTCGGCGGGGGCCGTTGTCGTTCATCCGCCGACGACGAGGCTCACGCTCAGGGCGATCATGACGACCGCGATGACCGCGTCCAGGATGCGCCATGCCCGTGGTGTCGCGAGCCAGCGTCCGAGGTATCGTGCGCCGAACCCGAGCACGCTGAACCAGACAACGCTGGCGATGACGGCGCCGAGCGCGAAGATCCAGCGGCTATCGCCGTACGTGGTGGACACGCTCCCGAGCAGGAACACCGTGTCGAGGTACACGTGCGGGTTGAGCCACGTGAGCGCGAGGACCGTGAGAACAGTCCCCGCTAGCCGTGTGGGGGCGACGGCAATGCTCTGCGGGGTACCCGCCGAGGGACGGGTGTCAACGCCGGCGGAGTTCGCGTGGTCGTCCGTGACCGCGAGCACCCCGGACGGGCGCCACGCGCGCCTGGCCGCCAGGAGACCGTATCCCCCGAGGAACGCTGCGCCGGCCCACCGCACCGCCGTCACCAGCCACGGCAACGCCGTGAGGGCGAGCCCGACTCCCGAGACGCCGAGCGCGATGAGGATGGCATCCGAGGTGGCGCACACCACAACCACCGCCAGGACGTGCTCCCGGCGGATCCCCTGGCGGAGCACGAAGAGGTTCTGTGCTCCGATCGCGACGATCAACGACAGCCCGAGTCCGAGGCCGGCCAGGAGGGGAGTGAGCACGACTCGACGTTAGTTGTCGGGCGTCATTCACTCCAGCTCATTATTCTGCTCGAGCATTAGCATTGCTTCATATGAAGATCGACTTCGAACTGGCCGACACCGTGGCGATCATCGCCGAGGAGGGGACGCTGGAGGCTGCAGCCCGACGAATGCAGATCACCCCGAGCGCCGTCAGCCAGCGACTGCGCACGATCGAAGATGAGGTCGGACGTGTGCTGCTCGTGCGCTCGAAGCCCGTTCATCCCACGGATGCCGGGGATGCGGTCATCCGGCTGGCCCGTCAAGCACGTGTCCTGGAACACGACGCACTCGCGGGCATCGGCAGTGCCAGCAGCGCCGGCGACAGCACGAGCGGCGCGCCGGAGCCCGTGTCGGTGCCGCTGGCGGTCAATGCTGACTCGCTCGCCACCTGGTTTCTGACGCCGCTCGCGCGCCTGAGTGCGCGGCATCCGATCGTGTTCGATCTCCATCGCGATGACCAGGACTTCACGGCGGCTCTCCTGGAGGGCGGCACCGTCATGGGCGCTGTGACCTCCCGCGCGGAGCCCGTCGCCGGGTGTCGCGTCACCGCCCTGGGCGTCATGCGGTACGAGGCTGTCGCAACACCGGCGTTCATCGATCGATACCTTCCCGCCTCGCTCGATGACCTCGTCGCGCTGGCTGCGGCCCCGGTCGTCCAGTTCGATCGTCGCGACGACCTGCAGGACAAATGGGTCAGAGAGCGGGGGATTTCCGGCTCTCGCGCGCCGCGGCACTACGTGCCTGCATCCCATGACTTCGCCCAGGCGGTGAAGCTCGGGTTCGGCTGGGGGCTGCTTCCGAGCTTCCAGTCGGCTGCCGAACTCGAGCACGGAGCGCTCAGACACCTCGGTGGTCCGCCGATCGATGTTCCGCTGTATTGGCAGCAGTGGAACCTGCGCTCGCCCCTGCTGGACGCGGTTGCCGCCGAGATCGTCGAGGAGGGCCGTCGCGTGCTTCGGCCCGAGCCCAGCGTCAGTCGTCGCTGACGCGCAGGACGATCTTGCCGCGGGTGTGTCCGCCCTCGATGTCGCTGTGAGCTTTTGCCGCATCGGACAGATCCAGGACGTGGTCGATGTACACCTGGATCGACCGGGAATCCAGCAGGCGGGCGATCGTCGCCAGGGTCGCGCCTTCCGGAATCACCTTGTAGCTGGTCGCACGCACGCCGGCCGCTGCCGCAGCCTCCTGATAGTCCGGCCACGATCCCGTGGGCACCAGGATGTAGATCCCGCCGGGGCGCAGCACCGACATCGATCGCGAGCCGATCGAGTCCGTCACGTTGCCCACGAGGTCGATGACGACATCCATATCGTTCACGACCTCTTCGAAGCGCGTCGAGGTGTGGTCGATGACGACCGAGGCGCCGAGGTCACGGAGCCACGGAGCGTTGGCTCCGGATGCCGTCGCGGTCACGTGAGCTCCGAAGTAGGCCGCGAACTGCACGGCGAAGTGCCCCACACCCCCGCTACCGGCGTGGATGAGGATGCGCTGCCCTTCGTGGGCATGAGCGGTCTCGACGACCAGGCCCCAGGCTGTGAGCGCTGCAACCGGAACGCCCGCCGCCTCGACGTGCGAGAGCGAGGCAGGCTTACGCGCGATCGACAGGGTCGGTGCGACGACGTACTCGGCGTAGCTTCCCGGGGTTCGGGGGAAACCGGCCATGCCGAACACCTCAGTGCCGACGGGGAACGGATGCGTCTCGAAGGGCGACTCGACCACGACGCCGCTGAAGTCGAAACCGAGAATCTCCGGCAGCGCGTCGACGGCGGGAGCGAGCCCCTTGCCCGCCCGGGTTTTGGCGTCGATCGGGTTCACCCCGGCCGCGACGACCCGCACCAGGACCTCGCTGAGAACCGGGCGCGGCACGGGAACGCTGGCTTCGGTCAGAACACGGGGAGCACCCCACTGCGCGACGGTGATCGCCCGCATCACCTCGGGGACCTGCGACGGTTCCGTCGAGAATGCCCGGGTTTCCGGGGATGGGCGTAGCGGCCGGAATCGCATCGGTCGCTCCTTCCGCGAATTCGTCGTCAGCGGACCGTGCACATCGGCATCGATGTGGCACATGACGACCAGTGGAACCCCGCCCTCCGCGAGGTGTTCTCAGTCAATCGCGCGATTGTCTCGCTCGTGTTACGCCGGTGTCACCGGACCGATAAGACCCGCTCGTCAGCGCTGGGGGATCTCGCCCGACGCGAAGGCGGTGAGCAGGTCGGTGAGTTGATCTATCGACGCAGTAGGCCACTCCGCGAGAGTCTGGGAGAGCATCTGCTCGTAGGGTCCTCGTGCAGCATCCAAACGCTCCCGCCCGCGCGGGGTGAGGGAGATCAGCCGCGAGCGACGGTCGTCAGGATCTGCGGTGCGCTCGATGAGGCCGAGTTTTTCCAGGTCGGTGATCTGCCGGCTGATCATGCCCTTGTCGGCGGTGAGTCGGTGCGCGAGGGCAGAGGACGTCGTGGGTCCGATGCGACCGATCGTCGCGAGGAGCTTGAACGTCCCGGGCAGCATCCCGGGGCTCACCTCGTCAGCGATCTGGGCATAGAAGCGCCGGATGCGTGAGATGAGTTCAGCGATGGCGCCCTCGAGCCGGTCGACAGCCGCGCGGTGATCGCGGGCCTCGGCGTCGACCGGTTCGGGTGCGTCAGTCTCGCTCACCGTGGCGACTCCGGGCGGGAAGCCGCGCGGGACTCATCCGAGTGGCGGTGGCGGTCGGAATCCACCGGAGACGCGGCCGTCGCCGTGAGTGTGTCCATGCCTTCGCTCACTGACACGGTAGCCAGGTCGGCTTCGCCCGCTTCCAGTCTTTCGCGGTTCGTCATCCGGGTGAGAGGAACGTTTGGCAGGAACACGATAGCGATAAGGCTCATGATCGCGAACGGGACGAGGATCAGGAAGGAATGCGAGATCCCCTGGGCATAGACGTCTTCGAAGATGACGCGCAGCGCATCCGGCATGGCGGAAACCTGGGGGAGCGAGCCCGACTGCAGCTGTTGAGCCCACGTCGGTGCCTGATCGCCCAGCGTGGCCAAGGCTGCCGTGATGTCAGCCTTGCGTCCGCCCAGGAGGTCAGTGACCTGACTCGCGAGCGCCGCACCCATAACCGAGACGCCGATACTGCCGCCGAGGCTGCGGAAGAAGGTGACCCCGGAACTTGCGACGCCGATCTTGGTGGGCTCCGTCGTGTTCTGCACGATCAGCACGAGGTTCTGCATCGTCATGCCGACGCCCGCGCCCAGCAGGAACATGTACACCGACACGAGCGCGAAGTTGGTGTCGTAGTGGATGGTCGTGAGCAGCCACGATCCTGCGATCAGGGACACACCGCCGCCGATGAGGTAGGGCTTCCAGTGGCCGAAACGGGTGATGAGTTGTCCCACGCCCACCGACGCGACGAGGAGCCCGCCGATCATCGGGATCGTCATGAGGCCCGCCTGGGTGGGAGTCGCGCCCCTGGCCAACTGCATGTACTGGCTCAGGAACACTGACGCACCGAACATCGCGATACCGGTCGCGATCGAGGCGAGGACGGCGAGGGTGAAGGTCCGGTTGCGGAACATCGACAGGGGAACCAGCGGCTCGCGAGAGCGGAGCTCGACGAGGATGAACAGCGCCGCGGCGACGATGGCGCCGCCGACCATGAGGAGGGTGGGAATGCTCCACCAGTCGAAGGAGTCGCCGGCGAGTGTCACCCAGATGAGCAGCAACGACACCGCGGTGGAAAGAAGGATGATCCCGACGTAGTCGATCGACACCTTGCGAGCCGTGAACGGCTTCAGATGAAGTGTGCGCTGCACGATGATCAGGGCGGCGATGGCAAACGGGAGCGCGACGTAGAAGTTCCACCGCCAGCCGAGGCTGTCGGTGATGAGGCCTCCCACGAGAGGCCCGCCGATTGTCGCCAGCGCCATGACCGCGCCGAACAGACCCATGTAGCGTCCGCGTTCGCGCGGGCTGATGATGTCGGCCATGATGACCTGGCTGAGTGCCGCAAGACCGCCGGCGCCGAGGCCCTGCACCGCGCGCATGGCGATGAGCCACTCGGGGTTCTGGGCGAACCCTGCCGCAGCGGTTGCGACGACGAAGATGCCGATCGCCAGCTGGAACAGCAACTTGCGGTTGACCAGGTCGGCGAGCTTTCCCCAGACCGGTGTCGAGATCGCTGTGGTGAGCAGGGTCGCGGTGACGACCCAGGTGAACGCTGCTTGGTCGCCGCCCAGGTCGTGGATGATCACGGGGAGCGAGGTGGAGACGACGGTCGATGCCAGCATCGACACGAACATGCCGAGGAGCAGGCCCGAGAGAGCCTCGAGAACCTGTCGGTGCGTCATGCCGGACTCGGTGAGCGCGGCGGGCGCGGGGGAAGAGGAGGATGCCATGGGTGCCTTCACAACGACGGAGATGCGGCTGCGCTCGTCATCGCGCAGTCATTGACAAATGTCAACCATACGCCGACTAGTTGACAAGAGTCAAGTAGTTAGCGGGTGCGCGGTTCAGCGCGACTCCCGCGGTGGCGGAGTCGACGAGCCGTGCCCGTCACCGTGCGGTCAGTCCGAGAGTGCCAGGGCGCGGTACGGCTCGCGGGAAGCGGCGGCGGTGACCGGCGCGGCGGGCAGGCTTCGCGTGCGCTGCGTGCGCATATACAGTTCGTCGATCAGGGCCGTTGCCAGGCCGACCAGCCGCGCGATCTCGGTATCGTCGCGGTCGACCCACGCGCATTGCGGCTCGTCGCCGACGGGAACGAAGCCGTCGTGCTCCTCCCAGGCGACGAGAGTCCGCTCCGCGCCCAGGACGTGCTGCTGCCACCACACCTGCCGTAGGTACGACCGGGGAATGGAGCGCCACGCCTTCTTCGTCGTCTTGATCTCCGCGAGGATCACGCGGCCCTGGCTGTCGACCATCAGTCCGTCGGGGGTTGCGAGGTGGCGTTTCTCGACCTCGGCATGGAAGAGCGCGGACGACGGGAGGATGCCGTGCGTTGCAGCGACCCAGCGGGCGATCTCGGGTTCGCGCAGTCGCCCGTGGGCCGTGTATGCGTTGCCGGAGAACCCCGAGCCCATGAGCTTCGCGTCGGCGGCGCGGGGAATCACGCGCTCGGACGTGAGCGCCGCGACATCCGTTGCCGTGATCCCTCGTGATCGGGCCCGAACCCAGGCCACCCGGTCGCGCGAATCGGCGACGATGCGCGCTTGGAGTTCGGGGGTCACCCCTCGACCCTAAGCGCGGGCGCCGACGCCCGCTGCCCGTACACGCGAGGAATCGCGATCACCCCGACGCCGATTTGTCGCGGCATCGAACAGGCGCGTACACTTGTCGAAGCCAAAGACCGCCGGTCATTGGCGTGTGCGCAAGCACTCGTCAATCGAAGCACTGCATCGCAGGGGCCCGCGCAGGTGTCACAGAACGATTCTCCGGAATTCCGGATCACTCAGCTCCGTGCGCTTGCGCCGGAGCTTTTTTGTGTTCCGGGGGTGTGAGGCTCACGGCCCGCCACCGCGGACCGTGGACAAGACACAAGGAGTGGCCATGGCGCAGAAGGAAGCGACGGTTGCCGAGCTCACGAAGAACTTCGAGGACTCGACCGCTGTTTTGCTCACCGAGTACCGCGGCCTGACGGTTGCCGAGCTCAAGGAGCTCCGCAACAGCATCCGTCAGGACGCTGAGTACGCCGTGGTGAAGAACACGCTCTCCAAGATCGCCGCGAACAACGCGGGGATCACGTCGATGGATGAAGACCTCAAGGGGCCTTCGGCTATCGCGTTCGTGCACGGTGACCCGGTCACCGTCGCGAAGGGATTGCGCGCCTTCGCCAAGGCACACCCTCTTCTCGTGATCAAGGGCGGATACTTCGACGGTTCCCCCCTGAGCGCGGAAGAGGTCAACAAGCTCGCCGACCTCGAGAGCCGTGAAGTCCTGCTGGCGAAGCTCGCCGGCGCGATGAAGGCAACGATGACCAAGGCAGCATTCGTCTTCAACGCGCTGCCGTCGAAGGCCGTTCGCACGGTCGACGCGCTGCGCGAGAAGCAGGAGTCCGCGGCCTGAGACGGGCCCCGGCAATAACCACACCCATCAAGGAGAATCATCATGGCAAAGCTCAGCACTGAAGAGCTGCTCGACGCGTTCAAGGAGCTCACCCTCATCGAGCTCTCCGAGTTCGTCAAGGCGTTCGAGGAGACCTTCGACGTCACCGCCGCCGCGCCGGTCGCGGTTGCCGCTGCGGGTGCCCCCGCCGGTGGCGCGCCCGCCGAAGAGGCCGAGGAGAAGGACGCGTTCGACGTCATCCTCGAGGCCGCTGGAGACAAGAAGATCCAGGTCATCAAGGTCGTCCGCGAGCTCACCTCGCTCGGCCTCGGCGAGGCCAAGGCCGTCGTCGACGGTGCTCCCAAGGCTGTCCTCGAGGGCGCCAACAAGGAGACCGCCGAGAAGGCGAAGGCTGCTCTGGAAGAGGCTGGCGCCAGCGTCACCCTCAAGTAAGTCCCTGCGACTTTCCCCGAAGGCTCCGGATGCTGCGGCATCCGGAGCCTTCGTCGTTTCTGCGCCGGGCGGTCGTATTCGCCTCGCTGCCGGGGCGCGGCGGCCCGCTAGGGTGAACGCATGACCAGCGCCACCGACGCGGCGATGCAGCCCGGGCCAGAGCCGGCCCGGAGCGCCGAGGAGATCACCGGGTTGACAACGGCGGAGGTCGCGCAGCGCGTGGCCGATGGCCGCACCAACGACTATCAGGCCGACTCCAGTCGGAGCATCGGCAGCATCATCCGCGCCAACGTCTTCACGATCTTCAACGCGATCGTCGGGTCGTGCTTCGCCGTGCTCCTTCTGCTCGGCAGGTGGCAGGACGCGATCTTCGGACTGAGCGCCCTGGCCAACACGATCATCGGGGCCTGGCAGGAGTTCCGGGCCAAGGCAGCGCTCGACCGCCTCGCACTGCTCAACGCGCCGACCGCACGCGTCCTGCGAGACGGTATCGAGGCCGAGATCCACCCGACCGACGTCGTGATCGACGACATCCTCGTGCTCCGCGCCGGCGACCAGATCGCCGCCGATGCCGAGGTCGTGAACGCGCGCGGCCTGCAGGTCGACGAGTCGATGCTCACGGGCGAGTCGGACGCCGTCGACAAGCGGCCCGGTGATGACGGCGGGAGTGGCTCCGAAGCGCTGTCGGGATCGATCGTCGTTGCGGGGGAGGGCCTGGCGCGCGTCATCCGTGTCGGTGCCGATTCCTACGCCAACCGCTTCGCCGCCGAGGCCAAGCGGTTCTCGCTCGTCTCGAGCGAGTTGCGCTCCTCGATCAACCTCGTGCTCCGCGTCGTCGGCTGGGCGATCGGGCCCATGGCGCTTCTGGTTCTGAACGCGCAGATGATGGTGTTCGGCGGATGGGTCGCAGCCTGGGAGAACGGCGACTGGGTGCAGGCCGCTGTCAACACCATCGCCGCGGTCACCGCGATGATCCCGCTCGGGCTCGTGCTTATGACGAGCATCGCCTTTGCGGTGGGTGCGGCAAAGCTCGCCTCTCGCCAGGTTCTCGTGAACGAACTGCCTGCCGTCGAGGGATTGGCCCGCGTCGATGTCGTCTGCCTCGACAAGACCGGCACTCTCACCGCCGGGGAGATCGAGTTCGATGCCGTCCACCCCGTCGGCGCCGAATCGGCTCCCGGGTGGGGCGAGGCGCTCGCCTGGTACGGCGCTGACCCCGCGGCAAATGCAACGGCGCGGTGCTTGCGTGACCCGTATCCCCTCGAGCGTCCCCTCGCGCCGGGAGCTGTCATCCCGTTCTCGTCGGCACGCAAGTGGAGCGCCGTGTCCTTCGTCGACGGCCCGGGTGGGGCGTGGGTGCTCGGCGCTCCGGAGATGGTCTTTCCCGACACATCCGGACCAGGGACCGAACTCGGATCGCTGGTCGCAGAGCTCGCCGCGACGGGGCGGCGCACCCTCGTGCTCGGTCACTCGCCGCATCAGATCTCGGATGAGCAGGCGGAGGCGGAGCGCATCCCCGAGGACCTCGTGCCGATCGTCGTGCTCACCTTCCGCGAGCAGGTGAGGCCGGATGCCGCGCAGACGCTGGCGTACTTCCGGGAGCAGGGCGTCGGCATCCGTGTCATCTCCGGAGACAATCCCCGCACCGTCGCGGCCATTGCCCGCGAGGTCGGGGTCGATACGCCGGAGGGGTTCGACGCCCGAGAGCTCCCCGACGACGACGAGGCGCTCGCGGATGTGCTCGAGCAGTACCACGTGTTCGGTCGGGTCACGCCGGAGCAGAAGAAGCGGATGGTGACGGCCCTGCAGTCACGTGGCCACACCGTGGCGATGACCGGTGACGGGGTGAACGATGCGCTCGCGATCAAGACCGCCGACATCGGTATCGCGATGAACTCGGGGGCCGCGGCCACGAAGGCCGTCGCGCGCCTCGTGCTGCTGGATGGCCAGTTCTCGCACCTGCCCGACGTCGTCGCCGAGGGCCGTCAGGTGATCGCCAACATCGAGCGCGTATCGATGCTCTTCCTCACCAAGACCGCCTACATCTTCGTGCTCTCGATCGTCTTCGGCATCCTGGTGCTGCAGTTTCCGTTCCTGCCCCGGCAGCTCTCGATCACCGACGGCCTCACGATCGGCATCCCGGCGTTCTTCCTGGCCCTCATGCCCAACCGGCAGCGCTACATCCCCGGGTTCCTGCGGCGCTCGCTGAGCTTCGCGATCCCCGCCGGTGTCGTCGTCGGAGCGGGGCTCACGCTCTATACGCTCGGTGCGCAATCCCTCGGTGTCACGGAGGAGCAGATGCGCACCGGCGCCACGATCATCCTCGCGATCGTCGGCATCTGGATACTCACGGTGCTCTCGCGCCCGATCAACCGCTACAAAGGGCTCGTGATCGGCGCGATGTTCATCGGACTGGTGCTGATCTTCTCGGTGCCCCTGGCGACGGATTTCTTCCAGCTCGTGGACCCGGGTGAGGGAGCCGCGTATTTGCTCACCGCGGTGATCGTCGCGACGATCGGGGGCGTCGAGGTCGTGCGCTTCATCCACCGCCGCTTCGTGGCGCGAGACACCGCTGCCCGAACGGCGGGGGGAGTGGGTGTTAGCGCCCGGCGCCCGCGGCGGCGCGGAAAAAGCGATTCGTCGGTGGAAGCCACAACACCACGAGGGTGAAGACCTCCAGCGCGAGCTGCACCGTGGCGATCCAGTCGAAATCGGCGGTGGCGATGGCCAGGACGTGCAACGGCACCTGAATCGCCAGATAGACCGTCAGGGTGATCCGTGACAGCCGGCTGCCGCGCGCGACGCCCGAGGCGATCCCGATGATCAGAAGTCCGAGAAGGATGATGGCCGCCCCGAT
Source organism: Microbacterium schleiferi (assembly GCF_015565955.1). NCBI lineage: Bacteria > Bacillati > Actinomycetota > Actinomycetes > Micrococcales > Microbacteriaceae > Microbacterium > Microbacterium schleiferi. The sequence continues at coordinate 2,610,268 of NZ_CP064760.1, read as the reverse complement.
GAGCGACACCGCGAGCACCTCGCCCGAGGTGGACTGGTCGTAGCGGCTCAGCAACACCAGGATGCCGAGCAGGATGCTCAGCAGTCCCGTGACGTACACGAAAGCGACAGCCACCGACACCACGATGGGCCGGCGGGCGGCATCCGTCGTCGCGGTGACCGCGTCCGCGCCGGTCGTCGTGTCGTCCACGGCACCAACTGTAGCGGGATGCCCCCGCGCCGGATGCAGAACCTGCGGACGCGGCGCAGGGACGGCCCGCAGCGCGAGACACCGCGCTCCCAGTGAGACACCGCGCGCCGGGTGAGACACCGCGCGCCGCAGGGTGCCTCACCGGCTGCGGGGTGTCTCGGGGAGAGTGAGGTGCCCCTAGGGCACGCCGACTCCGACTGTCACTGAGGGCGTCCCGGGCGGCGGGGCTGTCGAGCTGCGCACGATCAGGCGGGCCTGGATGCTGACATCCTGGGGAACCTGGCCGGGATTCGCGAGCTGCTCCAGCAGCATCCGCGCCGCCTGGGCGCCCTGATTGCGCGGCGACTGCTCGAGCGTCGTGAGGGCGAACATCTCCGCGAACTCGTGATTGTCGATCCCGACGACGCTCAAGGAGCCCGGCACCGGGATGCCGAGGCGACGGGCGGCGATGATGGCGCCGATCGCGACCTCGTCGCAGGTGGCCACGAGCGCGGTGGGGCGGCGCTCGGCGTCTCCGAGCAGATCGACCGCCGCCGCGTAGCCGCCCGGGAGGGTCACCTCAGACCTGACGTGCGTCTCGGGCAGGCCTGCCTCGGCCATCGTCGCCCGGTAGCCCGCCAGGCGCGCCCGGTCGACGTGGGGGCCTTGGGAGACCGAGATGCCGCCGACGAAGGCGATCTTGGTGTGCCCGAGCTCGATGAGATGGGCTGTCGCGCGCCGGGCGGCGTGCTCGTCATCCAATCGCACGACGCCCGCGCTGTCACCGATGGCGACCACACTCACGACCGGACGGCCGATGGCGACGAGTCTCTCGAGCTCGTGATGGTCGGGCTCCAGGCCGACGGCGATCAACCCGTCGAATCTCTTCCTGGCCAGGAAGTCGTCGAAGACACGTCGCCGGCCCTCCGTCCCCGGCTTGGCGTCGTAGAGGGTGAGGTCATAGCCGGACTCGAGCAGCACCTCTTGAATGCCCTCGAGAACCTCGGCGAAGAACCACCTGTTCAGGTAGGGCATGACGACACCGATGTTGCGCGTGCGTCCTGTCGCGAGGCTCGCAGCGCTCGAAGACGGAACGTATCCCAGCTCCTGGGCGACGCGAGCTACGCGCTCCCGGGTGGCCGCCGAAACGTACCCGTGCCCGGTGAGAGCACGACTTGCCGTCGCTTTCGAGACTCCCGCAGCGCGGGCTACGTCCTCGATGCCGCTCACGTCCTTGTACCTTCCGGCAGTTCTCTGCGGTTACCGACACCGCATGTCCGATCGATCGTCGATCTGTTGTAGGGACAGGCTAAACGACATCGACCAAAAAGCGGAACCGGTTCCACAGGATTGCTGTGTCGTCAATGCCTATCTATGTAGGCAAAGGAGCGCTCCCAACCGCAGTTATCGGCTCGTAATGGTTCATCTGTTGTGTCCGGGGGAAGAGGGCGATACGGTGTCATGGAAACGGTTCCGGAGAGGCTCTTACGAAGGAACCATGTTTGCGCTCAACGAGGAGGAATCATTCATATGGGCATGACACAGCGTCACAAGGTGCTCGGTGCCGTGGCTATCGCCGGCGTCGCGGGCATTGCGCTCGCGGGCTGTAGCGGTGACGGCGGCGGTGGCACTGACGGTGGTGGCGGCGACGTCGACAACGTCGTCACGATCTACGGCACGATTTCAGACACTGAGGCGGAGCTGCTCGACCAGTCGTGGGCCGACTTCGAAGAGGAGTCGGGAATCGACATCAAGTACGAGGCATCGAAGGAGTTCGAGTCTCAGATCGGCATCCGCGCCCAGGGTGGCAACCCGCCCGACATCGCGATCTTCCCCCAGCCCGGTCTGCTCGCCGACCTCGCGTCGCGCGGCTACCTGGTTCCGGCTCCCGAGGCCGTGCAGCAGAACGTCGCCGACTACTGGTCGGACGACTGGGCTGCCTACGGCACCGTCGACGGTACGCTCTACGGTGCGCCGCTGATGGCATCCGTCAAGGGCTTCATCTGGTACCAGCCGGCGAAGTTCGCCGAGTGGGGCCTCGAGGTTCCGACGACGCTCGATGAGCTCATGCAGGTCACCCAGACGATCCAGTCCACGACCGGCAAGGCGCCGTGGTGCGCCGGCTTCGGCTCGGGCGACGCGACCGGCTGGCCGGGCACCGACTGGGTCGAAGACATGGTGCTTCGCGACTCGGGACCCCAGGTCTATGACCAGTGGGTTGCCAACGAGGTCAAGTTCACCGACCAGCCGATCATCGACGCGTTCGACGCGACCGGTGAGTACCTGCTGAACCCCGACTACGTGAACGCCGGCTTCGGTGACGTGCAGTCCATCAATTCGACCGAGTTCGGCGACCCTGCGGCCGCCCTCGTCTCGGGCGACTGCGCACTGCACCACCAGGCATCGTTCTTCACCGGGTTCATCGAGGATGCCGGTGGCACCGTCGCTGAGGACGGCGACGTGTGGGCGTTCATCATGCCCGGTCAGACTGCCGGTGCTCCGGCCGTCACCGGCGGTGGCGAGATCGTCGGTGCGTTCAATGACGAGTCCGACACCCAGGCTGTGCTCGAGTACCTCTCGAGCCCGGAGTGGGCGAACAACCGCGTCTCGCTCGGTGGCGTCATCTCGGCCAACACGGGCCTCGACCCGGCGAACGCCTCGTCGGGCATCCTGACCCAGGCGATCGAGATCCTGCAGGACCCGAACACCACGTTCCGGTTCGATGCATCCGACCTCATGCCCAGCGCCGTCGGCGCCGGGACCTTCTGGAAGGGCATGGTCTCGTGGATCAGCGGTACCCCGGTCGACGAGGTCACCGCACAGATCGAAGCCGGCTGGCCCGCCAGCTGACAGTGACAGCAGAGGGCCGCCTCGCTCAGGCGGGGCGGCCCCTTCGCCGTCTTCCTGGCTAGGATTCCAGCGAGTCCGCTGACGTACTCGAAAGGAGCGACGTGACCGCTTTCTTCAACTGGGTCGGCACGATGCACCCGATTCTGCAAGCGATCGTCGTGGTCGTTGCATTCCTCGCGGTGATCGGCCTGATCCTCTTCCTCGTCGACATTGCGCCCCGGTCGGGGCCCGTCTATACCTGGATCCGGCTCGCAATGTGCGTGCTCATCCCGGTCGTGACGGTCGTTCTCTTCAATTCCGTCTGGTGGGCCGCGATCGTTGCGGCGCTCATCGGTGCACTCTTCTTCCTGATCGACTTCCGATCACGAAACGGCAAGGGCTATTTCATCCAGCTGGTGGCCTTCATGACGCCAGCAGCGCTGCTGTTGCTCATCGGCCTCATCCTCCCGTCGATTCAGACCTTCGTGGCGTCGTTCATGAACGCTGCGGGCAACAGCTTCGTCGGTCTGGACAACTTCGTCTGGATCTTCACGCAGCCGGACGGTATCCGCACGGTGGTCAACACGATCATCTGGGTTCTGATCGCGCCTACGGTCTCGACAGTCGTCGGACTTGCCTACGCCGTGTTCATCGACAAGACACGGGGTGAGAAGGTCTACAAGGTTCTGGTGTTCATGCCGATGGCGATCTCGTTCGTCGGTGCGAGCATCATCTGGAACTTCGTATACGCCTACCGCGGCCCGGAGTTCACACAGATCGGCCTCCTCAACCAGATCGTGGTGTGGTTCGGCGGGGACCCCGTCCAATGGCTGCTCAACGAGCCCTGGAACACGCTGTTCCTGATCGTCGTGCTGATCTGGGTGCAGACCGGTTTCGCCATGGTGATCCTGTCTGCGGCGATCAAGGGCGTCCCGACTGAGCAGCTCGAGGCGGCGCAGTTGGACGGGACGAACGCGTGGCAGCGTTTCATCAACGTCACCGTTCCCGCGATCGCCCCCGCCATCATCGTCGTGCTCACCACGATCTCGATCGCTTCGCTGAAGGTCTTCGACATCGTGCGCACGATGACCGGCGGAAACTTCGGGACCTCGGTCATCGCGAACGAGATGTACACCCAGTTCACGAAGTTCGAGGCCGGCCGAAGTGCCGCGTTTGCCGTCATCCTGTTCCTCCTGGTGCTGCCGATCGTCATCTACAACGCCCGGCAAATCCGCAAGCAGAAGGAGATCCGATGAGTATGCGGTACGCATCCGGCGCGCTTGCGTGCGCTGATCGCCGGAAGGGGGCGATCCGATGAGTGAGGTCATGCCGGTCGATCTCCCGCTGGACAAGGAGACCGAAGAAGAACTCGAGCGGGGGATGCGCCGCAGCCAAGGCGGCGGTTCCCGCCGGGCGGGGCGCGTCCGTCGGGTGCTCTCGAAGCCGTGGGCGACGGTCGCGTCGATCATCATCGCGCTCGCGTGGACGATCCCGACCTTCGGCCTGTTCATCTCGTCGTTCCGCCCGGAACAGCAGATCAAGACCACTGGCTGGTGGACGTTCTTCGCCGACCCGCAGGTAACGCTGGAGAACTACATCCAGGTCCTGCAGGCGGGCAATACCCAGCTCACGATGGCCGAGGCGTTCATCAACTCGATCGCCATCACCATCCCGGCCACGATCGTGCCGTTGACCCTCGCGGCGTTCGCTGCCTACGCGTTCTCGTGGATCGACTTCAAGGGCCGGGACTGGCTGTTCATCTTCGTGTTCGCGCTGCAGATCGTCCCGATCCAGATGGCGTTGATCCCGCTGCTGAGCTCGTTCTCTCGTGGGCTCAACATCTTCGGGGTTCAGATCACGGGACCACTGGGAGCTGCCGGCGGATATGCGCAGGTGTGGATCGCGCACTCGATGTTCGCGTTGCCGCTGGCGATCTATCTGCTGCACAACTTCATGTCGCAGATTCCCGCTGACATCATCGAGGCGGCGCGGGTGGATGGCGCGTCACGCGGACAGATCTTCTTCCGGATCGTCCTGCCGCTGACGATGCCGGCGCTGGCATCGTTCGCGATCTTCCAGTTCCTGTGGGTGTGGAACGACCTGCTCGTCGCGTTGATCTTCGCTGACGGGCCGGTCGCGCCGATCACGAAGCTGCTGGCGGAGATCACGGGAACGCGTGGCAACGAGTGGCAGCTGCTCACAGCAGGTGCGTTCGTTGCGATCATCGTTCCGCTGATCGTGTTCTTCTCGCTCCAGCGCTACTTCGTCCGGGGTCTGCTCGCAGGCTCCACGAAGGGCTGATCGCGAGAGCACCAGCTCGAAGGGGCGTCCCGGGAGGGGCGCCCCTTCGTTGTCGTCCGTCCCTGGGCGAGCATCGGATATCATGGAGGTCGAATCGATTCGACGCCGATCGGGGTGTCGATCCCCGAGCGCCGAGAATCCTCCTCTTTCGACTCCCCCTGAACGGAACCCGTGCTCGACACTGCCTCCATCCCCGCCACGTCCGCAGCGGATTCCGCTGCCGATCGGCCCGACAGCACGACCTCGACGGGATCGGTGCGACTTCGCACCGCGACCGGCGCGATCCGGACCCTCGGACCCAACCCGGCCACCGCGCCGGTCATGCTGCACCCGGGCGATGCCCTGCCCGCGCGCCGCCGCGTGCTGTACATCATCTTGCTCGGTGCGCTTACGGCGCTCGGCCCGTTCACGATCGACCTCTACCTTCCGGCGTTCCCGGTGCTCGAGGCGGACTTCCAAACGACCTCGGCGGCTATTCAGCTCACCCTTACGGGAACGATGATCGGATTCGCGGTCGGGCAGCTTGTCGTGGGTCCCCTCAGCGACAAGGTCGGCCGCCGGATGCCGTTGATCGCCGTGACGGCGCTGCACGTGCTGGCCAGCGCCGCAGCGGCACTGGCGCCGACACTCGTCACGCTCGGCGCCGCTCGGTTCTTCATGGGGGTCGGGGCTGCTGCCGGTGGCGTCGTCGCCATGGCGATCGTGCGCGACCTGTTCGGCGGCAAGCGGCTCGTCGTCATGCTCAGCCGCCTCGCGCTGGTGAGCGGCGTCGCCCCCGTCATCGCGCCGCTGATCGGGTCGGCGCTCCTGATCGTCATGCCCTGGCAGGGGATCTTCGTCGTCCTGGCCGTCTACGGCATCGTGATGCTCGCCAGCACCGTCTTCCTCATCCCCGAGACACTCCCGCCCGCGCGCCGCCACGACCGCGGCAGCACGACGACCTGGCAGCGCTACCGCTCGGTGCTCAGCGACCGTGTCTTCCTCGGCGTTCTCGTGATCGGCGGGATGAACTTCAGCGGACTGTTCTCCTACCTCTCAGCCTCGCCGTTCCTGTTCCAGGACGGCTACGGGTTCGATCCGCAGGCCTACGGTCTGCTGTTCGCTGTCAACTCCCTCGGCATCGTCTTCGGTGTGCAGACCGCGTCGCGGCTCGCCGCCCGGTTCGGCCCCCAGTGGGTTCTCGCGTTCTCGACGGCCGGCACCGTGGTGTTCGGTACCGGGATCGTCGTCGCCGACAGCATGGGACTCGGTCTGTGGGGGACGATGGTTCCCCTGTTCCTGTTCATCACCTCGGTCGGATTCGGCTTCCCGTGCGTGCAGGTGCTCGCCCTCGACCGTCACGGCAAGGCGGCGGGAACGGCGGCATCCATCCTCGGCGCTGTCAACTTCGGTGTCGCCGGCGCGGTCTCACCCCTCGTCGGATGGCTCTCTGCCAGCGCCGGCATCACGGCCACCACGATGGCCTCGGTGATGGTCGGATGCGGCGTCATCGCCGTTCTCGCGCTGTGGCTGATCGTGCGGCCACGCACCGTGCAGGCACTTACGCCGTAGGGGGACGATCGGTATTCGCCGCCGCGGACGAGTGCGCGCGCACCGGCTGCAGGCGAAACAACCGCACCGTGCGGTGGGACTCGCGCTCGTAGGCGCGGTAGCCAGGCCATTGCGACTCGATGCGCGCCCACACGGCGTCGCGCTCGTCCTCGGCGATGACCGTCGCATGGACCAGCATCCGGTTCCCCCGCACCGTGATGGCGGCATCTGGATGCGCCAAGAGATTCGTCGTCCACGCCGGGTGGCGCTCGCCGGCGAAGTTGGTCCCCGCGACGATCGCGCGTCCCTGCCCGTCGGGGGTGTACATCAGGGGGACGTCGCGGGCCAGGCCGCTCTTGGCTCCGGTCGTGTGAAGCACGAGCGACGGCACGAGCACCGCGCTGAGTTGGAGCCGGCCGCCGCTCAGGGCGGCGAAGACCCGCTCGACAGGGGGGAGGATGCGTGGCCCAGCGCGGCGGAAGAGTCGCGTGCGTGTGAGCGGGGCGAGCAGGGCGCGAAGCAGATCACGCAGGGGTCTGGCGACGCGGTGCGGGACCTTCGCGGCTCCGCCCGCGGTCATCGGCACGTGTTCGTCCCTCACGCGATCATCCTCGCAGCCTCATCGCCGATCGGCCAGCCCGCGTCTACGATCGGTGCGTGGCCCAGATACGACCTTTTCGCGACGAGGATGAGTCGGCGCTCGCGTCGGTGTGTATTCGGACCGCGGATGCCGGACGCGACGCCACCGGCCTGCTCATTGACGACGAGATCTGGCCCGCGGTGTTTCTTCGCCCGTACCTCGTGCGACACCCCCGCTACGCCTTCGTCGTCGACGCCGACGGGTCGCCGGCTGGCTACGTGGTCTGCGCACCCGACACTCGGTCTTTCGAGGAGTGGTTCAGCACGGCCTGGTGGCCCGAGCGCGCCGCACGGTGGTCTGTTGAGGCTGACAGTGTCGATCCCCGTGCACCGCGGACAGCCGGCATCCTTCGCTACGCCTCGAGTCGGCGTGCAGGCGCCGAGCCCTACGGGGACACCTATCCCGCGCATCTGCACATCGATCTGCTGCCGCAGCTGCAGGGACAGGGGTGGGGGCGGCGCCTGATCGACACGCTCATCGAGCTGCTTCGCGCGCAGGGGGTATCGGGCATGCATCTGGTCGCCGACGCGTCCAACGCGGCGGCGCTCGCGTTCTACGATCGCCTCGGATTCGTGCGGCTCCCCTCGCACGAGGGCGTCCAGGCCTTCGGAATGTCGCTCAACGGCCCGGCGAGCTCAGGGCCGGGATAGCCTGCCGGTGTGGATGACCTCACCGCTCCCACGGGACGCGAACCCGCTCTCGTCGCACAGCCGCGTACGGGCGGCGAGAAGCCGCGAGCGCTCGTGCTCGGCGCCACCGGGTACCTCGGCGGACGCCTCGTGCCGCGGTTGCTGAGCGCGGGATACCGCGTGCGCGTCCTCGCCCGGCATCCGGAGCGCGTCGCCGCCTTCGCCTGGGGAGACCGTGTCGAGGTTGTCGCCGGCGACGCGAAGGACCCGGATGCCGTCTCGGATGCGGTGCGCGACGTCGATGTGCTCTACTACCTCATCCACTCGATGATGTCCGGTCGCGCCTTCGAACAGACCGACCGCGACGTCGCCACCACGGTGGCTCACGCCGCAGCGGAGGCATCCGTGGCTCGCATCGTGTATCTCGGCGGGCTCCACCCGGATGACGCCCCGCTGTCGCCGCACCTTCGCAGTCGCGTCGAGGTCGGGCGCATTCTGCTGGACTCGGGTGTGCCGACCCTCGTCCTGCAGGCCGGTGTCGTCATCGGATCGGGTTCCGCGTCGTTCGAGATGGTGCGGCACCTCACCGATGTTCTGCCGTACATGCCGGCGCCCAAGTGGGTGCGGAACCGGATCCAGCCGATCGCGGTGCGCGACGTGCTGCACTACCTGCTCGGTGCCGCGCATGTGCCGGCGACGGTCACCACGGCCGTCGACATCGGTGGTCCGGACGTGCTGCGGTACGGGCAGATGATGAACGGGTACGCGGTTGTCGCGGGGCTCCGGCAACGAGCGATCGCCGCCTTGCCGGTGCTCACGCCGCGCCTCGCCTCGCTCTGGGTCAACCTCGTCACCCCGATCCCGGCAGCGATCGCGCGCCCCCTGGTCGAGTCGCTGCAGGTGGACTGTGTCGTGCGGTCATGGGAGGTCGACGACCTCATTCCCCGCCCGAGGACGGGCTCATGCGGTATCGGGATGCGGTAGCGCTGGCCCTCAGCCGCGAGAAGGACGACACCGTCGAGACGAGCTGGGCCGACACCGAGATTCTCGATGTGCCCTCGAGTCCATTACCGAGCGACCCGGACTGGGCAGGGCAGGTCGTGTTCGTGGACGCGCGTTCCGCGACAACGTCCGCTCCGGCATCCGCGCTGTGGCGGGTCATCGAGGGCATCGGCGGCCAGAACGGCTGGTACTCGTCGCCGTTGCTGTGGGCGGTTCGCGGCTGGATGGACCGGATCGTCGGTGGCGTGGGGCTTCAACGCGGGCGCCGGAGCAAGGGCCGGCTCTCGGCCGGGGACGCACTCGACTTCTGGCGCGTCGAAGCGATCGAGCATGGCAGCTTCCTGCGTCTGCGGGCAGAGATGAAGGTGCCGGGTCTTGCCTGGCTCGAGTTGCGGGCTACCCCGACCGAGACCGGATCGCGGTACGAGCAGCGGGCCGTGTTCTTCCCGCACGGGTTGGCCGGACGCCTTTACTGGTTCGCGGTGCTGCCCTTCCACGGGTTCATCTTCAGCGGAATGGCCAATCGAATCGCCGCGACCGCCGAGACCTTCGCAGACGACGCGGAACCCGCGACCGCCTAGACCAGGGCGCCGCGTTCGAGGCGCACGACGCGGTCGACCAACCCGTCGGGCACGGTGACGTGGGAAATCAGCACGACGCACTGGTGCGGCTCGACGGCGGAGAGCAGGTCGGTGAGCAGCGCATCGGATGCCGCGGGATCCACACCGGCTGTGGGCTCATCGAGGACGAGCACGGGGAACCGATGCAGCAGGGCGCGAGCGAGGGCGATGCGCTGCGCCTGACCACCGGAGACCAGCTGGCCGCGCTCGCCCACGCGCGCATCCAGGCCGCCGCGTTCACGCAGCCACGGTCCCAGGCCAACGCGTTCGAGTGCGGCCTCAAGGTCGGCATCCGTGGCATCCTCGCGCGCGAACAGCAGGTTCTGCCGGATGTTCTCGTCGAACAGCATGGGGTCCTGCTCGCACAATCCGACAGTTCTGCGCAGGTCGTCGGAGGCGATGCCGTGCGCGTCAGTCTGCCCGATGCGGTACTCACCGGCGCTGTCGAGGAAGCGCACCAGCGCATGCGCGAGGGTCGACTTTCCCGCGCCGGACGAACCGACGACCAGCAGCCTCTCGCCGGGACGGATCTCCAGGGTGACCTCCCGCAGCGCCGCGCTGTCAGTGTGCGGCCACGTGGCGGACAGATCGCGCAGGACGATACCGTCGCCGAGCGCCGGGGCGACCCCGGTCGCGGCCGGCTCGTCCCGAACGATCCCCGCCGGCGGCTCGGCGGGAAGGGCCTCAGCGATGCGCTGGGCCGAGGCGTGCACCTGGCGCCAGGAGGCGGCCGCCAGGGGGATCGCGGCGAAGACCTCGAACACCGCCATGGGAACGAGCGCCGCGACCGCGAGGTCGGGGCCCGTGAGGGTTCCTGCCGCCGCAGACGGAGCAGTGACGAGGATCGCGGCGAGCGAGGCGGCCCCGGCGAGCAGGGAGATGATTCCCGCGGCCCCGGCCTGAGCCCCTGCCCTGCGGACCACTGCCCGGCGCAGCGTCCGGTCAGCCTCGCGGATCCGGGTTCTGCTGGCCTCCTCGGCGCCATAGGCCAGGAGGACGTCGAGGCTGCCGAGGTGGTCGAGGAGGGCATCGGCGAGCCGGGACCGCAGTGGCGCGATCGCGCGCTCGGCTCGGGCTCCGGCCGCCCAGCCCCAGCCGACGGCGACGAGGGCGGCGACGACGAGGGAGGCAAGCAGTGTCAGCCCCGCGGGCCACGAGATGATCGTCACGAGGATCACGGCGGCCAGGGCCACGGTCGCTGATGCGACGAGGGGCTGCACGACCCGCAGGGGCAGATTCTGGAGGTCGTCGACGTCGTCCACGAGGGCGCCGAGGACCGATCCGCGCTTGGTGCGCGTGAGTCCGTCGGGTGCGAGCGGGATGAGTCGGCGGACCATGTCGGTGCGGGTGGCGGCGAGCTGGCGCAGGGCAGCATCGTGGCCGGCGAGCCGGTCGAGATAGCGGAAGACCGATCGCGTCAGCGCGAAGAAGCGCACGCCCACGACGGCGACAGAGATATAGAGCACCGGCACCATCTCGCTGGACCGTACGATCAGCCAGGCGCTCGTCGCAAGGAGACCCACCGCTGATGCCTCGGAGATGAAGGCGGATGCCGCGCCCGGCCAGAACCGGCGCACCGGCGGCATTGCGCCGCGGAGGACCTCGCGCGCCGTGGTCATGCCATCACCTCGCTCGCCCGGAGAGCCACGACCTCGTCGGCGATCTGCCGGGCGCTCTCGCGATGGGAGACCAGGATGACCCCGGCGCCGTCGTCGGCGACCTTTCGCACTGACGCCCACAGTCGCGCTTCGGTCTCGGCATCCAGGGCGGCGCTCGGTTCGTCGAGAGCGATGACCGTGGCCTGTCCGCGCAGATGACGGTAGAACGCGCGCGCCACCGCGACGCGCTGCGCCTGGCCGCCCGAGAGTCCCGCCCCCTGTGTTCCCAGTTCGCGAGTCGGGGTGATCTCATCGGCACACGCCAGACGCAGGGATGCTTCGATCAGTGCCGCGTCGGGGTTCGCGTCTCCCAGCGCAACGTTGTCGGCTACCGTGCCCGAGATGAGACCCGCGCTCTGCCCCGCCCATGCAAGCCAGCTCGCTGATGAGATCCCTCGGACATCTGCGCCGTGGATCGTCGCCGACCCCTCGAAGGGGGCAGCGCCGCGCAGTGCGGCCAGGATGCTGGACTTGCCCGCGCCGCTCGGTCCTTCCAGGAGGATGACCCGGCCCGGTTCGAGTTCAAACGAAACGGGCGGCAGGACACTGTCCCCGCGCCGCACGCGGAGCTCGCGGGCAACAAGCCGTGCGCCGGACCCTCGTGACACCGCCGTGGGCGTTGCAGGCTTCGGAGCGGATGCCGCGGCATCCAGCACCGCGAAGATGTCTTCGGTTGCGGCTACCCCTTCGGCTGCCGCATGGAACTGGACTCCGACCTGGCGCAGGGGGAGGTAGGCCTCGGGCGCGAGGAGCAGAACGAACAGACCCACCGTGAGAGCCAGGGAACCGTCGAGGAGTCGGAACCCGATCGTGACGGCCACGATCGCGACGGCGATCGAGGCGAGGAACTCGAGCATGAAGCCAGAGAGGAAAGAGACGCGCAGGACTTTCATGGTCTCGCGCCGATAGCGCGTCGTGACGCTCTCGATCGAGTCGGCGGCGCGGTGCTGGCGTCCGAAGACTTTGAGTGTTGAGAGTCCTTGCACCGTGTCGCTGAAGCGCGCGGCGAGCTGACCGAGGGTTCTCCACTGCCGCTGCTGCACGGCGCGGGTGGCCAGCCCGATCAGCACCATGAAGATCGGGATGAGGGGGAGGGTCAGCAGCACGATGAGGCCGCTCAACCAGTCCTGCCACCACATGATCGCCACGAGGATCGGTGTCGCGATCGCGGTGAGGACCAGCTGGGGCAGGTAGCGGCCGAAGTAGGCATCCAGCGCTTCCAGTCCGCGGCCGGCGGTAACGGCGAGCTGCGCCGTGTTCCGGGTGGAAATCCACTCCGGGCCGAGCGTGCCGACGGCGCCCACGAGGTTCTCACGCAGCTCGCTCTCGACGCGGGCTGCTGCTCGGGAAGCAGCTGCCTCGCGTGCCCAGATCAGCACAGCTCGAACGGCGATGGTGGCGCCGAGCGCCGCCAGTGTCGGGGCGAGTTCGTTGAGCGATCGTCCGTCGATTGCGCCGACGATCCCGGTCGTGAGGAACCAGGCGAACGCGATGATGGTCAGCGTTTGGGCGAGGCCGACGGCGGCAATGAGAGCGAAGAAGCCGCGGGAGCTCCGCGCGTAGCGCAGGAGGCGCGGATCGACAGGTCCCCGACGCGCGGGTCGATCCTGCTCGGCGGGCATGAATCGAGTCTGCCTCATTTCCGCAGGGCGACGCCCCGGCGAACCGTGCCAAAGGTCCCGGTCCGTGGGTGTCAGACTTCGACGCATCAGCGGGGGAAAGGCGGATACGCATCCGCTTGAGCGGAACACACGATCGATAATGACCGCATATGCGGATGCTAAAGTTCGAGCATGCGCACCTATCGCATTGCGGATGCCGCCCGACTGCTCGGCGTCAGTGACGACACCGTCCGGCGATGGATCGAGGCCGGCCTGCTCGCGACGACCGGAGCCTCACCGGCAGAGATACCCGGCGACGCGCTCGCCCAGCGTGCCGTGGAGCGCGCGCAACAGGGGTCAGACGCCGCTGACGTGCTCTCGAGCGCGCGCAATCGCTTCGTCGGTCTGGTCACGCGCGTGCAGGTCGACGGCGTCATGGCCCAGGTCGACATCCAGTCCGGCCCGCACCGCGTTGTCTCCCTGATGTCGGCCGAGGCCGTGCGCGACCTGGACCTGCAGGTCGGTTCTCTTGCCGCCGCGGTCATCAAGGCGACCACCGTCATCGTCGAAGCTCCGAAGGACTGATCGGTGATGCGCGCCGCCGTGCCCCGCGTCGTTCTCGTCGCCGCATCCGCCCTCGCCCTGTCCCTCGCCGGATGCTCAGCCGGTGCCACCGACGCCTCGCCCAGCACAGCGGTGACCGGTGCCTCGGCTCCGGCCGTATCGGGAGAGGTGACGATCTTCGCCGCTGCGTCGCTGAAAGCGGCCTTCGATGAGATCGCCGTGGGCTTCGAGGCCTCCTACCCCGACGTCGACGTCCGGCCCATCACCTATGACGGTTCGTCGACCCTGGCCACGCAGATCATCGAGGGCGCGCCGGTGGACGTCTTCGCGGCTGCGAACGAATCGACGATGGCCACGGTGGTGGATGCCGGGCTCGCCGAGACGCCGCAGCTGTTCGCCTCCAACACGCTTGTGATCGTCGTCCCGGCCGGCAACCCTGCGGGGGTGTCGCGTCTCGCGGACCTCGCCGATCCGGATCTTTCTGTCGTGCTGTGTGCGCCGGAGGTGCCGTGCGGGTCCGCGTCGCAGAAGCTCCTCACGGGCGCGGGCGTCGCGGTCACTCCCGCGAGCCTGGAGCAGAACGTCGCGGCCGTGCTCACGAAGGTCGCCGCCGGGGAAGCCGACGCCGGTCTGGTGTACCGAACGGATGTCGCGGGCCGTGCCGATGTCGAATCGATCGTGCCCGAGGGTGCAGCGCTCGTGGTCAACCTCTACCCCATTGCCGCGCTGCGTTCGGCTACCACGCCCGCGGCGGCGGCAGCGTTCATCTCCTATGTGCGGGGGCCCGACGGGCAGGACGTGCTCGCATCCTTCGGGTTCGGAGCGCCGTGAGCCCGCGCCCCGGGACGCTCCTGCCGCGCTCGCTCCTCGTTCCGGCGCTGCTCGGACTGGCGTTTCTCGTCGTACCGCTGCTGGCGCTGATCGCCCGAGTGCAGTGGGACACCTTCTGGGTCGACATCTCCTCGCCGCAGGCCGTGCAGGCTCTCGTGCTGTCACTCGGAACCGGTCTTGCCGCGACCGGACTGTGCGTTCTTCTGGGTGTGCCACTGGCGCTGCTGATCGCTCGGTCGGCGCCACGGACCGCTGCCGTGCTGCGAGCGCTTGTCACGGTGCCGCTGGTGCTTCCCCCGATGGTGGGGGGAGTGGCGCTGCTCTTTCTGTTCGGGCGACGCGGATGGGCGGGGGGTCTGCTCGCCGAAGCCGGGCTCACGCTGCCGTTCACGACGACAGCGGTCGTCATGGCCCAGACCTTCGTCGCGCTGCCGTTTCTGGTTCTTGCCGTGGAGGGTTCCCTCCGGGCCACGGGCACCGATCTCGAAGAGGTCGCTGCGGGGCTCGGCGCCCGGCGTTGGCTGATCCTGCGGCGCGTGACGCTCCCGCTCGCAGCCCCGGGGCTGATCGCCGGCGTCGTGCTGAGTTTCGCGCGCGCGATCGGCGAGTTCGGCGCGACGGCGCTGTTCGCGGGCAACGCACCGGGAGTGACCCAGACGATGCCGCTGGCCATCTACACCGCCTTCAACGGAGCCGGCGTCACGCAAGGAACTGCCGTTGCCCTCTCGCTCCTGCTGTTGGTCGCCGCGCTGGCTATTTTGCTGCTTGTCCGTGGCTGGCGCGCCGAGGGACCGAGGCGGGGGGTTCCCGGATGACGGCGGCACTGTCAGCACAGATGCGGGTTGTCCGCTCCGCGACCTTCGACCTCGACATCGACCTCGACCTGGCGTCCGGCGAGCGCGTTGCGGTGATGGGGCCGAGCGGTGCGGGCAAGTCCACGCTGTTGGCGGCGCTCGCCGGGTTCCTCCGTCTGGATGCCGGACGCATCGAGCTCGACGGCACTGTTCTCTCGGATGCCCCCGCGGGCGGCATCCGTCCGAGACGAGGCATCCACGTGGCGCCGATGGATCGCGGCGTCATGCTTCTCGGCCAGGATGCCCGCCTCTTCCCGCACCTGAGCGCACGCGAGAATGTCGCGTTCGGACCCCGCGCCCGCGGCGCCTCCCGCCTCGAGGCTGAACGCGTCGCCGAGGAGTGGCTCGACCGGGTCGGGCTGGCCGGGTTCGCAGAACGGATGCCCGCGCACCTGTCCGGCGGTCAACAACAGCGCGTGGCGCTGGCTCGGGCGCTCGCGGTGGACCCGCGTCTCGTGTTGCTGGATGAGCCGCTGACCTCACTGGACCTGCAGACGGCGGCGGAGATCCGGATGCTGCTGGCCGACCACCTGCGCAGCACCGCCGTCGTCATCACTCACGACCCCGTGGATGCCGTCGCCGTGGCCGATCGCCTTCTCGTCCTCGAACGGGGGCGGGTGGCGCAGCAGGGCGCGGTCCGTGATGTGCTGCGCCACCCGGCCACGCCGTTTGCGGAAGCGCTGGCAGGCCACGTGCGGATCGCCGGGCAGGTCAGCGAGGACGGATAAACACGGTACCCGGCGGGCTCAGTGCCCGCCGGGTACCGTGTCTGACACGCTCAGTGATTGACGAGTTCGGCCTTCTCGATCCGTGACCGGGTGACGCGCTTGCGGAAGACCCAGTAGGTCCAACCCTGGTAGGCGAGGACGAGGGGGAGGAAGATGAGCGCTGCCCACGACATGATCGTGAGGGTGTAGTCGGTGCTCGAGGCGTTCTCGATCGTCAGGCTGAACGCGACATCCGTCGACGAGCGCATGACGTTCGGGAACATCGACATCCACAGCGTCAGCACCGCGAGAGCGACGGTGAAGATCCCCGCCGTGAACGCCCACCCTTCGCGCTCCTTCACGTGGAAGAACATCGACAGCAGGAGGGCGACGGCCGCGAGAGCTGCTGCCGCGATGACGAACGGCAGGAGCGGAGCCTCGTGGGCGGCGGCGATGAAGATCGTCCAGATCAGGAACGCGGCAGCGACCACGACGGTGATGAACCCGACCCGGGTCGCGAGGCGCTTGGCATCCTCGTGTACCTGACCGTCGGTCTTGAGTCCGATGAAGTACAGGCCGTGCAGGAACAAGACCAGGACGAGCGTGATTCCGCCGAGCAGCCCGTAGGGGTTGAGCAGCGTGAGCAGCGACCCGGTGTACTCGTGGTTCTCATCCAGCGGCACGCCCTGGACGAGGTTCGCGACGGCCACGCCCCACAGCAGCGCGGGGAGCACCGACCCGATGACGATCATCGTGTCGAAGCCCTTCTTCCAGCGCAGACCCTCGCGCTGGTGGCGGTACTCGAACGAAACGCCGCGCAGGATGAGGGCGAGCAGGATCAGCAGCAGCGCGAGGTAGAAGCCGCTGAACAGCGAGGCGTACCACTCGGGGTAGGCAGCGAACAGGCACGCGCCGGCGACGATCAGCCATGTCTCGTTGAAGTCCCAGACGGGACCGATCGTGTTGATGATCTGACGCTTGCCGACCTCATCCTTGCCGAGGAAGGGCAGCGACATTCCCACGCCGAAGTCGAAGCCGTCGAGAACGAAGTAGCCGACGAACAGGACTCCGACGATCCAGAACCAGAGGTATGCGAGATCCATGATGATCAGCTCCTAGTAGACCGTCGTCGGGGTGTCTTCGCGGGAGGTCGGCTCGGCATCCGTGCTGCCGGGCTCGGGGAGTGGGTCTGGCCCCTTGTGCACGGTCTTGAGGATGAGGCCGAACTCAACGACCGCGAGGGAGGCGTAGATCGCGGTGAAGGCGACCAGCGAGATCAGCACCGACCAGCCGGGGACGCTCGGTGAGACGCCATCCTCGGTCAGCATGAGGCTGAACACGATCCACGGCTGACGCCCCATCTCGGTGAACACCCAGCCCACGAGCGAGGCCACCAGCGCGATCGGTGCGGTCCAGATCGCGACGCTCCAGGCCCACCGGGGCACATCGCGCTTGGCGTTCTTGCGGGTCAGCCACAGGCCGACGATCGCAATGAAGGTCGCGAGGAAGCCCAGGCCCATCATCCAGCGGAAGGACCAGTAGGTGATCCACAGCACCGGGTTGAAGACGCCGTCGACCTGCGCGGCAAGGTCCGGCCACTGCGCTGCATACTGCGCGTTGAGGTCGTTGATGCCTTCGACGCATCCGTCGAGAGTATGGGTCGACAGCAGCGACAGGAGATAGGGGACGCGGATCGACCAGATCTCGCCCGTGCCGTCGGGCGTTCCGATCGAGAAAATCGAGAAGGACGCGTTAGCACCGCACGCCGAGTTGTAGAGCGCCTCCGCGGCAGCCATCTTCATCGGCTGGGTGCTGACCATCACCAGACCCAGCTGGTCACCGGCGAGGAACGTGCCGGCGAACGCGATGATCATGCCCCACAGACCGAACTTCAGGGCGGGGCGCATCATCTCGATGTTGCGCTTGCGAGCCATGTGCCAGGCTGCTGCCGCGATCACGACGCCCGACGAGAACATGAAGGCCGCGAAGATCGTATGTGGGAACGCCGCCAAGGCGATCGGGTTCGTTACCACCGCAAGGAAGTCGTTCATCTCGGCGCGACTGCCGTCTTCGGCCATCTGGTAGCCGACCGGGTTCTGCATGAACGCGTTGGCCGCGATGATGATGTAGGCCGACAGGAGCGCGCCGATCGAGGCGATCCAGATGGATGCCAGATGCAACCCCTTCGGGAGCTTGTCCCAGCCGAAGATCCAGAGGCCGATGAAGGTCGCTTCGAAGAAGAAGGCCATGAGCCCTTCGAAGGCGAGGGGTGCTCCGAAGACGTCGCCGACGAACCGCGAGTAGGACGACCAGTTCATACCGAACTGGAACTCCTGCACGATGCCGGTGACCACGCCCATCGCGAAGTTGATCAGGAAGATCTTCCCGAAGAACCGCGTCAGGTGCAGCCACTTCACATCGCCGGTGCGATACCAGACGGTCTGGAAGATGGCGACGGTGACCGACATGCCGAGCGTCAGTGGCACGAACAGGAAGTGGTACAGCGTCGTGAGGCCGAACTGCCAACGGGCTAGCAGCAGCGGATCGAGCAGATCCATGATCATTTCCCCCCACATCGAGGTTGTCTACTGGTGGTCACGCTACTCTCGGCCCCATCAGTCGGGGTGAAAGTTGAGGCCGTGAATAACAGCCTCGGGTTCGGCATTGTCAAATGACGTCCGCCACTCCACCTGCTTGGCGCTCATCACGGTACCGCGGCGGTCGCGGTACTCGCGCGGGACCTTGGTCCGTCATCGCAGCCCTCGCTCGGCCGGCGATCACTGTGGCTGCTCCTCATGCTGGAGCGATGATGCCGAGCGGCGGCGCCGCAGCAGGAGAAGCAGCCCGGCGCCGACAATGACCGACGCGGCGACGGCGATGGGGGCCGGGCTCTCTGCCCCACCCTCGGCGAGGGTAGCGCCGCCGGCCGCCGCCGTGGGCTCGGGTGTCGGTGCGGGAGCGGGATGTACGGCATCGATGAAGGCGACCGGTGCGATGAACCCGGCGCCGGCAGCGGACGCGCGTGTCACACCGTTCCACGGCATGGGTGCGGCCCGATCGCTCGCCGTTTCCTGCAGGGCAGCCACCAGGTCTCCGACGCGCGCGTCCGGCGCCGCCTGCATTCCGAGGGCCAACACGCCGCCTGCGGTTGGCGTCGCAGCAGAGGTGCCGTAGAAGAGCCACTGGCCACCGACGTCCATACCGAAGAAGGTCGTGGGGATGCCGTCGTACGCCGTGATCGTCGGCCCCACGCGGGTCTCGGGTGCCGGCAGGGGAGCAGGCGGCACCTGGGCGAGGTTCAGCGCACCCCAGTAGCGAGTCTGCGGGCCCGTGGAGCTGAAGCACTCGAGGCCGAAGACGCTCGGATCCAGCGGGGGACAGATGACATCCAGGGCCGGGAACAGCGGTCGTGCCGCGATCGTGATGGAGCTCGGGTTGGCCGAGCGGCCGACAATGGTGCTCCCGAACGTGTCGGTCGTCGTGGAGGTGAACCACTCGGCGGCGGCGACGACACGGGGACTGTTGTTGGACCAGAACTCGAAGCGGATCGGCAGATCACCGGTCAGCGCTGTGTCGGCTTCGCGCACGATCAGCAGGTCCCGGCCCGGGTAGATCGCTGCGGGCGGTCCGGTGTAGCCGAGTGCGCCGAACACGGTCCCGGTCGAGAGGGGTGCGCCCGCAGCTTCTGTCGTGCCGGGAATCAGAAGGTCCGTGAGCGCGCCGGTCGAGGCATCCGTGAACGCACCGTACAGCGTGTTCGACAGGTTGTACGGCTGGTCCCCCATTCGACGAGCGCGTACAGCTCGGGAGACCGATCGCTCTGCACCTCCAGCGTGTAGCTCTGCGTCGTATCGACGCCAGGCCCCGGGTCGAAGTCGTGGCACTCCACGGGCATCGGAGCAGCGTCGGCGATGATCTCCGCTGGGCACGGAGCCCCGCGAAACGCGGTGCTTGTGTAGCTGGCGATCTGGTATCCGCCGCTCGGTGCGGGGCTGGTATCGACAGTGCTCGCCCCGACGAATCCCAGATTGCCGGCCAGGACGACGTACGCGATGCCCGCCTCGCTTGCGCGGCGAGCTGCTGCCGCCGACAGACCCTCGGAGAAGGCGGTGTCGTAGACCTCCATCATGTCGTCGACGATGATGTCGACACCTGCCGCAATCATGGAGTCGATCGCGTCGGCTATGGACTGATCAGAGGAGACGGTGGCGCTCTCGGTGACGTCTGCGGTTGCGAAGTACAGCTCGGCCGCGGGTGCGATGGCGTGCACGATCTGCAGCATCGCGCGCCCCTCATCATCGTTGGGGGAGTTGTCGCTGAGGACGGTGACGGGACGCTCCCACCCGCAGGGGTTTCCCGGACCGGGAAGCGCCCCCGCGGCGATATCTTGCGACTCCGTCGTCGGCTGCGGCGTGGTGGCGTTGTCGAAGGAGGTCGAGATCACGCCGATCTTCACACCGGCACCGGTCAGTCCACGGGCGTGCAACTCATCGATATCGAGCGCGTCCACCACGGCGGCAGCAGGCGGTGGTGTGCAGGCAGCTGCGGCGGGTTCCGGCGAGAGCGCGGACAGGCTGGCGAGGGAGACGGTTGCGAGGGCGGACGAGAGCGCGATGACGATGATGCGCTGCATCCGTCGGGGATCGGTCACTCGGCCACGCTATCGCGCGTGCCGCGACCTTTCACAGCGCGGCGGGGGCGCCGTCAGCTCGCAGCGAGCGCAGCCAGCACCGAGGCCCGCCGGGGCAGGAGTTTGACCACGCACCGCTCCGGATTCCGCGACGCTGCCATGCCGTCGACCCGCAACGGCCCCCGGCCTGAGAGAGCACCCCGTCCATCAAACCCAGATGCACCGCGCACAGGGTTTCGCGGTCGCGAGCGCTCGCTGACGCGTGGGGGCACGGCGACAGGTCCACGGTGAGCGTCGACTCGTCGACGATCGGCTCGAATCCGGCATCCCCGAGGTCCTCCACCAGTGCGTCGAGCTGATGAACGGCATCCGTCGGCAGATCGTCGACATCGGTCCATGGCATCACGCGACGCATGAGATCCCCGCGCCGGGCGGCGGCCGCCGCCTTGTGGCGGGCGACAGAGCTGGTCGAGTCGCGGTCCCGACCCGTTGCTGCCGAATAGAGCACCCGCGGGCGGCCCCGGGTTGTGCGATGCTCGGTCTCAGCGACGACATACCCGCCGTCCACGAGACGCTGAAGGTGCTCGCGGATGGTGTTCGCGTGCAGGCCTGTCGCCTCACACAGTTCGGTGACGGTGCGTTCGGGCCGCTCCTGCAACAGGAACAGGATGCGCACGCGGGAGAAGCTCGAGATCGCACTGTAGGTGACGCGGGTCATAGCAGGATTATGGGTCGGCGAGCGGGCCGCCTAACCGGGAATAAGGTCCCATGCGCGGGCGACGCGTCGATGTTTGCGACAATGGGTCCATGTCCCGATCGCGAGCGACCCGCGTCATCCGCGCGTCAGTTGCCGCATCGATCGCGACGTTCGTCGCCCTGTTCTCGCATGTGGCGGCGGGCGGGGCGATGCCCCAGTGGCTCGGGATTGCCGTGCCGTGGGTGCTCTCGCTTGCCGTGTGCACGGTTCTCGTGGGTCGCGCGCTCTCGCTGGTCCGACTGAGTGCCGCGGTGCTGGTGAGCCAGCTGCTGTTCCATCTGCTGTTCGTGCTCGGCGCCGACACGGGAGCGGCCGGAGCGACAACGGCGACGGGGCACGTTCACGGTCTTCCCGGTCTCGACCTGTCGACCAACACGGTGGTCGTCGCCGCAGACCTGTCCATGTGGCTCGCTCACCTCGTCGCCGCTGCACTGACGGTTGCCGTGCTGTACCGAGGCGAACGACTCGTCATCCGTCTCGGGGTCTTGGCCCGCGAGATCCTCTCCTGGGTGCGCCGTCGCATCCTCACGGGCGACATCACGCTGCCCGCTGTCGCGGGGCGACCGGGCCTCGTCTCGGCTTGCGCCGCACCGATCCGTTCCGCTCGCGTTGCCACGTTCGTGCGCAGGCGTGGGCCGCCCCTGTCTTTCGTGGTCTGACTCTCTGTCTCGACTCCCGCGGCTGCCGGTCGGCGCCGGGGGAGGCGTATCGACGTTCACTCACGAAAGGCGTTTCCATGTCGTTGTCTCTCCGCGCGCGCGCCGGGGCTCTCGCGGCCTCGGTCGCGGTTGCCACCGTCGCCCTGTCGCTCGTCGCCGCACCCGCCTGGGCGCACGACGAACTCGTCGCGAGCTCTCCGCAGCAGAACGAGCAGCTTGCAACGGCCCCCACCGCGGTCGAACTCACGTTCTCAGCCGAGATCATGCAGATCGGTGCGGCGGTGATCGTTGCGGATGCTGACGAGAACGACTGGGTCGCGGGCGACATCCAGATCGACTTCGACACCCTGACGGTTCCCCTCGCCGAGGGGATGCCGAACGGGGCATACGAAGTGCGCTGGCGGGTCGTCTCGTCGGACGGGCATCCGATCTCCGGTCTCATCCCCTTCACGGTGGATGACCCGGCAGCGGTGTCGACGCCGACGGCGACTCCGACCGCGGTGAGTTCATCCACGCCGACAGCAGATCAGACCACCGGTGGTCCTTCGGACGAAGCGACCACCCTGCCGCACGAGTCAGCGGCAGAGGACGGCGGCATCCCGCGCGTCGTTCTGATCGGCGCGATCGGGGCAGCGTCAGCGCTCGCCCTATTCGCGCTGGTTCTCTTCTTCCTTCGCGGTCGCGCTCGGCGCGCCCGCCGGGGCTCCGATGAGGAGCCCCCGAAGCCCTGAAAGGGACACCTGTGAACACCCGTATTTCCACCCGATTCGGCGTCCTGCTGGTCGCCGCCGCTCTCGGACTCGCCGGCTGTGCGTCCACGGACACCAGCACGACGACCGCCGCTGAAGCGGACTCCGTCACGATCACCGATGCCTGGGTCAAGGCAGCCGACAGCGGCATGTCGGCAGCTTTTGGAGAGCTCGAGAACGACGGCGACTCCGACGCAACGATCGTCTCGATCACCTCGGACGCTTCCTCGATGATGGAACTGCACGAAGTCGTGGACGACGGCAGCGGCAGCATGGTCATGCAAGAAAAGGACGGCGGTTTCGTCGTGCCCGCCGGTGGCAGCCTGACGCTCGAGCCCGGTGGCTACCACTTCATGCTCATGGACCTCACGGCGCCTCTCGTCGCGGGCGACGAGGCGACGTTCACCGTCACGTTCGAGGACGGCTCGACGATGGAGTTCACGGCTCCTGTGAAGGACTTCACCGGCGCTGACGAGAACTACAACGACGGTGGCATGGACATGGGCGACGACCATTCCGGCATGGACATGGGCGGCGACGACCAGTAATGACCGCTGATCGGAATCGTTCCGATCGCCCCGGGTCGACCCGGCGACAGTTCCTCGTAGGAGGAGCTGTCGCCGGCGTCGGCGCGGCCGCAGCGATCGGCATCGACCTCGCCCTCACCGCCGAGAAGGATGCTGCTCCCGTGGCATCCGGGTCCACCCCGCTGGACGGGGCGGAGATCGTCCCCTTCTACGGCATCCACCAGGCCGGCATCGACACGGCAGCTCAGACTTACGGGACATTCGTCGCTCTCGACCTGCTGCCCGAGGTGCAGCGCGAGGGTCAACGGCGCATGATGAAGGTCCTCACCGACGACGCCGCCCGTCTGACCCGCGGCGAGCCGGCGCTCGCTGACTCGGAGCCCGAGCTCGCGATCGCCAAGGCCCGGCTCACTGTCACGTTCGGCTTCGGGCCGCAGTTCGTCGCGCGCGCAGGTGGCGTCGGACCGAGCTGGCTGAAGCCCCTCCCCGCGTTCTCCATCGACAGGCTCGACCCCGCGTACACGGGGGGCGACCTGCTGATCCAGATCGCCGCCGATGACCCGCTCGTCGTCGCCCATGCGACGCGGATGCTGCTCAAGGACTCGCGCTCGTTCACGACGGTGCGGTGGGTGCAGCAGGGCTTCCGGCGCTCCGCGGGCGCCTATCCCGAGCGCAGCATGCGGAACCTCTTCGGGCAGGTCGACGGCACCGTCAACCCCGAGGCAGGAACAGTCGACTTCGATGAGGTCGTCTGGAGCTCGGACGGTTGGCTCGCCGGCGGCACCGGGATGGTGGTTCGGCGCATCCGGATGACCCTCGATACGTGGGACAAACTCGATCGCTCGGGTCGTGAGCAATCGGTCGGCCGCACACTGGACAACGGAGCGCCGCTCACGGGAACCCAGGAGACTGACGACCCGGACTTCGACGCACGCAACGCTCTCGGTTTCCCGGTGATCCCGGAGTTCTCTCACATCCGCCGTGCCCGCAGCGAGAATCCGCGGGAGCGCATCCTGCGTCGTCCGTATAACTACGACGATGCTCCGACGGGTGGCGACCTGTCGGACTCGGGCCTCATTTTCGCCGCCTTCCAAGCTGACGTCGATGAGCAGTTCGTGCCGATGCAGCGCCGACTCGACGAGTTGGACCTGCTCAACGAGTGGACCATCCCGATCGGTTCGGCGGTCTTCGCGGTGCCCCCGGGATGCGCGGAGGGCGGCTTCATCGGAGAGACCCTCCTCGCGTAGCGTCGCGCCCGCTACAGTGATGCCGACGGGACGGATGCCGCGCCGTGCGGCCGTCGCGCTGGGGAGGGAACATGGCAGGTAGACGACCTTTCGGAGTCACCCTGGTAGCGATCATCGCCTGGATCACGGGTGCGCTGCAGATCATCGCGGGAGTTCTCCTGATGATCGGCGGAGAGATCACCCTGGGAATCGTGGCGATGCTCATCGGATTCATCACGATTCTGGTGAGCCTGGGGCTGTTCGGCGGGAGCAACGGCGCGCGCATCCTGACGGCGATCGTCTTCGTCTTGAACATCGCGGGGTCGGTCTACCTCATGATCACGGAGCCGGCACAGCTGTGGTCAGCGATCGGTTCGGCGGTGCTGCCGCTGATCGGTCTGCTGCTGTTGTTCACGTCCCGCGCGAACAGCTTCTTCCGCTGAGTGCCGTGTCGCGCCTGACCGAAGCGCTCATCCCCCCGTCGCAGCGACTGACGCCCGACGAGCTCCACGATGCGTTGAACCTCGGCGCGGGTGAGGTGGGACGCAAGCGTTCCGCGTTCCTGATCATGCTCGTCCTCTCGGCGATCATCGCCGCGGCGGGCGTCCTCGGAGACTCGACGGCCACCGTGATCGGGGCGATGATCATTGCGCCGTTGGCGACCCCCATCCTCGGGATCGCGCTCGGGATCGTCGTCGGCCAACTGCGACTCGTGGTGACCTCGCTGCTATGGGTCGTGATCGGCGTGGTCGTCGTGATCGCGATCGGTGCGATGTTCGCCGTCTTCGTCGCTGATCCGACCGCGTTGCAGAGCAACTCCCAGATCACCGGACGGACATCGCCGGGGTTGCTCGACCTCGCGGCAGCCCTGGCGACGGGAACCGCCGGGGCTTTCGCGATGTCGCGGCGCGACCTGAGCACGGTGCTTCCCGGTGTCGCGATCGCGATTTCGCTCGTCCCGCCGCTGGGGGTCGTCGGCGTGTGCGCCGGTGTGGGCGAGTGGGATGAGGCGATGGGCGCCCTCTGGCTCTTCCTCTCCAATGTCGTGGCACTGATCATCGCGGGCAGCATCGTGTTCACCCTCGCCGGGTACGCCCGCGAACCGAGCTCGCTGCCGACGGCACGTCGCCGCCGCGCCTACGTCATCGTCGGAATCGCCGCCGTCATCGTCGTCATTCCGCTGGCGTTCAACACCGCAGTGTCCTTCGCGTTGACCTCCTGGGGGCTGACGATTCGGGACGCGGCGCAGGACTGGGTGAGTTCCGATTCGTCGGCATCCGTCACCGGGGTCCATTGGGTGGGCGTGAACGCGACGATCGACGTCGTCACCGATGACGGGAACATCCCCGACACGGGGGATCTCGCGACGGCGCTGGACGGGCTGCCCGATTTCGTCGGCGTCTCAGTCCGGGTCCAAACCGAGGCCGACTACGTGATCCGCTAGATGCACCCGGGCGGATCGTCGCCGGCGGTCAGATCCGGATCGGGAAGGTCGAGAGGATGACGACCCCGACGGCGCCGAGGGCCGTCGCTCCGATCAGCAGGAACCGTCGCGCCCACGGCGCGAGGTCGCGCTGGGACATTGCGGTGAGGAAGAGGACGAGGGCGAACAGCACCGTGAGGAGCGAGTAGTTGTCGCCGCGCTGGTTGTTGGTCAGCGCCTCCTGGAACTTGGCATCGGCGCGTTCGGTCAATTCCGCAGCCTCGACCGTGCCTGGGGGAACATACTCTGGCACGGCGAACGGACCGGCTTCGACGCGGCCCCCTGCAGTCCACGCGTCGAACGCGATGGTGAACTCCGGGGTGAACCGCTCCTGGATGTACTCGGCGAGATCCTGCTCGCCGTTGTAGGTTGCCCGCACCCACTCGGCGTACACGCTGAGGTCGAACTGGCGCGCATCGCGGGCCTCGCCTTCAGCGCTGGTCGCTTGCACGCGAGCGCTGGATGCCTGGCTGAACGCGATCGACATCTCGCCTCCCCACTTGGAGGCTTCGAACCCGCACCACGCGGTGAGTACCGCGGTGATCGAGAGAACGAACACCGCCATGATGTCCAGCCAGTCACGTCGTCGTCGCGGCACGGAGGAATCTTCACTCACGCGGTCATCATATGGCTCTCTAGACTGCGAGTGAGTCTCTTCTCGCTGATACCAGCGCCGCTCGACACCGACAAGGTTAGGAATCGAACATGCAGCTCGGAATGGTCGGACTTGGACGAATGGGCGCGAACATCGTGCGCCGCCTGATGAATGACGGACATGAGTGCGTCGTCTACGACGTGAACCCGGATGCCGTCACCGCCCTCGCCGGCGAAGGCGCCACCGGCGCCTCGTCTTTCGCCGACATGGCCAGCAAGCTGGAGGCGCCGCGCGCGATCTGGCTCATGATCCCCGCAGGTCTGACCGGCCAGGTCGTCGACCAGGTCGCCGAGGTGCTCGAGCCCGGCGACATCATCATCGATGGTGGCAACTCCAACTACCGCGACGACGTGCGTCGTGCGGCGAAGCTCAAGCCGAAGGGCATCCATTACGTGGATGCCGGGACCAGCGGCGGTGTCTTCGGTCTCGAGCGCGGCTACTGCCTCATGGTCGGTGGTCCGAACGAGGCGTTCGACCGCATCGAGCCGATCCTCAAGACCATCGCGCCGGGCAAGGGCGACATCGAGCGCACGCCGGGACGCACCGGCGACTTCGCCCCCGAGGAGCTCGGATACCTGCACTGCGGTCCGTCGGGTGCCGGCCACTTCGTCAAGATGGTGCACAACGGCATTGAGTACGGAATCATGGCCGCGCTCGCGGAAGGCATGAACATTCTCAAGAACGCCGACGCGGGCGTGCGCGAAGCCGAGCACTCCGCTGAGATCGCACCGCTGGAAGAGCCGGAGTTCTATCAGTTCACGATCGACACACCCAAGGTCGCGGAGTTGTGGCGCCGTGGATCGGTGATCTCGTCGTGGCTGCTCGACCTGACGGCTGCCGCCCTCGAAGAGAACCCCACGCTGGATGGGCTTGCCGGTCGGGTCTCCGACTCGGGAGAAGGTCGCTGGACCGTCAAGGCTGCTGTCGACACGGGGGTTCCGGCTCCCGTGCTTGCCGCCGCACTGTTCGAGCGGTTCGCGTCCCGGGACGAGGATCACTACGCCAACCAGCTGCTGTCGGCGATGCGCCTGCAGTTCGGTGGACACCACGAGCTCCCGACCGGGGATGTGCTGGAGGCCGGCGCCCGCAAGTCCGATCAGGCCGGCTGAACGTCCAGCGCGGGAAGACTCGCTTCGAACGTCGTGCCCTGACCCGGCGTGCTCGTCACCCGCAGGATGCCGCCGTGCGCGCTCACCAGGGCATGAGCGATCGCGAGCCCGAGGCCTGAGCCCGCGGAATGGCGGGAGCTGTCGCCGCGCCAGAAACGTTCGAACACGCGCGGCAGCTGCTCGGACGGAATACCCGGGCCGGTGTCGTGCACGCGCAGGATGACGCGACCGTCGCTCGATCGGATGCTGACGGTGACGTCGGCATCCGGAGGTGTGTGCTGCAACGCATTCCCGACGAGGTTGCGCGCGACCTGTGTCAGGCGTGGCTCGTCGCCGAGCACCACCGCGGGACCGTCAGTTTGGACGGTGAGTCGTCGCTCGGGATGCAGCACGCGGGCATCGGACACGACTTCGGCGGCGACCGCCGCTAGATCGACTGGCGCATTCTCGAGGGGCCGACCTGCGTCGGTGCGCGCGAGCAGAGACAGTTCGTCGGTGAGGAGTCTCATGCGCCCCAGCTGTCGTTCCACGCGCGCCATCGCCTCCGCGAGCGCCTCGGGGTCGGTCAGACCGCCTCGCAAGTACAGCTCGACCCAGCCGCTCGCGGTGGTCAGCGGCGTGCGCAGCTCGTGCGAGGCATCGGCGACGAACGAGCGCATGCGGTTTTCGGCGTCCTCTTGCACGTCGAAGGCCAGGTTCACGGTGCTCGCCATGCGTGCGATCGCCGGATCCCCGCTGCTCTCAACCGGAAGGCGCAGGGTGCGGTCGCCCTCGGCGATGCGTTCGGCGTGCTCGGCCATCGCCGTGAGCGGGCGAAGTCCGCGCCCCACGACAAGGGCCGCCGCGATGATGAGGATGATCGTCGTGGCAACCGCGGTCACCGATAGCGCCGTGATCAGCAGGACGCCGTTGGCCTCGCGATCGGCGGTGCGCACCACGAGCACTGCCGAGGTCACCGGAACCTCGGTCCCGTCTGCGCTGAATGTCAGCGAGAGCCCCGACGTGTCGATCGTCTCGGCGAGGTATCGACCGTCGATGTCGGTCGGAGAGTCCTCAGCGCGAGCGAGGACCGTGGCGACGTCCTCATCGGGGATGCCGGCAGCGGCGAGGATACCGGTGTCGTTGCTCAAGATGACGCCGATCGCGTCCGCCGCAATGCGCTGAATATTCTCGTCGGAGGTGACGGCACCGCCGGTCGCGTCCAGACCGGCTGTCAACCGCTGCGCCGTGTTCTCCAGTTGGCTGAGGTCTTGCTGACCCAGCAGCGGGAAGATCGCGAGCGAGAGAATTGTCGCGCCGCCCAGCACGACAGCCACCATGACGGCGGCAAGAGTGAGGGTCAGTCGCGCCTGGAGTGATCGCACGTCAGCGACCGGCATCCGTGCGCAGGACGTAGCCGAAGCCGCGCACCGTCTCGATCAGCGGATCGCCGTGGGCATCGAGCTTGCGCCGCAGGCTCGAGATGAACCGCTCGACGACGTTCGCTTCACCGCCGAAGTCGTAGAGCCACACTTCCCGCAGGATCTGGCTCTTGGACAGGACGTGGTCGGCGTTGTCCATCAGCATCCGGAGCAACCGGAATTCCGTCGGCGAGAGGTCGATGCGCGTTCCACCGCGCTCGACCAGATGGCGCTGTTCATCGAGCACGACAT
This sequence comes from Microbacterium schleiferi, assembly GCF_015565955.1. Classification (NCBI taxonomy): domain Bacteria; kingdom Bacillati; phylum Actinomycetota; class Actinomycetes; order Micrococcales; family Microbacteriaceae; genus Microbacterium; species Microbacterium schleiferi. The sequence continues at coordinate 2,580,887 of NZ_CP064760.1, read as the reverse complement.
CGGCGACCCGGATGGCGGCGTCGTCGCTCGGTGCTTCGGTCGGCGCAGCGCGGCGTAGGAGCGTCTCGATGCGTGCCACGACCTCGACGGCGCTGAAGGGTTTGGTGACGTAGTCGTCACCACCCAGCCGCAACCCTCGCACGCGGTCTTCCACAGCATCACGGGCCGAGAGAAACAGGACGGGAAGGGTCGCGTCTCGTCGGCGGATCAGCTGCACGACCTCGAACCCGTCGACGCCCGGCATCATGACATCGAGCACCACGACGTCGGGAGGCGCGGCGGCGAGGGCGGCGATCGCGTCGGCCCCGGTGGAGGCCTGGGTGACCTCGAAGCCGCTGAATCGCAGCGTCGAGTCCAACATCGCACGGATCTCGTCGTCGTCATCGACCACGAGGATGCGGGCGCTCATGCCGTCATCCTGCCACGGGCTGCGCGGCAACAGCCCCACCGGCCACCGTGATGGCACTCCGGCGGCTCCCGGTGAGGGCACGCCGGCGACGGATGCCCCACCTCACGCCCACGGCGCCCAGGACGCTCCACACCAGCAGCACCGTGATGGCGCCGAGTGCCGAAGACCCGTCGGGGTCGCCAGCGAGGCTTGCCGCGAGCGACGTGAACGCGGTGCCGGGAAGCAGCTGGTTCAGTGTCCCGAAGACCGGCGGAGCGGTCTGCAGCGGGAGCACCGCGGAGCTGGCAGCTTGAGCGGCCGTGAGGATGCCGAATCCGACGAGTCCCCACCGTCCCCAGGCTCCGTCGAGTGCGGAGGCCAGCAGGGTGAAGCATCCGGCGGCCAGAAGTGCCACGCCCGTGAAGCCGACCGCGGCAGTGAGCGGGAGCCCGAACATCCCGATCACGCCCACTGTTACGAGAGCTTGGATGCCCGCGATCGCCAGCCGGGGACGAAGGAGCAGCCAAGACAGCCTGCCGGTGGAGGCCGGGGAATCCAGGGATGCGCGCGAGTACACGCGTCGGCCGGCAACGAGGGTGGCAAGCGACCCGAGCCACAGGACGAGCGCGGCGATGGTCGCGGCGAGCCATCCGTCTGCCGAACTCGTCGCGTCTGTGGCGACAGTGACGGGGGTGGTCACGACCGAGGCCAGAGTCTCGGCATCCTCGTCGGAGGTCACCGGCACCTGGGCTGCGCCCTCGGCGAGACCGTCGGCCAGGCTCTCGGTTCCACCGGCCAGTTCTGTCGCCGCCCCCGCGAGAGTGTCGGCCCCGCCGGCCAGCTGAGAGGCTCCGGACGCTGCCGATGAGACACCAGCTGCGGCTTGCGCTGCCCCGTCTGCGACCTGGGCTGCGCCACCGGCGAGCTGGGCCGTCCCCGCGGCAAGCTGCGAGGCTCCCGACGCGAGGGATGCAGCAGCGCTCGCGGCGGTCGCGGCGCCGCCCGCGGTCTGCGTGGCAGAGCTCGCAAGGGTCGCCGCTGCCTGCGCGCTCGCCGACAGCGAGGCGCAGAACTGGGGGGAACTCGACACGGCTGGGCAGGTCGCGGCAAGACTGGCGAGACTCGACGAGAGCTGCTGACTGCCCCCGGCCACTCCCGATGCCGCCGCGCTGACGCTGCTCGAGCCGGAGGCCAGCTGGGAGGCTCCGCCTGCTAGCTGTCCTGCGGAGGATGCGAGAGTCGACGATGCCGACGCCGTCTGTTGTGTTCCTGTCGCAAGGCTCTGAGTACCGGTGGCCGCCTGCGACAGACCGCTCGCCAGTTGCGCGCTGGAGTCGGCGAGCGTTGCCGTACCGTCGGCAAGCTGCCCCGCCCCGGAGGCGAGCTGTTCGGCGCCGTCGGCGGCGTCGGTCAGCGACTGAGAAATGCTGTTCATACCCGCGATCGTTTGGGTGACGAAGGCGTCAGTGACCTGTTCTCCCAGCGTCTGGGTCGCCGCCAGCGTGACAGCCTCTGCCGCCAGCGCCCCCACCGCCGATGCCGCCGGGTTGGTCTCGAGGGTGACCTCGGCGCTGGTCGGCGCGTCGGTGCCCACCGAGAGTACGGACTGCGAGAAGTCCTCGGGGATGGTCAGGACCGCGTAGTACTCGCCCGCGGCGAGGCCGTCCGCGGCATCCTCGGCGCTCGTGAGCGTCCAGCCGAGTCCGAACGTGTCATCCTCCGGATGCACGAGTGCGCTCGAGAGTGCCCGCCCCGCGGCCATAGGGGTGTCGCCGGTGACGATCTCGTCGTCGTTGACGATCGCCACCGGAACCTCTCCCACGCGATCCGCGCGGTCGGTGACACTCCAGCTCAGGAGCGCGGCAGCTCCCAACGGAATGACCAGAGCGGCGATGAGAAACAGGGTGAGGGCGCGGGGCGTGACGCGCTCATGCGGGGGCTCCGATCGAGGCGAGGGGGGCGGATGCTGTCAGGGCTGCGGGCGCGACGGTGAACATGACGACCGTGGCGCCCGCGCTGCGGAGGGTCTCGGCGAGACCTCGGTCATCGCACCCGGGAAGGAAGACGATCTGTGCGCCGCAGGCTAGGGCGACGGCGGCCGCGAGCTGTCGCCGAGCGGCCAGATCGAGGCGCGCGATCGGCGCGTCGGCTGCGGGCGCAAGGCTCACGGCGCGAGCCAGGCGCGCAGCGCGATCTTGTCGTCGTCCTCCGACCGTCTCGAGCGTCGCGGCGAGGTAGTCGGCTACCGCCCCATCGCTGGGGCTCACGTCGTCGGCCGTGACGATCGCCGTCACGCGACGAACGGCCTCGGCGCGCTCAGGCAGCACCTGACCGTTCACGGCGAGTGTTCCCGAGACCGGACGGGTTCTGCCGGCGAGAACATGCGCGAGCGTCATCTCGTCGATACCGCCGGGAACGGGGACGCTCACCACCTCGGCGGTGCCGATCGCGAGGCTGAGAGGAGCCGCTCCGGGTTCGACAACGAGATCATGCGCGCTGATGGCAAGGGTGCTGCGCCCGCTCTCGTCTAGCGCAACCTGACGTCCGAGAGCGTCACCCTCGATGTCGACGGCTGGCAGTATCCGCTCCAGCCAGGCGGGGATCCACCAGGCGCGGTCGCCGAGCAACGTCATGACGGCGGGCACCAGCGTCATCCGGACGAGGAACGCGTCGACGAACACACCGACGGCCAGGCCGAAGGCGATCGGTTTGATCGTCGCGCTGCCGGCGGGGATGAACGCGACGAACACCGCGATCATGATCAGCGCCGCCGCCGTCACCACGGGGGCGGAGTGCCGGAACCCGCTCATGACGGCGCCACGGGCATCATGGCCCTGGCTGAAGTCCTCCCGCATCCGGCTCACCAGGAACATCTCGTAGTCCATCGCCAGGCCGAACAAGACGCCCATCACCAGGATCGGCAGGAAGCTCACCAACGGCCCCGGGAGGGCATCGCCGAGCACGGCGGGAAACCACCCCCACTGGAAGACCGCCACGATTGCTCCGAACGCGGCTCCGACCGACAGGAGGAAGCCGGCCGTGGCCTTGATCGGCACCCAGATCGAGCGGAAGACGATCATCAGCAGCACGATCGACAGCCCCGCGACGGTGAGGGCGAACGGCAGCAGGGCGGCTGCCAGGCGCTCCGAGGTGTCGATGTTGATGGCCGTGGTTCCGGTCACCCGGATGTCGCTGACCCCGTACTGCTCCTCCAGGTCGGGAGCGCGCTCGCGCAACTCATGGACGAGCTCCGTCGTAGCCGGATCGTTCTGCCCTCCCTCGGGAATGACGCGCAGCAGGCCCGTGTCGGCTCCCTCGTTGGGCGATGCGAGCGGTACCGCCGCAACACCCGGGATCTCCGCGACCGCTGCTGACAGGTCGTCCATCGTCTCGACGGGATTGGCGGACTCCAGGATGTCGACGGTCACCAGCAGCGGGGCGTTCCAGCCGGGGCCGAACGTTTCAGCAACAGCATCGAAGTGGTCACGGCTGTTGGTGCCGACCGGCTTGGTGCTGGCATCCGGCAGGGCGAGCGTCATCTGGGCGGCGGGGATCGCGAGCGCGCCGACACCGAGAACCACGATCACGACCGTCAACGCGGGCACACGTGTGACCAGCCGCAACCACCGGCTCGAGAGGGAGTTTCGGCTGTCGGGCGCCGGGGACGCGGCACGTCGCCGAGCACGGCGAGGGCGGGGTGTCAGTCGCGTGCCGGCGAGCAAGGCGATTGCCGGCAGCAGCGTCAGGGCGACGAGCACAGCTGTGGTCACCGCGAGCGACCCGCCGAAGGCCATGACGGTGAGAACGGGAATTCCGACCACCGAGAGCCCGAGGAGCGAGATGATCACCGTCAGCCCTGCGAACACGACGGCGCCGCCCGCCGTTCCCAGCGCGCGGGACATCGCCTCGCGCGGCTCCAGGCCGGCTGCCAGTTCCTGCCGATGTCGCGACAGGATGAACAGGGAGTAGTCGATCGCGACGGCAAGACCCAGCATCGTCGAAAAGGACGGGGTCGCCGTCGATATGTCAGCGACGTGGGACGCCAGGCCCAGGACGCTGATCGTCGCCCCCACCCCTGCGATGGCGGCGAGGATCGGCATCCCGGCAGCCAGGAACGATCCGAACGTCACGAACAGAACCAGAAGCGCGACCGCGATGCCGATGACCTCGGACAGGTGCGCCATCTCGGGTTACCTTCGCCGTAGGCCGATCCTCCGATGGTCGAGGTCACGCCGGCTTCGTCGACAATGGCTGTCTCATACACGGCATCCAGCGCTTCGTCGCTGGGTTTCTCGTCCTCGAACTGCACGCTGGCCAGCGCCGCATCGCCGTTCTCGTCGATCTGCAGGCGGTCCATGCTGCTGACGTTTGCCACGCCGGGGATCGCCTCGATCTCGGCCAGGGTGTCTTCGATGACCGCCGTGGCTCCGGCATCCTCGATGGACCCGGAGTCCGTCCGGAAGAGCAGCTGCGCGCTCGCGCCCGCTGCAGTCGAGCCGAAGCGTTCCTCCAGGACGGTCTGCCCAACCTGAGACTCGGTGCCGGGAACGGAGAAGTTGTCGGCGTAGGCGGTTCCGGCGACGCGGCTGGCCCCGAGCAGAGCGAGAATGACGACCAGCCAGCCGATGATGACGAGCAGGCGATGGCGAGCGACCAGGTGGCCGAGCCGGTGAAGGGCGAGTGACATGGGGGCCTTCCGGGCGAGCGGATGCGATAGCCACCAGTCGATCTGGTCGACCTGACCGCCCGAGCTCACCGAACCTGACGGGAAGCTGACGGTTCAGTCGACACAGCCGTTCACGGGTCCGGCATGACCACGCGCGCCGGATGCCGAAGCCGGTGCCGTCAGCGACATCTCTAGCTCGTCCTCGGCCAGCGAAACGGAGGTCACGGCGATCGACTCGGGGTCGTGGGGGTGCGCAATTCCGCGACATTTCGGGTCGCGAACCGTGCGCTGACGGGTGACTGACATCGCGCTGCCAGGCCAGACCTATGCCCCGCGCGTGCTCGGCTAGAGTGCCAGAATGCGGAGCAGGTGCACGTGAGCGGAGGCATCCGTTTCGCCCTGCGCCGGGCCTCGGCGGCGCGCGCGCCGCTTGTCGCGATGGCGGTCTTCGCCGCGGTATCAGGCGGTCTGGTCACTGCGGCGACCACGGTGGATGCCGCTCGGGCCGCACGTTCGGCAGCTGACGGGCTGGCCAGCGACGGGTCAGCCGGGATTGCCGCCGTCGCGGTCGGGTTGCTCGCGCTTGCTGTCGCGGTGGCCGCGGTGGTCTCGGCAGCCGAGGTGACGCGGTCCCGCACCGGCGAGACGAGGCTGCTTCTGGCTCGTGGCATGGCGCCGCGCCGGCTGGTGACGATGGCGGTGATCGAGACCGCCCTCATCGCGACAGTGGCTGGCCTTGCCGGCGCAGCCGGGGTCGCCGCGTCCCTGGGGACGCTGATGGCGGCGGCTCCGCCGATGACCGTGGCGGCCGCGGGTGTTGCGGTGATTGTCGTCGTCACCTCGGGCGCCGCCGGTGTGCTCGCCGCGCGCGAGGGTGCGTCGACCAGGGTCATGGCGGTCTCCGTGGCCGCGATCATTGTCGGTGCCGTCATCACGGGCGTGGCAACGTGGCGACTTCTGACGTTCGGTCTTGATCCGATCTCGTTCCTCGCCCCTGCGCTGCTCCTGCTGACGGTCGCCGCAGCATCGACAGTCCTCGCTCTTGCCGCGCTTCGGGCGCTGAGCCGTTCCGCTGCCCGGGCCCGGGGCCTTGTGGTCGTGACGGCATTGCGGCGGCTCTCCCGCCGGCCCGGGCCCTCCGCAGCCTCGATGATCGCTGTCGCCATTGCCGTGGGAATGAGTGTCGTGGCAGCCTCGTACACCTCGAGTGCTGACGGTCTGGGAGAGGGTCCGGAGTCGTTGCGGGTCGGCGCGGACCTTCGCGTCGTGACCATCCCCGCCGATGTCCCGCCCTCCGCCCTTGTTGCCGCGGCTCACGCCGGCGCGGCGATGGAAGCCCGCCAACTGGTCGCCAGCATGCCCTCCACGCGTTCGGACCGTGACCGTGTTCCGATCCTGGCGCTGGAGTCGCAGAACATGCCTGCGGTGATGACAGAGATCCCCGGTGTCGTCGAGCCCGACGCGTGGTCCGAACTCCTCAGTCGACGGTCCGATCCAGGTCGGATTCCCGCTCTCGTGTCGCAAGACGTCGCCGACGACCTCGGGCTCCGGGAAGGCGACACTGTGGCGCTGGATGCCTCCTCGCCCTCGCTCACGGCAGACCTGGTGATCGCTGGCGTGGTCCCCGTTATCCCGGGCACACCCGGCTCCCGGGTTTCCTTGTAGACCTCGCGCGGCTGGCTGTCGTGTCGGGGGAACCGGTCGAGCCCAACCAGGTCTGGCTCACCTCCGACGACCCCGGCGCCTCCGGCGCCTCCGCTGCTCTGATCGAACGGGACTACCCGCAGGTCGTGGTACTCACCCCAGACCCGGCGATCGCCGCAGACCGCGTCGCGCAGGGAACAACCCTGCAGGTCTCGGCGATCGGGTCCGTCCTCATCGCGCTGATACTTCTCATGCTGCGCGCAGGCGTCAGCGGCACGGAGGCGCGGGAGGCAGCGCTGCTTGCGCTCGTGGGGGCGGGGCGCCGCACCGCGACCAGGACGGTGGCCGTCGAGAACACGACGGCGCTCGTCGTTGGCTTTGTTGCCGGGATCGTCGGGGGAGCGGTCACGGCGGTGGTGATCGTCCCGCCTGCCGTCAGGTGGGCATCCGGCGAGCTCCCCGGCGCCTACCCGGTGGGCATCCACGCCGACGTCCCTCTCCTCCTGGCCCTTCTGGCTGTGTTGCTGATCGGCGGGCTCGTGGTGGCGTGGTCCGTGCGTCTTCCGCGAGCTCTGGCGCGGCTGGTCCGAGAGGACGAGTGAGGGATGTCGCCTGATCGTGTCTCGCTTCTCCGCCTGCTGCGGCGGCGCTTCGGCGTGCCCCGTGGTGCGGCGACCGTCATCATCGTGCTCGCAGCGATGACGGCCTTGCTCGTGTCAGCCAGTCCACGACTGCTCGTGCAGGTCACTCGGGAAGAGGTCGCGCACCAGGCGGGTCAGCTCGCCCCGACGACGCGGGATCTGACGGGATCGGTGGTGTCGACGTTCATCCCCGACGGAGGCGTGAGCGGTCTCGAGCGAGCGCTGGCGACTGCCCGTGAGCAGTGGCCGCCGCTCGTCCACGGTCTCGTCGGTGAGGGACAGGTCGCTGTCTACACCGTCCCGTTGCGGGTTGCGCCCGAGGCGTTGCCGCCCACCTCGCCCGACACCGACATCCAGCTTCTGGTCGAACCCGACGCGCAAGAGCATCTGGAGATCGTCGGCGGAACATGGCCGCGTGAGTGGTCGGGTTCCGGGCCGATCGGGATCGCGCTGACCGAAGATGCCGCGGCCACCATGGAGTGGCCGCTCGGGCAACGCCGCTCGATCACGGCGACCGACGTCGTTGAGGTCCAACTGACGGCGATCGTTCGCCCGACCGAGCCGGATGATCCGCGCTGGCTGCATCTGCCGACCGCGCTCACGGCATCCGTCTTCGACGACGGGAACCGGCGGCCGGTCGCAACCTCGGCGGCGTGGGTGAACCCCGCCACCTGGGAGGTTCTCGACCCGCCCGGGACGATCGTCGCGTGGTATCCCGTCGACGGGGCGGCCCCCGAGGGCCTCGATGTCGCGCAGGTGCTTCCCGCGATGCGCGCGATCGTCACCTCGCCACTCTCGCTGGACCCCGCCGGGAGCGTTCGCGTCTCGCTCGAGTCCGGCCTGGTGACCGCGCTCGGTGTCGCTGTCGGGCGCACCGAGGCCACGCGCGCGATCCTGACTGTGGCCGCGGTGGGCCCGATCGTGGTCGCCTTCTCGCTCGAAGTTCTCGCCGCAGCACTCATGGTTCGTCGACGCCGTCCGCAGTTGGCGCTGCTCTCGGCCCGAGGTACGCCGTCAGCGCAGTTGCGCCGCCTGCTCGCTCTCGAGGGTCTCCTCCTCGGCGTCCCCGTGAGCGTGATCGCCGCGGCGGTTGGCGTGGCGGTCACACCCGCGGATGCCGGTTGGCTCCCCGTTCTGGTTGCCGTTCTCGCGGGCACGGTCCCGGCTGCCGCGCTCGCCCTCGCGCTGCCGCGCGATCTTCTGGCCGTGCGCCGGGAGGATCTCGACCATCGGCGTCGGAGCCTGTCGATGGCGGCGACGCAGATCCTCGTCGTCGTGCTCGCCGCCGTCGCCGTGACCGTCTTGCTGGTGCGCGGCGCCGGTGAGGGAACTCTGGACCCTCTCGCTGTGGCGGCGCCGCTGCTTCTGACCGTGGCGCTCGCGCTGGTGGTCGTGCGGCTGCATCCGATCCCCCTCGCCCTCGCGTTGCGCCTGCAGCGGCGTCGCCGCGGGGTGACAGGCCTCGTGGGCGCTGCCCGCGCCGTGCGAGAGCCCGTCGCAGGCACGGCGGCGGTACTCGCGATGCTGGTCGCTGTCGCGATCGCGGTCTTCTCGTCGATCGTCCTCGCCACCGTCGACCGGGGAGCGGTGGTGGCCGCCCAGCGCGCGGTCGGGGCAGACATCCAGATCTCCGGCCCCTACGTAGATGCCGATCGGCTCGACGAGATCCGCGGGATCGAGGGCGTTGCAGCGGTCGCGGGTCTGCTGCGGGGCGACTACCTCCCCGTCGTGGGACCCGGTGGGCGGATCACCGCTGAGGTGATCGCGACCGATCCGACGGCCCTCTCCGCCGTCCAGCAGGGGATGGTCGGAGCCTTTCCCGCGGGCATCGCCGACGCGGCATTGCCCCTGGATGTCGTCCCGTCGACGTCGTTGGAGGTGCAGCTGGGCGGTACGGTGAGCGACATCGCGGGTACTCCCGCCGTCGGTGCAGAACCCCTCGAGCAGATCCTGGGTCTGACGGTTTCCCCGGAGTTCGTCGTCGTCGGAGCAGACGCCTACACCTCGCTCACCGGCAAGGGGTTCTTTCCTCGGACAGTCTTGATCGACCTCGCGCCCGGCTCGGACGCTGCCCCCGTGGTCGAGCGCATCGGCCAGATCATCGACGGCGCGTACTCGGTGAGTCTGCTGGATGCGTCGACCGACGAGATCCGCAGCTCGCCGGCGGTCACGGCGTTGCGGATCGCGTTGCTGAGCGCCGTCGTCATCGCCATCGCGCTCTCGGCGGTGGCTCTCCTCCTGGTGGCCGGGGTGACTCGCGACGCGCGGTCCCGGGTCATCGCGCTGCTGCGCACGATGGGGATGAGTCGGCGCGCGACGCGCGGCATCGTGGCGTGGGATTTCGTTCCGCTGGGAGTCACTGCGCTGGTGGGAGGAGGCGTTCTCGGCATCCTGCTGCCCCTCCTGATCGTGTTCTCGATCGATCTGCGGCCCTTCACCGGTGGCGGTGACCAGCCCTCGCTCTTCGTCGATCCCGTCTTGAGCGCTACGCTCGTCGCGATCGTGCTGGCCGCTCTGGCCCTCGCTGTCGTCGGCGGTGTGCTGGGAGCCCGCGCCACCTCGATGGCGGCAGTACTGAGAACAGGGGAGGACTGACATGACGCCAGTGCCCTCGGGTGAGCCCGACATCCAGTGCGAAGGCCTCGTGCGGATCTTCGCCGTTGCCGACATCGAAGTTCAGGCACTGCAGGGACTTGATCTGTTCGTCAGTCGCGGCGAACTGGTCGCGCTCGTGGGAGCGTCCGGCTCGGGAAAGTCGACGTTGCTGGCGATCCTGTCCGGACTCGACATGCCCACAGCAGGAAAGGCCGTGGTCGCTGGCCGCGATCTTCCCTCCCTGACGAGTCGGGATCGTGTCACATATCGGCGCGATGTGGTCGGCTTCGTCTGGCAGCAGACTGCCCGAAACCTCCTTCCCTACCTCTCTGCTCTGGAGAACGTCGAGCTCGCTGCCGCCATCGGACGGCGGCCTCGGGCGCACGAGCGGGCGCGGCGCATGCTCGAGCTGGTCGGCGCGGCCGAGCTCGCCGAGCGTCACCCCGCAGAGCTCTCGGGCGGGCAGCAGCAGCGCGTGGCGATCGCGGTCGCGCTGGTCAACGAGCCTCGGGTGCTGCTGGCGGATGAACCGACCGGTGATCTCGACGAAGAGGCATCCGTGGAGGTGTTGCGCACCTTCGAGCGGGTCAATGCTGAGCTGGGCACCACCGCGCTGATCGTCACGCACGATCCGGCAGTGTCCGAGCATGTGCAGCGCACGGTCCAGATCCGCGACGGGCGCACCTCGAGCGAGGTGCTGCGCTGGACGCACACGGACGACGAAGGGCGTCAGCACGCCATGGCCGAAGAGTTCGTCGTGCTGGACCGGGTCGGGCGGATGCAGTTGCCGGCCGGCTATATGACGAGTCTCGACCTCAGAGATCGCGTGCGTCTGCAACTCCAGGTCGACCACGTCGCCGTGCGACCGGGCCACGAGGGCGGCGCCTCGCGTCCGTCCTCCGTCGGGGAGGAGGGCGCCGATGGCTGAGCGCTTCGCGGATGCCGTCGTGACCGCATCCGATCTCTCGGTGACCCATGTCACCCCTGCCGGCGACGTCCATGCGCTTGTGGATGCGTCTTTGAAGCTCTATCCGGGAGAGCTGGTCGTGCTCATCGGCCCCTCGGGTGCGGGAAAGACCACTCTCTTGCACGTGCTCGGCGGCATCGAGGCGGCCTCGAGTGGTTCCGCGCGGGTCGGAGACGTCGTCATCACGGATGCCTCGGAGCGCGAACTCGACCGCCTGAGGCGCGAGGACGTCGCCTTCATCTTTCAGTCGTTCGGTCTGCTTGACGCACTCACCGCCGCCGAGAACGTGGAGATTCCGCTGCGGATCGCGCGTGCCGAGCCTCTCGTTCGTGACGAGCGGGTACGGATGCTGCTCGAGCGGGTGGGTCTGGACGGACACGCCAGCCAGCGCCCGGCAGAGCTCTCCGGTGGGCAGCGCCAGCGCGTCGCGATCGCGCGAGCTTTGGCGGCATCCCCGCGAGTGCTGCTGGCCGACGAACCGACGGGTCAGCTCGATTCACACACGGCCGAGGCGATGATCGAACTCATCGTCTCGATCGCGCACGAGGACGGTGTCGCGGTCCTGCTTTCGACTCACGACCCGTCGATCGTGGCGCGCGCCGACCGGGTGCTCGAGATCCACGACGGCGTGCTCACCGCGCGGATGCCACATCCGCAGGCCGCGGCATCCGAGTGATCAGCGTCGCCATAACGAGCCGTCGACGGCACCGCGGACCGTCTTGTACGCGAGCCAGACGATCAGGAGCAGGAGCGCAATCCACAGTGCGATGACGACCGGTGTGAGCCACGCGATCGCCCAGAGCCGGCCGACTTCCAGGGTGAGGGTCGCGAAGGCCGCGGTCGGGAATCCGAAGCCCCACCAGCCGATGTGAAAGTGCAGACTCCGGCGCTCCCGGAAGAGCACACGGATCGCCAGCAGCATCCACCAGGCGGCGAACGCCCACATGATGCTCGCCAGGGGACTGCGACCGCGGCCAAGCCCGAGACTGCCTCCACGGAGGATCCCATGCGGGCCAGGGCGATGACGCCGAGCCCGCCGGCTCCCAGTGGCGCGAGCCACACCCACCAGCTCGGCGCGAGATGCGGTGGCGGCGGGGCGGCAAGCAGCAGACGGCTGCCGATGATCGCCGCCAGGAGCAGGAAGAGCCCGAAGCCGATTCCCCATCCGGCCAGTGCTGCGAAGGTCCACTGCGCGGGGTCGCCTCCCAAGCCCAACGCGAGCGCGCGCACGAGAATGCTCGGCACCAGCACCAGGGGCACGACGGGGACGAACCAGTTGCCCGACATGGCGGGAAGCGGAACGTCAGCGATACCGATCACCCGCGAGTAGAACATGTACCCGAGCGCGAGAGTGCCCAGCAGGCCCGGGACGAAGAGGATCATCGCCGTGACGAGCGCCGTGGTCCCGTCGGCGGCACCGGACGTCCCCGCCTCGAGGGCCGCGAGCGCGAGAACCATGAGCCCCGCCGGCCACGACGCGATCATCGCTCCGATACCCGGGTTGTCGAGGTCGGCGCGAAATGCCGCCGGATGCCGCGCCAGTCGCGCCAGCGAGGCCACCGTCAGTCCGGCGCCGACGAGTTCGGCGAGCACCAAGAGAACGAGACCCGCTGCGGTATCGACATCCGTTGCTGCGAGGGGGTCCCGCAGGGCCAGGAGGGATGCCCCGGAGAGGGTCATCAGAACCGCACCCCACGCGGGGTGCAGTGTCGCGAGAGGACTGCCGGACGGGGTATTCATGCTCTCATGATACCCCTGGGGGTATAAATGGTCGACAGCGCTGAGGAGGGCCGACCCGGGCGCGTACGGCAGCGAACTCACGCGGGCGCTGCGAGTTCCCCGGGGTCGAGGAGGCGGCCGATGCCGTCGAGGGTGAGGGTGAGGCCAACCTCGAAAGAGTCGGCGAAGCGGTAGCCGTCGGACATGACATGCTGCGTGGTTATTTCCGCGAGGTGTGGAAAGAGCGCGGGGTTGATGGCGGCGGCGAAATCTGGGGCGATCTCGGTGATCTCGACGATGTCGAGCATGGTCTCCTGGAGGACGAACCCGTAGACGAACGCATCGAGGATGGCGAACGCATGGGCGGTCGCTGGGATGGAGAAGCCTGCTGCGCGCAGCACGCCGAGAACGGCTTCGTGCCCGGCGAGATTCGCGGGGCCCGGGGTTCCCCTCGTCTCCATGAGGCCGACGGCCCAGGGGTGGCGGCGGAGGGCCTCCCGCATCGACCGGCACCGGCGCGCCAGCTCGTCTCGCCATGGCCCGGAGATTGCCGGAGCCTCAACCTCGCTGAAGACCAGATCGATCAGCTCGTCGAGGATCTCGTCTTTGTTTGTGACGTGGTGGTACACGGCCATCGCTTTGACGCCGAGCTCTGCGGCGATGCGACGGATCGTGACCGCATCGAGCCCCTCGTCATCCGCGATCTTCTTCGCGGCGGCGATGATGCGATCGCGGCTGAGAGTGTTACGCGGCGCGCGGGCGGGGGGAGACGTCACGCGGGCAGTCTACGCCGCATGGTCGCTATAGTACGTTGTACTGTACGCTGTACGGTACAACGTACGAACACAAGGAGATCTCATGTCCACTCAACGAAGAACCGCGCTGGTGGTTGGTGTCGCTCTGGCGATGATGACGGTGCTCGGGCCGATGGCTGCCGGGGCAGCGCTTCCCGCCGGTGCGCTCGGCATCGCCGCGCTCATCTTCACCGTCGTCGCGATACTCGACGTCGTCATCGCGCTCGGGCTCTATCCCTTCCTCTCAGGAGCGGGTGCGCTCCTTGCCTGGACCGCGGTGGTCCTGCGCATCACCTATGCGGCCGTGCTCGTGGCAGCCGCTGGCATTCTCGTGAGTGCCTCTGACGAGGCACTTTTCGCGGCCATCTGGCAGCTCGGACTGTTCGTGTTCGGGGTTCACCTCGTTCTCGTGGGAGCCACCGCATTCGTCGGGGAGCGATTCCCCGGTGGATCGGGGTGCTGGTCGGCATCGCCGGACTTGGATACGTCATCGACGGGACGCTGACGGCGCTCGCCGTCGAACTCGGGCTCTCCGTGGCAATGGCGACCTTCGTCGGTGAGCTGGTGTTGATGGTGTGGCTGCTGGGGTGGGCAGGCCGGGCTCGCATGGAGCACGGCGAGGCTGTTGCGAGCGCTCTGCGAGAAGAATCGGCCGTGCGCTGACGGCCGCCGGAATGCCGTTCGCCGCCAGTGGCGTAATACTGTGGGCGAACGGGAGCCACGCGGCGTGCGCCGCGGACAGCCGAGAGGGGGAGACTCGTGAACACGTCGACGACCCTCGAGTCCTTCCCCGTCATCGGTATCGCCCTCGCGGTGGTCTCGGCTGCCCTGCTCACCGTCGGCAACTTTCTCCAAGCCCGCGGCGTCGCCTCCCGCCCGCAGGCGCACCAAGCCGGGCTCGGGGTCTCGCAGATTCTCTCGTTGCTACGCACCCCCGTCTGGCTTGCGGGGTCGGTCGTGTTCGGCGTGGCGATCCTCGCGCAGCTGGCAGCCCTCGCGTTTGCGCCGCTCATCGTGGTGCAACCGGTCGGCGTGGTGGCGCTCGTCTTTGCGTCGATCCTCACGGCGATCGTCACCCGCCAGGCGCCGAACCTCCGCGAGATCCTCGCGATCGTGCTCTGTGTGGGAAGCCTGACCGTCTTCGTTTCGGTCGCCGCTTCCGTGAGCGTGCAGAAAGCGATCAGTGACCGCGAGTTGATCGCCGTTCTGATCGTCCTGCTCTCGGTGCTGCTGGTCACCTTCGTCGGATTGCTGTTCACACGGCGCCGCGGCACGCCGGCATTCGCCTACGTGCTCTTGGGTGGCCTGTATGCCGCATTCGTGGCGACGCTGGGCAAGACGGTGCTGCTACGCATCCAGACGGCGTTGCACTCCGACAACCTGGGTCTGGACAACACCAATCTCCTCACGATCGCCTGCGTCGTCGGTATCGGCGTGGCCGGTGCGCTCTCCATCTACTTCGTGCAGACCGCTCACACCAACAACAACCCGCAGACAGTCGTGGCCGGGCTCACCGTGGTCGATCCGTGCGTCGCCGTGGCTCTCGGCATCCTGCTGCTGAATGAGGCAGCGGGAGCGCCCGCGTGGAGCTTCGTCGTCTTCGCGATCGCCGGGGCAGGCGCGATCTGGGGTGTTCGGTTGCTCGCGCGGGCTCAGCGCGAGCCCGAGGCTGCGCACTGACGCAGATCCGCCCGGCGGGCGGTGCGGCCCGGGCTCATCCGCGAGGCGGGTTCGGGGAGAATATCCCCGTGTCCACCTACGAGTTCTCCGCCGATCCCCGTCGAGTTGATCGGGTCACGGTTCACCACTGGCTGAGCGACCTGTCGTACTGGGCCCGGGGCCGCACGCGCGAGCAGCAGGATGTCGCGATCGATAACTCTCGCAACTACGGCGTCTACGACACCGAGACCGGTGCGCAGCTGGGATACGCGCGGATCGTGACGGATGGCGCAACCTTTGCCTGGTTGTGCGATGTGTTCGTCTCTCCCGAGGTCCGAGGCAGCGGTGTCGGAAAGACGCTCATGGCCGGCGTGGTCGCAGATGTCGAACCGCTCGGCGTGCGCCGGGTGATGCTTGCCACAGCTGACGCTCATGGTCTGTACGCGCAGTTCGGATTCGAGGGCGTGCGCTCGCCGGAGAAGTACATGGTTCTCGGCGCTCACTGAGCCCGCCGCGGCGCTCGTGCCCCCGAGGAGGGCGGTGCTCGCGATCGTGACGAGGGACGATGATGTCGGCGGCGCGGAGTACGCTCGCGACATGCATCGCCTCAGTCGGGACGAGGCGCGCCGGATCGCGGTGCGTGCCCAGTTGCTGGATGCCGACCGTCCAGGCGATGTCGTCGAAGTCGCCGAGCAGCTCGGCAGTATCAAGATCGATCCGACAGCGACGATCACAACCGCCGAACAGGCGGCGTTCTGGTCTCGCATCGGGTGGGGCTACGAACCCGGCCAGCTGAAGAAGGCGGTCGAAGACGATCGGACGCTGTTTGAGTTCGACGGCCACTTCTACGCCTCGAGCCTCATGCCGCACATGGTCCCCCTGATGCGTGCGCGACAGCTGCGGGCCGCCTCGCGCGAGTACCTTGCCGCGAACGACGCGTTCCGTCGTGATGTCATCGCGCGACTTCGCGCGGAGGGGCCGCTGCTGGCATCCGCGATCCCCGACACCAGCGTCGTGCAGCGCGGCACCGAAAGCGGCTGGTACGGCTCGAATCAGGTACCGCGGATGCTGGAACTGCTCGGTGTTCTGGGCGAGGTGGCCGTTGTCGGTCGCGAGGGCAGACTGCGGGTCTGGGATCTCGGGGAGCGGCTGTACGGCAAGGATGCTGGCGTCGTGTCGGTCGAGGAAGCCGAACTCCGTCTTCAGGAGCGACGCCTGCAAGCAGCGGGGATTGCGCGGCAGAAGTCGTCGTGGACGCCCGTCGGAACCGTCGGCGAATCTGCCGAGGTGGAGGGCAGTGCATGGAGGTGGCGCGTCGATCCTGAGGCGCTCGCCGCGCTCGATGACGATCCGGGGGTCGGGTCGCGATCCTCAACCCCTACGACCGGATGCTCACCGACCGGCCGCGGCTTGTGGAACTGTTCGACTTCGAGTTCATCCTCGAACAGTTCAAGCCGAAGGCGCAGCGCATCTACGGCTACTTCGTGTATCCGATTCTCATCGGTGACCGCTTTGCCGGTCTGCTGGATGCCGAGCTCGACAAGAAGAAGGAGAGCCTCGTCGTGGCGGCGGTCCATGAACTGATCCCGTTCGACGACGAGGAGCGGGAGATGGTGGATGCAGAGATTCGCGACCTCGGGGAATGGCTCGGCGTTCCCGTCGTCTTCTCCTCGGGACGCCGGTAGCCGAGCGTCTACGATCTGACCATGCACCGCATCTTCACGACGAGTTTCGCCTCGGTCTACCCCCTCTATGTCGCGAAGGCCGAACGCAAAGGACGCACGAAGGCGGAGGTCGACGAGATCATCGAGTGGCTCACCGGCTTCGACGAGGGCGAGCTGGAGCGCCACCGCGACGAGCAGACGACGTTCGAGGAGTTCTTTGCGGATGCCGAGCTCAACCCTCGTGTCTCGGCGATCACCGGCGTCGTGTGCGGTGTGCGTGTCGAAGAGATCGAGGATCCGTTGATGCAGAAGATCCGATACCTCGACAAGCTCATCGACGAACTCGCCAAGGGCAAGGCGATGTCGAAGATCCTCCGGGAGGCGTGATCATGCCGCTGCTTGACCACATCGCCCTGACTGTCGACGATGTCCCCGCCGCGGCGAGCCAGTTCGAGCCCGTGCTGCTCGCGCTCGGGTACACCCGATCGGATGCCGACAGCATCGTGTTCTGGACGTGCCCGGGCGAGTCCGAGCTCATCTTCTACCCGGCGCGCGAGCCCGGTACGGGTCCGCACCGCCACGGCCGGGTCGGCTGGCAGCATCTGGCGTTTGCGGTGGCCTCCCGAGACGAGGTCGACCGCCTCCACGAGATCGCAGTCGGCGCCGGCTGGACGCCCGTGCGCGACCCGAAGACCTATCCACGGTTCACCGACCGCTACTACGCATCCTTCGTCGAGGACGCCAACGGCATCCGCATCGAGTTCATGCACAATCCGCCGCGCGACGCGCAGCGCTGACGCGGGAACGGGCTAGGTTCGAGGCATGGCCGCGCACAATCCGCTCCTCCCCGCCGCATATGACATCGCGTGGTCGGCGATCGCGGCCGTTGCCCTCGCGCTGACAGTCGTGGCGCTGATTGCGCTTGTCCGCTCCGCCGGGCGGCTGCCGGCCGGACTGCTGCTGCTCTGGGCCCTCCTGATCCTCTTCGTTCCGGTCGTCGGCCCCGCGCTCTGGCTGACTGCGGGGCGTCGGACCAACTCCACGACGAGCGGCAACCAGCCAGAGCGGATCAGGTCGGAGTCCTAGGTTCTTGCCACGTGGCGCGGGCGAGACGGTCAGGACTGGTCGAGGATCGCGTATGTCTCGCGGAGCCGGCTGAGTGCCCGTGAGTAGCGGGTTCGTGCTGTTCCCGGGCGGATGCCGAGCGCTCGGCCGGCATCCGCGACGGAGAGTTCCTCCCACACGACGAGGCGCACCAGTTCCTGGTCACGCGGTGTGAGCAGAGTGAGTGCCTCCGCGGCCGTGAAGGCTTCATCGGGCACGGGGGCAACCGGTACGGCTGCCGCGGCGCGAAGTGCATCGTCTGCGATTGCGCGTCGGACGCGGCCACGCTGGTGGTTGGCGAGCACCTTTCGGGCGATCCCGTAAGCCCACGCGCGGCGTTCTTCCTCGGACTGTGGCAGCCGTGAGCGGTGGCGCCACAGGGCCAGAAGCGTTTCCGACGTGCAGTCGGCTGCGTCGTCGGCGGGTGTGACGCGGCGCGTGAAGTAGCGCAGTAGGAGGGGAACGAGCGGGGTGATCGCCGCTTCGAAGGCACGGTCAGCGTTGTGTGCGGTCGCTTCGAACACGGTGGCCGGGAGATTATCGGCCGATGCGGGGATGCTGCCGGTGATGGCGTCTGCGGAGCTCACTTGTTCTCTCCGAGGACGGTGTTGTAGATCTCATCCCCGAGCGCGGAGCGGTCGTTGCCGTCCCATCCGGGAGCGTTCTCGATCTGGGCGAGAGCCTGCGCGGCTTCGGCGTCTCCCGCGGCGATCCGCTCCGCGAAGGCCCGCATGATGTCAGTGACGCCGCCGCCGTCGGTCTCGACCATCGCGGGCCAGCCGGCGGCATCTGTGAGGACGGCGGCAGCCTTGGCCTGTCCCGCGGTGTCTCCGGTGTCGTAAGCGGTGATCCACGCTCCGATCCAGTCCCGGTAGGCCAGGTATTCGTAGGTGCGGCGGACCAGGGTCTCTTGAGCGAGTGCATTTTGTTGCGCCATGGTGTCGGTAACGCGAGCAGTGAGCGCGTCCGCGCTGACGCCGGGCGCGAGTGGTAGCCACGCGGGATAGAGCGAGGCGACGACGTCTGGGAGGTCGTCGGCGCCCAGGTCGAGCCACTCCGTGTCGTCAGACTCAGTGCTTACGACGGTCCCGCGGTCATCGCCGGGATTGGGCGATCCAAACCAGCCAGTACGCGCGGATAGCCCCATAGCGACCGCTCCAACGGGAATCCCGACGACGGCGACGGCGGCGAGGGCCGTCGCCCAGATCAGCCGTCGGCGACGTTCCGGCCGCCCTGGGCGGGACCGGTGAACGGCTGCTGTCGCATCGGCGCCTGTCAGCGTGACCTGTGCCGCAGGGTCCGCTGCGCGCAAGGCGTCGAGAAGGTCGGTTTCGGACACGGTCTTCATCGGTGCTCCTATCTTGGTCCCAACACGTCGTTCATGTCCGCGGAGGGGCGAACCGTTACACGTCCCTCGCGTCTGTGCTGGTCTGGGCGGGAGAAGGGCATCGGGTACGATGGACAGGCTGTTCTGGTGACGTGTCTGAGCGGCCTAAGGAGCACGATTGGAAGTCGTGTGTGCGTGCAAGCGCACCGTGGGTTCAAATCCCACCGTCACCGCCATGGTCCTGAGTCGCGACACCGCCTACGGGCGGGCCGCGGCTCAGGACCTTTTCGTAGGGTTCCCTCGGCCGCCGTGGCGCCGCGTTCGCTATCTCTGTCTGACGACGAGGCCGAACACCAGCGAACGGGGCGCAATCAGGGCGAGCGAGCGGCGTCCCGGCGTCGCTGCGAGCATCAGCTGAGTTCGGGTGTCGCGGGCCGCGGTAGCGAGCTCGCGAGACTCTGACCCGGCAGGGTCAGCAGCGGTACCGACCGCTGTCTCCGACGTGCGAGCCACCACGCCGACCCCCGCGGGAGCATACGAGGCACGTTCGATCGCCGACACCACGAGATTCATCGCGTCCGCGTCGACATCGTGTTCCCGGACCAGCCGCTCGCCGAGCATGCGTGGCGTGTCACTCCCCGAGACACGGATGCCGAGATCGACCGCCGTGTCGCGAACGACGGTCCACGCCGCGACCGAATCGCCTGCTGCCGCCGCCGCGAGAAGCCGCCGACGCCGCAGCTCCGCGACGATACCGGGCGCCGCCAGCAGAGCGAGCAGCCCCACCGCGACGGCTCCCCACCCGAGCGCGACGAGGTTGCGCTGCGCGGGGAGGGCCGCCGAGGCATCCGAGGTGTCGAGATTGTCGGTAGGCGCCGACCGCGTGGGCTGCGGCGTCGCCGAGGGAGCAGACGTGGCGGTCGGGGTGGGATCAGTCGCGTCATTCTCTGCCGTATCCGTGGCCGAGCCGAATCGCGTGGCAGTGCCGAGACTGTTGGTGGGTTCGAACGCCACCCAACCGATCCCGTCGAAGTACACCTCGGGCCACGCGTGAAGCTGACCGCTGAGCACCGAGCGCACGGTCTGCCCCTCGACGACGGTGCTGGTGTTCACGCCCGGCAGGTAGCCCACCACGATCCGGGAGGGCATGTCGAGAGTCCGCGCCATCAGCGCGAACGCCGAGGCATAGTGCACGCAGTACCCGGACTTCACCTCGAGGAAGGCGGCGACAGCATCCGCGCCCGAGCCGTCGAACCCCTGCTCGACGGGAGCGTCCAGGGAGTAGCGGAAGTCCGATCCTCGGAACCAGGACTGCAGGGCGATGAGCGCGTCATAGTCGTTCGTGGTTCCTGCCGTGATCTCTTCGGCAGTGCTGGCGATGATCTCGGGCAGATTCTCGGGCAGGGCGGATGCCGTGTCCCGGACCCGGTTGGGGTTGGCATCCGCGCCACGGATCTGGTCGAGCGTCGGCTCGGGGACGCTGGTCTCAACGACGTACGACTGTCCCTGCGTCGCGCCGTTCTCACCCACGACCGTCCGGTTCAACGGCATCGCGTTCCACGATCCCGACAGGCCGTCCACTCCCACAGCCGGGAAAGGCACGGGCAGCCAGGATGACGAGAGGTCGGTGATCTCCACCGTGGTGAGATAGTCGGCCACCTCGATACCCGGAGTTGTCTCGACATCGCCGAACACCCCGCCGCTGTCCAGCGGGAGTGCCCACGTGCGATCGGGTTGCCACACGGCGCCCGTGAACTCGCTGAGGGTCGCGACCCGCAGGTACGGGGGCAGGGGCGCGCTCGAGCGCATCCGCAGCACCTCGATCTGCTCGGGGCGGCGCAGATCCTGACCGAGCGACAGCGACGCATCGATCCCCGCGGTGCCGCTTCCCGAGGCGACCCGAGGCGCCGGTTGGGGGAGCGAGGGTGTGATGATCAGGGTCGCAATCAGCGCGAGCGCGCCGATCCCCGCAGCGACGGCGGAGGCGCCGCTGGCTCGCCCGACCCGCGGCTCCCGGCCCCGGGTTTCGGCGCGAAGCAACAACAGGATCGCCGCCGCGAGCAGCCCGAATGACCACAGATTGACGGCACTGGGAACGGCAAGCGCGGGAATGAGCGACACGGTGAAGAGGGCAACACCGGCCAGCAGCGGCATCCGTGCTGTGAGCGCGATGTGGTCAACGGCAATCGTGAACAGACCCGCCGCTCCCACGATCATGAAACTCAACGCCGGGGTGGGCACCATGGGGGCCGCGCTGTAAAAGATCTCCTCGGATGCTGTGACGACCAGGTTCGCTGCCTGATCGACGCTCGCAAAGACCGGGAGGACTCCCCACAGTGCGGTGTCGCGCAAGAACACGACAGTGACCACACCGACCGTGAGCGCCAGCTCGATGGCACTGATGCCGATGGCCGACATCCGGGTGCGGCGCAGCAGGAATCCTGTCACCATGATTGCCGCCGACAGCCCGAGCGTGCCCCAGACCCACGCGCCGGGCGAAACGACGCGCGTGACCGGCAGAAGCGCCGCGATGATTCCGATCATGACGCCGACGGTCAGTAGCGCATCGGCGCGTCCGCTTCGCGCTCCTCGGCGACGGGTTCTCTGGGCAGCCCGCCCTCGCGTCGACCAGCTCATCGCGCGACACCCTGATCGCGCGCATCGTCCCACCAGCCGGGCATCTCCGGTCCGACGCGGACGGCCTGAACACGCCACCCCAACTCCGCCGCCCGATCGAAGGCTTCCGGGCTGGCATCCGTGGCCAGCAGAACCGGCAGCGTCGTGTGCGCGCCGAGGGGAGCGAGAGCAGCGACGTCGGCCTCCGACACGGTGCCGGTGATCATCACGATCGGACCGCTTCCGACACGAGCGAAAGCGCGCGGCAGGTCATGGATGCTGTGCCCAGCCCCCGCGACGATCGTGGCGCAGTGCGCGGCGAACGCATCCAGGAGCGCTCTCTCGCCCGGCTCAATCGGCTCGTGCAGGGGTGTGCCGTCGCTATCGAGCACGCTGACCGTATAGCCGTCGTGCGAAAGCTGCGCGACAGCCGAGACGGTGGTCGCGACGGCTGCCTCGAAGGCGGGGTCCTGCCCGGGCGCCGTCGCGGCTCCCTCGCCCCAGCGTGCCTGGTCCAGGTCGATGACGACGACGGCATCCGGGGCCGCTTCGTTCTCTTCCTGGCGAACCATGAGCCCGTCATGATGAGCAGAAGCACGCCAATGGATGCGGCGCATCGAGTCTCCGGCCTGGTACGGGCGGGCCAGCAGATTGTCGACGCCGTGCCCCCGCTGCGTGTGGGTGGCGTGGATCGCGCCGCCGGCGGTCGCGGTCATCGCCCGCAGTGCCGGAACCTCGACCTGCGCAGGCGCGACCCGCACCGGGACCGCATCGAGCACGCGGACCGCGCGACGGGCAAGTCCGAACGGGTCCTCGGTGACGACCCGCAACGGACCCAGGGAGTAGATGCCCCGTGTGCTGGGTATCACGCTGTAGGTGACCGTCGCGGCACGATCAGCGCCGTTCCAGGACAGGTCGCCCTCGAGTTCGCCGATGAACACCGCGTCGGCGTCCTCGCGCCACTGTCCCGACCTGCCCAGCATCCGCGACGGCGGTCGCAGCGTGACTGTCACTGTCGTGGGTTTGCCCGCTGTCGAGACGTCGGGCACGACTCTTCGCGGCGTCGCGGTCGGCGCCCCGCGGAACCACAGCGACGCGAGACTGGCGGCGACCAGGACCGCCATGAGGACGCCGAAGAACATCAGCTCGACGACTCCCGTCTCGCCCGCGATCACGAACGAGGCGATGGCGAGCGTCAGGGCGCCGGTGCCCCGAAGCGTGAATGGCCACCTGCGCATGTCACCGCCGGGAGGCGAGGGGGACCCGGGCGTTGGCCGCTATCTGGTCGAGGGCGGCTGCCACGGCTGCCTCGCCGTGATGGGCGCCGCCTGCCGCCCGGGTCGCGATCAGGCGATGGGCGAACACGGGGTGCAAGAGTCCGGTGATGTCATCGGGAATGACGAAGGAGCGCCCCTCCAGAGCTGCCGCGACCTTGGCGGCACGCACCAATTGCAGTGTCGCTCGCGGGCTTGCGCCGAGCTTCAGGTCGGAGTGGCTGCGGGTCGCCTGGGCAAGAGAGACCGTGTACTCCTCGATCGCCGGCGCCACGTGGACGTGTCGAGCCGTCACGATCAGATCGGCCACCTCGTGGGTGGTGACCACTGGTCGCACCGACTCGAGCGGGTTGACCGTCTCGCGCTGGCGAAGCATCAGTGTCTCGGCGCGCGCATCCGGATAGCCCATCGAGATTCTCATCGTGAACCTGTCGCGCTGGGCTTCCGGCAGCGCGTAGGTCCCCTCCATCTCCAACGGGTTCTGGGTTGCCACGACCAAGAACGGATGCGGGACGAGGTGCGTGTGCCCGTCGACGGTCACCTGCCGCTCTTCCATCGCCTCCAGCAGCGCGGACTGGGTCTTGGGGGAGGAGCGGTTGATCTCGTCGGCGATGACGATGTTCGCGAAGACGGCGCCGGGCTTGAACTCGAATTCGCGCTCGACGGGGTTGAACGCCGAGACACCGGTGACGTCGCCGGGAAGGAGGTCGGGGGTGAATTGGATGCGGCGCACCGCGGCGTCGATGGATGCTGCGAGGGCCCGCGCGAGCATCGTCTTTCCGACGCCGGGGACGTCTTCGATGAGGAGGTGCCCCTCTGCCAGGAGGCAGATGAGTGCACTGCGTGCCGCGTCGGGCTTGCCATCGATGACGGAGGTGATCGCGCCCAGAACCGCGTCGGTGATCTCGGCGAAGCGCTCCACAGCCAGAGGTGTTGGTGCGTGTGGGGCCTGTGCGGTAGCCCGGTCCTCGCTGATGACGCTCTCGGTCATGCCGACCCCCTCCGCCTGTGCGCGCGCCGCCTCGTCGGATACACGGCGCATCGTCGGTCGTTGCACAATCGTAACCTTGGCCGAGTGGGTGCGGCTCTGGGAGGAAGCCGCGAATCCCCGCCGGGCGAATGGGTAGACTGGGGGCAGCTCTCCGCGCGGCGGCATCCAGGCCAACTCCCCCAGGACGGAAACGTAGCAAGGGTAACCAGGCTCTGCCGGGTGCGCGGAGAGTCTTTTCATGCCCACGCGACCGCAGCGAGACGGCGGCACGACCATCCCCGGGCCCACGGGTTTTCCCCGGGATGTGCCCTGCGGGGTCCCGGCGGACGCGCCTAGGCTGAAGTCGTGGCGCAGAGCATCTTCATCACCTCAGCAGAAGGTCACTCCGGCAAGTCCACCATCGCTCTCGGCGTGCTCGATGCACTGAGCCACGCCACACCGCGCGTTGGTGTCTTCCGAGCGATCGCCCGCTCGACGGTCGAACCCGACTACGTCCTCGAGATGCTTCTCGCGCACGATGGTGTCGACCTCCCGTACGAGGACTGCATCGGGGTGACCTACGACGAGGTGCGTGCGGATCCCGACGCGGCCCTCGGCACGATCGTGGAGCGGTACAAGGCCGTCGAAGCGCAGTGCGATGCCGTCGTGATCATTGGAAGCGACTACACGGATGTCGGCTCTCCCGCAGAGCTCGGGTACAACGCCCGGATCGCGGCGAACCTCGGCGCGCCCGTCCTGCTCGTGATGAGCGGGCGATCCGGCGAGGCGGAGAAGCTCGGATCCTCGCCCGCGCGCACCCCCGAGGAAATCGGGCAGATCACCGCGCTCGCGCTGGCGGAGCTCGCGCACGGGCGGGCAGGGCTGCTGGCGGTGATCGTCAATCGCGCCGAACCGGAGCGCGTCGACGACGTCACCGCGGCGGTGCGCGGGGTCATCGACCACGCGCGTGAGCCCGAGCATGTGACGTCCGACGGGGTCGTCCCGGTGTGGGCCATTCCCGAAGACACGTTCCTCGTGGCCCCCACGATGCGCGAGGTCATGGCGGCGATCGACGGCACGCTGATCAAGGGCGATGAGGAACTCCTCTCGCGCGAGGTCTTGGGTGTCGTGATCGCGGGGATGTCGATGGTCAACGTCTTGCCGCGGCTGAGCGAGAGCGCCATCGTGATGATCCCCGCCGACCGCACCGAGGTTCTCTTGGCGACGCTGCTCGCTCACACCTCGGGCACGTTCCCGTCAATTTCGGGCATCCTGCTCAACGGACCGTTCCCGCTGCCCGAGCAGATCGACAGGCTCATGGACGGCGTTGCCTCCAACCTGCCGATCATCGCGACCGACGAGGGCACCTTCGAGACCGCCGTTAAAGTGATCAACACACGGGGGCGCTTCGCTGCGGCATCCCAGCGGCGCTACGACACCGCGCTGGCGATGTTCGAGCAGTACGTCGATACCGCGATGCTGAGCAGGTCTCTCGGTCTCGCCCGCTCGACGGTCGTCACCCCGCTGATGTTCGAGTACCAGCTGGTGGAGCGCTCGCGCTCGGATCGGCGGCGGATCGTGCTTCCCGAGGGCAGCGACGATCGCGTCATCCGGGCCGCCGCGACAGTTCTGGCTCGCGGCATCGCCGACCTCGTGATCCTCGGCGACGAGGGTGAGATCCGCACCCGAGCTGCCGAGCTCGGCGTCGACGTGTCAGCCGCGCAGATCATCAGCCCCTTCGATCCCACCTACGTCGAGCAGTTCGCGCAGGAATACGCGCGCCTGCGGGCCCACAAGGGGATCTCACTCGATCAGGCAGCCGACACGGTCACGGACGTGTCGTACTTCGGAACCCTGATGGTCCACCTCGGGTTGGCTGACGGCATGGTCTCGGGCGCAGCTCACACGACAGCGCACACCATCCGTCCGGCGTTCGAGATCATCAAGACCAAGCCGGGGGTCTCTGTCGTTTCGAGCGTGTTCCTTATGGCGCTCGCCGACCGGGTGCTCGTCTACGGCGACTGCGCCGTGATCCCCGATCCGACAGCCGAGCAACTCGCCGACATCGCCGTCTCTTCCGCAGCGACTGCTGCCCAGTTCGGCATCGACCCCCGTGTCGCGATGCTGTCGTACTCCACCGGGGAGTCGGGCTCGGGGGCGGATGTCGAGAAGGTGCGCGCTGCCACGGCGTTCGTTCGCGACCGGGCGCCTGAACTGCTCGTGGAAGGCCCCATCCAGTACGACGCTGCAGCGGATGCGGCAGTTGCCGCGGCGAAGATGCCCGGTTCGCGCGTCGCCGGGCGAGCAACAGTGTTCGTCTTTCCCGACCTCAACACCGGCAACAACACCTACAAGGCAGTGCAACGCTCGGCGGGCGCCGTCGCGATCGGGCCGGTGTTGCAGGGGCTCAACAAGCCCATCAACGACCTGTCGCGCGGCGCGCTCGTCGACGACATCGTCAACACCATCGCGATCACCGCGATTCAGGCCCAGGCTGACGCGGACCTCGCAGCTCCGGCATCCAGCGAACAGGAAGGGACCACCGCATGAGCGTTGTCCTCGTCGTGAACAGCGGCTCTTCGTCGTTCAAGTACCAGTTGATCGACATGGACAATGAGGCGGTGCTTGCGTCGGGTCTGGTGGAACGGATCGGCCAGGAGGGCGGCCACTCTCGTCACACCGTCACCGCAGCGGAGTTCTCCCCGGATGAGCCCGCCCCGACGTTCGTGAGCGCGACCTCCGAGCGGGACCTGCCGATTCCCGATCACACTGCCGGGTTCCAGGTGATGCTCGACGCCTTCGCCGCACACGGTCCTTCCCTGCAGAACAACCCGCCGGTGGCCGTGGGGCACCGTGTCGTGCACGGTGGCGCGAGGTTCTTCGAGCCGACGCTGGTCACCCCGCTCGTACTCATCAACATCGAGGACCTGTCGCTTCTCGCGCCCCTGCACAACCCGGGGGCCGTGCAGGGCATCCGCGCCGCACAGGAAGCGTTCGAGACGATTCCGCACGTTGCCGTCTTCGACACCGCGTTCCACCAAACGCTGGCCCCCGCTGCTTACACCTACGCGATCGATAGGGAACTTGCAGAACAGCACCGCCTGCGCCGGTACGGATTCCACGGCACCTCGCACAAGTTCGTCAGCGAAGCGGCAGCCGCCTTCGTGGGCCGTCCGCTCGGTGAGCTCAAACAGATCGTGTTCCACCTCGGAAACGGCGCCTCCGCCGCGGCGATCGAGGGTGGTCGGTCCGTGGACACGTCCATGGGACTCACGCCCCTCGAGGGCCTTGTCATGGGCACCCGTTCGGGTGATGTCGACCCGGCCATCGTGTTTCAGCTCGCGCGGCGCGCGGGGCTCTCGATCGACGATCTTGATGATCTGCTCAACAAGCGCTCGGGAATGCTGGGTCTCGCGGGAGCCTCCGATATGCGCGACATCGAACAGCGCCGCGAGGATGGCGATGAGGCGGCAACGCTTGCGTTCGATGTCTACATTCACCGGCTGCGCACCTATGCCGGGGCATACCTCGCGCAGCTCGGCGGCGTGGACGTCATCTCCTTCACCGCCGGTGTCGGCGAGAATTCGCCCGTGATTCGCGCGGCAGCCCTCGAGACCCTCGGCTTTGCGGGGGTCGAGATCGATCCCGAGCGCAATGAGCGGCGCGAACGTGGCATCCGTCGCATCTCGACCGATGCGTCGGACGTGACGGTGCTCGTGGTGCCGACGAATGAAGAACTCGAGATCGCCCGGCAAACTCTCGGCGTTGCGCAGCGCTGAGCGCTCGCAAACCAGCGTTGGGGCACGGCCGAACTACTACGCTTGCACCACGGCGTCAGCCGTACCCGACCCTGCGCGCTCGCTTCGTGCAAACGCTTGTGACACCCCCACCCGCCAGGAGGTTTCCTGTGGCCGACGCTCTTCCCGATCTCACCGCCTTCGATGCGGTGCTCTTCGATCTGGACGGGGTGCTGACCCCGACCGCCGAAGTGCACATGCACGCGTGGCAGGTGATGTTCGAGAAGCTCTTCGCGGCGTGGGACATCACGCCCGCATATACCGAGCGCGACTACTTCGAGCACCTCGACGGCAAGAAGCGCTACGACGGCGTCGCGAGCCTGCTGTGGAGCCGCGACGTCGAGGTTCCCTGGGGCGAGCCCACTGACGCGCCGGAGCTCGATACCGTGTGCGGCATTGGCAACCGCAAGAACGCAGTCTTCGAGAGCGTGCTGCGCAGCGAAGGCATCGCGCCCTATCCGGGTTCGCTCGCACTGCTTGACGTGCTGCGGGATGCCGGGACCCGGATCGCCGTGGTCTCCAGTTCCAAGAACGCGCGGGAGGTCCTCACCGCCGCGGGGATCATCGACCGTTTCGAGGTGATCATGGACGGCGTCATCGCCGAGCGCGACGGGCTGGCATCCAAACCGGCCCCCGACGTGTTCGTCGAGGCCGCCGCGATGCTCGGCGTCGAGCCTGCATCCAGTGCGGCAGTCGAAGACGCCCTGTCGGGAGTGCGTTCGGCGGCGGCGGGAGGCTTCGCCCTCGTCGTCGGCGTCGACCGCGGCGTCGGGGCTGAGGTTCTCCGAGACGCAGGCGCGCACGTCGTCGTCGCTGACCTCGACGAGTTCCTGGCCGGCGATGGTGCCGGCATCCGTACCGCTGCTCCCGCGCCCGAAAAGGAGGAGTCCGCGTGATCGATCGCGACCGCTATCCCGTCGACCCGTGGCGGCTTGTCGAGACGAGCTATTCGCACGACGAGGTCGGTGTCTCCGAGACGCTCTTCGCCGTCGGCAACGGCTATCTCGGACTGCGTGGCAACAATCCCGAAGGCCGGCACGCGCACGAGCACGGCACCTTCATCAACGGCTTCCACGAGGTCTTCCCGATTCGGCATGCCGAGCAGGCGTTCGGCTTCGCCGAGGTCGGCCAGACCATCATCAACGCCCCGGATGCCAAGATCATGCGGGTCTACGTCGACGACGAGCCGCTCTCGCTCGATATCGCCGACGTGCGCGAGTACGAGCGCGTGCTCGACATGCGCGACGGCGTCATGCGTCGCCGCATCCACTGGGTCACCCCGTCGGGCAAGGAGGTCCTCGTCGAGGATGAGCGCCTCGTCTCGTTCGAAGAGAAGCACCTCGCGATCCTGCGGCAGACCGTCACGGTGCTCAACTCCGACGCTCCCGTCACGATCAGCTGCCAGATCATCAACCGGCAAGATGGCGAAGACGTCTACGGCGGCACGCCGGTGGCCCCCAAGAAGGCGGGGTTCGACCCGCGCCGCGCGGAGCGGATCAACGAACGTGTCCTGCAACCTCAGGAGTACTGGCAGGACGGTATGCGGTCCGCGCTCGCGTACAAGGCGACCTCGTCCGAGATGACGATCGCGGTCGTGGCCGATCACATCATCGACACCGACAACGAGTACGACCCGCGCACCCTCATCGAGCCCGACATCGCCAAGAACGTGTTCCGCGTCCGGGCCAAAGCGGGTAAGCCGGTCACGGTCACCAAGCTCGTGAGCTACCACACCTCGCGAGGCGTTCCGTCGCGCGAGCTCGTGGACCGTTGTCGGCGGACCCTCGACCGGGCTCGAGCCGAGGGTGTCGATACGTTCTTCGTGCGGCAGCGTGAGTGGCTCGATGCGTTCTGGGAGCGTTCGGACGTCCGCATCGGCGGGCACGAAGACCTGCAGCAGGCGACGCACTGGTGTCTGTTCCAGCTGGCACAGGCCGCCGCGCGCGCTGACGGACTCGGGGTTCCCGCCAAAGGTGTATCGGGATCGGGGTACTCAGGTCACTACTTCTGGGACACCGAGATCTACGTCCTGCCCTTCCTCGCGTACACAACCCCGCAGTGGGCGCGAAACGCGCTGCGGATGCGGTACCTCATGCTTCCGGCGGCGCGACGGAGGGCTCGGCAGCTCAACGAGGCCGGGGTGCTGTTCCCGTGGCGCACGATCAACGGCGAAGAGGCCTCGGCCTACTACGCCGCCGGTACCGCGCAGTACCACATCAATGCCGACGTGAGCTTTGCGCTGGCGAAGTATGTGCGCTCCTCCGGAGACACCGAGTTCCTCTACCGCGAGGGGGTCGACATCGCCGTCGAGACCGCCCGGATGTGGGCGAGCCTCGGGTTCTGGCGTGAGAACGAGGTGGACTCGGAGCGTTCGTTCCACATCCACGGGGTCACCGGCCCCGACGAGTACACCACGGTTGTCAACGACAACCTCTTCACGAACGTCATGGCGCGGTTCAACCTGCGCTTTGCCGCTCACACCCTCCGGGACATGGCCCTGGACGCTCCGGAGGAGTACCGCCTCATGGTGGATCGCCTCGGTCTGGGGAGCACGAGGTCGAAGACTGGGAGGCCGCTGCCGAGGCGATGAACATCCCGTTCAGCGATGCGTTCGGCATCCATCCGCAGGATGCTGTCTTCCTCGAGAAGGAAGTCTGGGACCTCGAGAACACCTCGTCCGATCAGCGGCCACTGCTGCTGCACTTCCACCCGCTCGTGATCTACCGCTACCAGGTGCTCAAGCAAGCGGATGTCGTGCTGGCGCTGTTTCTGCAGGGCAATCACTTCACGACCGAAGAGAAGCTCGCCGACTTCGAGTACTACGATCCGCTGACGACGGGTGACTCCACGCTGTCAGCCGTCGTGCAGTCGATCCTTGCCGCAGAGGTCGGCTACCAGGATCTCGCGCTGAAGTACTTCCTCGAGTCGATCTACGTTGACCTCGGCGACCTGCACCATAACGCCTCGGACGGCGTTCACGTCGCCTCGGCCGGTGGTGTCTGGACGGCGTTGGTCAGCGGGTTCGGCGGAATGCGTGACCATTTCGGTGAGCTGACGTTCGATCCGCGGTTGCCCGTCGACTGGCCGGAGCTGTCGTTCACTCTCCACTGGAAGGGCACCCGGCTCCAGGTCACGATTGGCCGGGATCGGATGTGGGTTGCCGCAGGCCCGGGCGAGGCCGTCGAGTTCGCCGTGCGCGGTGCTCGGTACGTCGTGGACCCCGAGCAGGAGCTCATGATCCCGCTTGCCGATCAGGGCCCCGTGATTCCCGGACGTCCCTCGATTCGCCAGTTCGCGGACGTCACTCGTGACGACGGGTCGCTGCTGTCGGCATCCGTGCCGGTTGTCACCACCTCGATCCCGATCGTGGGTTCCCCTGAGGCCTCGGAGAACGTGCCCGAGCAGCTGCCGCAGGCCGCTGACCCGATGTCGTGACCACGCTCTAGGCTGGGTGAATGACCACCGCCCTGTACCGCCGGTACCGCCCCGAGGCGTTCGGCGAGATGATCGGGCAGAGTCAGGTCACCGAGCCGCTCATGACCGCGCTGCGGGGCGATCGCGTCGGGCACGCCTACCTGTTCTCCGGACCCCGTGGGTGCGGCAAGACGACCTCGGCGCGCATTCTCGCCCGGTGCCTGAATTGTGCCCAGGGACCGACGGATACGCCGTGCGGCGAGTGCGAAAGCTGCATCGAGCTCGGACGCGGCGGCGGGGGGTCGTTGGATGTCGTCGAGATCGACGCGGCCAGCCACAACGGTGTCGATGACGCGCGCGATCTGCGCGAGCGTGCGGTCTTCGCTCCCGCGCGCGACCGGTTCAAGATCTTCATCCTCGACGAAGCGCACATGGTGACGCCCCAGGGCTTCAACGCGCTGCTCAAGCTCGTCGAAGAGCCGCCCGATCACGTCAAGTTCATCTTCGCGACGACCGAGCCCGAGAAGGTCATCGGCACGATCCGTTCGCGGACGCACCACTATCCGTTCCGCCTGGTGCCGCCGGCAGCGATGCTCGAATACGTCGGGTCGTTGTGCGAGAGCGAGGGCGTTGTTGTCGACCCCGGCGTGCTGCCCCTGGTTGTGCGCGCCGGCGGCGGTTCTCCGAGGGACACGCTGTCGCTGCTCGATCAGCTCATCGCGGGCTCGGAGGGCGCTGTCACCTATGAGCGCGCTGTTGCGCTTCTCGGGTACACGCACGCCGAGCTTCTCGACGAGATCGTCGACGCCCTCGCGACATCCGACGCGGGTGCCGTGTTCGCCGCTGTGGACCGTGTCGTGCAGACCGGTCAGGACCCACGCCGGTTCGTCGATGATCTCCTCGAGCGCCTGCGCGATCTCATCGTCGTGGCCGCGACCGGGGACGGTGCCGCGGCAGTCTTGCGCGGTGCCTCACCCGAGGACCTGCAGCGCATGGCCGCGCAGGCCGACCGGTTCGGCGCGCAGCGACTCTCTCGCTCAGCGGATGTCGTCGTCGCCGCGCTCGACGAGATGACCGGAGCCACGTCACCGCGACTGCAGCTCGAGCTGATGTGCGCGCGCGTTCTCGCGCTGGAGCCCGCGGCGCCGGTTGCCAGCGGAGCGCCGGTTGCCGTTGCTGCTCCTGCTTCGGCCGCCACGGCTGCTGCGACCACTCCCGGTCCGGCTGCCGCGACCACTCCGGCTCCCACGCCTCCCGCCGCTGCTCCGGCTCCCGCCGCCGTGAGCACTCCCGCTCCTGCCCCGGAGGCCAGTGCTCCGGCTGCCGAGCCGGTGCCCGAGCCGCCGACCGAGCCCGTGACGCTCGATCTCGTGCGTGAGCGGTGGGCCGCGGTGCTCGCCGCGCTTGAGGGCATCAGCCGCTCGTCGTGGCTGCTGGTGTCGGTCGCGACAGTTGCCGATTTCTCCGGTGATGTCCTAACCCTCACCTTTGCGAACGCGTCCGACGTCGCCAAGTTCAAGCATCTTCTTGCCGGCGCCGGACCGAGCGAGGATCTTCGCACGGCGATCAAGCGGGTTCTCGGGATCCGGGTGAAGTATCTCGCGAAGCACGACCCCGCGTCTGGCGCCCCGGGCTCGGCGGACCCCTCGGACGACGGACCGGGCGGCGGATCGGGTCCTGCCGGACCACCCCCCGCGCCCCAGTCTCGCGGAGGCGCGGCTGCAGGGAGCGGGAGCGCAGATGCACAGCCCCGCGGGAGCGCAGATGCACAGCCCCGCGGGAGCGCAGGTACGCAGCCCCGCGGTAGCGCAGGTACGCAGCCGCGTGGGGGAACGACAGCCGCGTCCGCGGCTCCCGCCGTGACGGACTGGGCGGTTGCCCCGATCCCGTCATCCGAGGCTCCGACCGCGGTTCTCGCGCCCTCTCTCGCTGTCGACGACGAACCCGAAGATGCGCCGGCCGGTTTCGGCGCACATCTTCCGACTCCCCGCGAGGGGGAAGTCATCACCGCCGACGAGCCGCCAGCCGACGACGATGACGCCGAGCCCATGGATCTGGATGTCGCTCCCGATCAGGCGCCGGTCATCGCGCAGCGGATCGCGCGTGCCCCCGACGGGGCCCAGCGCTACGGCGAGGCGGTTGTACGGCAGCTGCTGGGGGCGCGATTCATCCGTGAGGAACCGCACGCGTCTGCCACGAGGTTCGGCTGAGCATGTACGACGGCATCGTCCAAGACCTCATCGACGAGTTCGGTCGCCTTCCCGGGATCGGACCCAAGTCGGCGCAGCGGATCACCTTCCACATCCTGCAGACCCCGACTTTCGATGTGTCGCGACTCTCGCAACTGCTCGCCGAGGTACGCGAGAAGGTTCGGTTCTGCGAGATCTGCGGCAACGTGTCGGAGCAGGATCGGTGCGCAATCTGCCGCGACCCCCGCCGCAACCAGACGCTGATCTGCGTCGTGGAGGATGCGAAGGACGTCTCGGCGATCGAGCGGACCCGTGAGTTCCGTGGTCTGTACCACGTCCTCGGCGGTGCGATCAGCCCCATCGCGGGCATCGGCCCCGACGACCTGCGCATCGCTCCGCTCATGCAGCGCTTGGCCGACGGCACCGTGCAGGAAGTCATCCTCGCCACCAACCCCAACCTCGAGGGTGAGGCAACCGCGACCTACCTGTCACGCCTGTTGCACACTCTGCAGATCACGGTGACCAGACTCGCCTCGGGTCTGCCGGTCGGCGGTGACCTCGAGTACGCCGACGAAGTCACGCTCGGCCGTGCGTTCGAGGGGCGCCGCTCGGTCTGAGCCCGGGGCGGCGCCGTGCACGGGAGCAGTCAGAGGCGGAAGCGTGCGCGAGCGTTCATGACGCTGGTGAGCGTCGCCCGCACCGGTTGGCCGAGATAGATACCCAGTGACGCGCCAACGGCGAGGGCCACACCGATCACCCCTGCGTTCACGAGAGTTCCGAAGCCGATGAGCATGTGAGCCGGGTCCTCACCCGACTGCACGAGCGTGAGCAGGCCGCGGAAGACCATGGCGCCGGGGACCATCGGCAGGATGGCCGCCGCGGTCACGGCGACCGACGGCACGTGCAGCCGGTAGGCCAGCAGGATTCCGATGAAGCTGCCCGCGAGGGCCCCGACGCCGCTCGCTGCCGCGGTGTCCAGACCGATGAGCGTGGCGAGAAGGTAGGCCGTCCACGCCGCCACGCTCAGCGCCGCACTGACAAGGATGATCCGCATCCCCGAGCCGTTGATGACCGCGACCGAGACAGCGATCAGTGCCGCTCCCAGGAACTGCAGCGGGACGGCGCCCAGGGGGAGGGCCTCGCTGGGGGATCGACGGCGAGGCCCACGAGGCTCGCGACCTGGAGTCCCACCAGAATGCCGATGACAACGCCGAGGGTCTGGGTCATCAGCTCGAGGATGCGTCCAGAGGCCGTCAGTGCGAACCCGTCGATCGCGTCCTGGGCGGCGCCGACGACGGTGAGCCCCGCGAGCATCAGGACGATCGCCGAGGCGACGACGACCGAGGGGCGTGCCTCGGCGGCCCCCGGCAGCCCGGTTGCCGCGAGGGCGGGGGCGAGTGAGGCGAACAGGGTGAGGACTGCCGCGGCGGTGATCTGACTGAAAAAGAACGGCACGCGCGCCCGAGAGAGGCCGAGTTGCGTGAGCGCGGCCAGGGCGGCGGCGAAGAACGCGAGCACCGTCACGACGGGGTTGCCGCCGAACATGACGGCGACGCCGACGGCGAGCAGGCCCTGCGCCGCGATGACGACGATCGGTCGATGAGAGAAGGGCGTGCGTCTGATCTCGGTGAGGCGGGCGCGGGCGTCCGTCAGCGGAAGTCCGGCCGTGATCTCGCTCAACAGGGCCTGCAGGCGCAGCAACTTCTCGTAGTCGGGGGCTGCAGCTCGCACGACGCGCAGCAGGGTGATCGGTCGATCTTCGCCGCTGCGGTGGTAGGCCGCCGTGATCGAGTTGTAGGTGACGTCGATGTGCACGGGGTGGAGCCCGAACGCTTCGGCTGCGCGCACGATTGCGAAGGTCACTTCGGATGCCGGGGCTCCCGTGACCAGCATCGTCTCGCCCAGGCGCACGGCAAGGTCGAGGATGCGCACGGCGGTCGCGTCGTCGACGATCGGCAGCGCCTCGGTGCCCGGATGCGGGTCAGAGGGGGCGCGCAGCAATCGGCCGAACGGATTCGGTAGGCGGCGCCGGCGTGGCATGGCGAGAGGCTCCCAGATCGTCACGGATGGCTCCCTCCACCCTATGCGGGCGCGGCGGCGCGTTCGCTGTGCGCTGCTCATGGCGTGGTCGGCATGAGCGGCTCCGTAGAATGGGTCGCTGGGTTCGGCATCCGAGCCTGTCATCCCGGGAGTTGCATGTGGCGCTGATCGTCCAGAAGTACGGCGGATCGTCGGTTGCCGACGCCGAGAGCATCAAGCGCGTCGCCAAGCGGATCGTCGACACCCGCCGCGCCGGCCACGACGTCGTCGTCGCTGTCAGCGCGATGGGCGACACGACCGACGAGCTTCTCGATCTCGCTAGCCAGGTCGCACCGATTCCCGCGCCGCGCGAACTTGACATGCTCCTCTCGAGCGGCGAACGGATTTCGATGGCGCTGCTGGCGATGGCGATCTCGTCGATGGGATTCGAAGCGCGCTCCTTCACGGGGAGCCAGGCGGGCATGATCACGGATGCCACGCACGGCGCCGCCCGCATCGTCGATGTCACACCGATCCGACTGCGTGAGGCGCTCGACGAGGGAGCGATCGTCATCGTTGCGGGCTTCCAGGGCTTCAACCGCGACACCCGCGACATCACGACCCTCGGCCGCGGCGGATCGGATACGACAGCCGTTGCGCTCGCCGCCGCCCTCGAAGCAGACGTCTGCGAGATCTACAGCGACGTGGACGGCATCTTCACCGCGGATCCGCGCGTGGTTCCGATGGCGCGCAAGCTCGATGTCGTCTCCAGCGAAGAGATGCTGGAGCTCGCGGCCAACGGGGCGAAGGTGCTCTACATTCGCGCGGTCGAATATGCGCGCCGTCACGGCGTGCTCATCCACGCCCGCTCGACGTTCAGCTCGAGCGAAGGCACCTACGTCCTGGGTCCGGGTCAGTCCCGTCCCGATGCTCCGGAGGGAGTCACCATGGAAGAACCCATCGTCGCGGGGGTTGCCACCGACCTCGGCCAGGCCAAGATCACTGTCATCGGCGTTCCGGATGTTCCCGGTAAGGCCGCCGAGATCTTCAAGATCGTCGCCAAGTCGGGGGCGAACGTCGACATGATCGTGCAGAACGTGTCGGCGGCCGCGACCGGGCGCACCGACATTTCCTTCACGCTTCCCAAGCAGGATGCCGCTCCGGCGCTGAAGGCGCTCGCTGCCGATCAGAGCGAGGTCGGGTTCGAGAGCCTCGTTCACGACGACCAGATCGGGAAGCTCTCGGTGGTTGGCGCCGGGATGCGGACCCATTCCGGAGTCTCAGCGACGCTGTTCGAGGCACTGAGCGTTTCCGGAATCAACATCGAGATGATCTCGACCTCCGAGATCCGAATCTCGGTCGTTCTCCGCGGTTCCGATATCGCCGAGGCTGCCCGCGTCGTGCACACCGCCTACGGGCTCGATGGCGACAGCGCCGCCACCGTCTACGCCGGCACTGGCCGCTAGCGCGCTCGATCAGAAGGTCACGATCGGGCTCACCGGCGTACCTACTCCGCCCGTTACCTGCAACGTGGCGCAGGATAGATGGAATTCTGCCCGGCCGAGTCGGTGCGCCATCGTGCCGAGCTCGTCGAGGACGAACATCTCTCCGAGCGGCATTCCCAGGTCGCGGATAAGGACACAGTGGAGCGGCATCGTGTCGCCGGACCTCGAGGGTGCGACCTCCACTCCCCAGGTGTCGGCGCCGACGAACGCGATGTCCCGCTCGTGAAGCCAGCGCGCGGTCTCCAGCGCCAGCCCCGGCTCGGATGAAAAGAACGTCTCTCGGTCGCGGCGGTCCGTGAACGTCGCGAGCCAGCCGGTGCGGATCAGGAGCAGGTCTCCGGGACCCACCGTCACCCCCGCGTATGCTTCAGCCCGTTCGAGGTCCTCACTCGTGATCGGCTCGTGCGGATCGAGCGCGGTCCGTCGCTGCGAGCGCGGAATGTCGAGGAGTACGCCCCTGCCGGTGATATGCCCCGCAAGGTTCTGCACGCCCAGCCTCGACGCACCCGCCGCGGTGATGGAGTCCAGCGTCACTCCGTTGTACAGCATCCCGTCGTAGGCGACGTGGGCCAGCGCATCTACCTGCGTCGCTGCCTGAAGGTGGAGGAACATGGCGTCGTCGACGTACTGGAAGCCGCCGGGGAACGCCGGTGCGCCGGGTAGCCGTGTCATCACGTGAACGGGATTGCCGCGAGCGCCGACCGCGCGTTGGGGACCGTTCTCGTCGAGTGGCAGCGACAGATCGAGCGTGATGCCGTGACGGATGCTGCGCGCGGCGGCGATGCGTCGCTCAGGGGTCACGAGGTTGAGTGTTCCGAGCTCGTCGTCCGTGCCCCACCGACCCCAGTTGGACAGTTCGCGTCCGAGGTCCCGATAGCTCACGTCGTCCATCCTCCCGGCGCTCGGTAGAATCGTCGGGTTCGGCGCTCCGCCCGCACAGGCTTTCATCTCCGAGGAACCTCCATGACCCGCATCTCCGATTCAGGACTCTCCGTCGCCGTCGTCGGCGCCACCGGCCAGGTCGGGACCGTCATGCGCGAGATTCTCGCGGAGCGCTCGTTCCCGATCGGTGAGCTTCGACTGTTCGCTACCGCGCGATCCGCGGGCAGCGCGGTCGAGTTCGGCGGTCACACCGTCATCATCGAGGATGTGGCGACGGCCGACCCCGCGGGCATCGACATCGCCCTGTTCTCGGCCGGTGCGACGGGAAGCCGCGCACATGCGCCGCGTTTCGCCGCCGCCGGCGCAACCGTGATCGACAACTCCAGCGCGTGGCGGATGGACCCCGAGGTTCCGCTGGTCGTGAGCGAGGTCAACCCGCACGCGATCGGCGAGGCTGTCAAGGGCATCATCGCCAACCCCAACTGCACGACGATGGCTGCGATGCCGGTGCTGAAGGTGCTGGATGCCGACGCCGGGCTCGAGCGCCTCATCGTCTCGACGTACCAGGCTGTCAGCGGCTCGGGACTTGCCGGTGCGCAGGAACTGCTCGGCCAGGTGGAGGGCGTCCTCGCGCAGGGCGACACGTTGCGCCTCGTCCACGACGGATCCGCGGTGGACTTCCCGCAGCCCGAAAAGTACGTCGCACCGATCGCGTTCGATGTCATCCCCTTCGCCGGCAACCTCATCGATGACGGTCTCAACGAGACTGACGAAGAGAAGAAGCTTCGTAACGAGAGCCGCAAGATCCTCGAGCTGCCCGAACTCCGGGTGGCGGGCACCTGTGTGCGCGTCCCCGTGTTCACCGGCCACTCGCTGAGCATCAACGCCGAGTTCGCGCGTGAGATCACGCCCGAGCGCGCTCGCGAGCTCCTGGCCGCCGCTCCCGGTGTCCGGCTCGACGAGGTGCCGACCCCCCTGCAGGCCGCCGGTAAGGACCCGAGTTTTGTGGGACGCATCCGTGCCGACCAGTCGGCTCCCGAGGGCAAGGGCCTCGTGCTGTTCATCAGCAACGACAACCTCCGCAAGGGGGCTGCGCTCAACGCCGTGCAGATCGCCGAGCTCGTCGCTGCGCGCCTGGGCGCCGGCGTCTGAGCATCGGCGGGCGTCCGCGCTCGCAGGTTTGAGGTACCGAGATCTCTTGACGTCGAGACGTCTGCTCGGTCGCCCGTAGACTTATCCGGTGACCGAACCCGTCGACGTCCTGCTGATCGGTGGCGGTGTGATGAGCGCCACCCTGGGCACCTTCATCTCCGAACTCGAACCCGACTGGACCATCGAGGTGTATGAGCGCCTGGGCGATGTCGCCCTCGAGAGCTCGAACGCCTGGAACAACGCCGGCACGGGCCACGCCGCTCTGTGTGAGCTCAACTACATGCCGGCAGCGGCCGACGGCAGCGTCGACCCCGCCAAGGCGATCTCGATCAACGAGCAGTTCCAGCTCAGCCGCCAGTTCTGGGCATCGCTGGTCGAGCGCGGCATCCTGGACGAACCGTCGACTTTCATCAACTCGACCCCGCACATGACCTTCGTGCGCGGCGAGAAGGATGTCGCATACCTGAAGAGTCGCTACGAGGCCCTGAAGACGCAGCCGCTCTTTGCCGGGATCGAGTACAGCGAGGACTCCCGCGTCATCAACCAGTGGGCGCCGCTGCTCATGCAGAAGCGACTCGCGAGCGACGAGCCGTTCGCGGCGACCCGCGTTCCCGCAGGCACGGATGTCGACTTCGGCGCCCTCACGCGGCAACTGTTCGACAACCTGCAGCATCGGGGCGGACGGGTCGTGACCGACCGACAGGTGACCGGCTTGAAGAAGCTCAAGGACGGCACCTGGGAGGTGTCGTGGCGCAACCAGGTCGGTCGTACGCCGGGTAAGACGCGAGCGCGTTTCGTGTTCGTCGGCGCGGGAGGATGGGCGATCAAGCTCCTGCAGAAGTCCGGCATCCCCGAGATCAAGGGTTACGGGGTCTTCCCCATCGGCGGGCAGTGGCTGAAGACGAGCAACCCGAGCCTCGTCGCGCAGCATCGCGCGAAGGTGTACTCGCAGGCATCCGTGGGTGCGCCGCCCATGTCGGTGCCGCACCTGGATACCCGCGTCGTCGACGGCGAGACCTCGCTGCTGTTCGGCCCGTTCGCGACGTTCAGTCCCAAGTTCCTCAAGCGCGGCTCAATCTTCGACATCATTGCCCAGGTTCGCCCCGGCAACCTGTGGCCGATGCTGAAGGTCGCGATCGATAACCCGAGCCTCATCCGGTACCTCGTCGGGGAGTTGCTGAAGAGCAAGAAGCGCAAGGTCGACAGCCTCCGCACCTTCATGCCCACCGCCAAGGACGATGACTGGATCCTGCTGAACGCCGGTCAGCGGGCGCAGGTCATGAAGAAGGATCCCGACAAGGGTGGCGTGCTGCAGTTCGGCACCGAAGTCGTCAGCTCGGCCGACGGCACGATCGCCGGTCTTCTCGGCGCCTCCCCGGGTGCCTCGACGGCGGTGTCGATCATGCTGAACATCCTGAAGTCGAGCTTCCCCGACCGCATCGGGGACTGGGAGGGCACGCTTCGTGAGCTCATTCCGAGCTACGGGGGGCATCTCAACGGCGACCCGGATGCCGCGCGGCAGAGCCTCGCCCACACCGCGAGCAGTCTCGCCCTGAAGGCGTAATCGCCGCCCCTCCGCTGAGCTGAGATCGATCGTGGCCAAGCTGTACTTCCGCTACGGAGCGATGAACTCCGGAAAGTCGACTGCTCTCCTGCAGGCGGCGTATAACTACGAGGAGCGCGGTCAGCACGTGCTGTTGGCCAAGCCCGCGATCGACACGAAGGAAGCCGATCACATCTCGAGCCGGCTCGGCGTGACCCGTTCGGTGGACTTCCTCATCCCGCCGGTTGCGGATCTTCGGGCGTTGTTCGCGCACCACCGCGGTGAGCTGGTGCGCCGGGAGAACGAAGCGCTCGTGCCCGAAGCCGATGGCCGTCGTACGGATGTCGCCTGCTTGCTCATCGATGAGGCGCAGTTTCTCACCCCCGAGCAGGTCGATGATCTGTTGCGAATCGTGGTGCTCGACGGGGTCCCGGTGCTCGCCTACGGCATCCGGACCGACTTCCGCACGCAGGCGTTCCCGGGCTCGAGACGTCTCCTCGAACTCGCGCACTCGCTCGAGGAACTCAAGACCATCTGCCGCTGCGGCCGCAAAGCGATCTTCAATGCGCGTCTGGTCGGTGGGCGGTTTGTCTTCAGCGGCGATCAGGTAGCCATCGACGAACTGTCCACCGAGCGGGTCACGTACGAGTCCATGTGCGCGGAGTGCTACCTCCGCGAATCCGGCGGCCGGATCGACGGTCGCTGAGTCGCTGAGGCGCCGGCGTAGGCCACGCCTCAGGCGTTAGCCTCCGCAGCGCGCTGCCGGGTCGGCAGCGGCACGAGCATTGACGTCGTGCGCTGATACTGCGTGTAGGCCGGGTACTTGGATGCCGAGATCGACTCGGTGAACACGGTCGAGCCGATGAACAGCACGGTCAGCAGCGCCGCTCCGATGACCGTCCAGTTGACGACACCGCCCCACAGGCCCGCGCCCGCCGTGACGGCGGCTGTCGCGCCCAGCCCGTAGAGGGCCCACCACTGCGCCTGCTCGAAGAAGAAGTTCGGGTGACGGCTGTAGCGCCACAGGCCGGTCGTGAGGAAGCCCGGCTCGAGTGTCCCGCCGGCTGCCTGCTTGGCCTTGTGGAAGTCCCACTGCTGCTGATCGGCGATGAACTCTCCGATCAGGAACAGGGCGAACAGCACGGCGAACGCGGCATCCCACCCGGTGAAGGGGGTCGGGTTCTGCCACGCGATGAGCGCCGGCAGCGAGATCAGCACGAGCAGCGCGTTCTGGTACAGCACGATGAAGAAGATGTTGAACAGCTGGAACTGCCAGGGTGCCATCCGGC
Organism: Microbacterium schleiferi; assembly: GCF_015565955.1. Lineage (NCBI taxonomy): Bacteria > Bacillati > Actinomycetota > Actinomycetes > Micrococcales > Microbacteriaceae > Microbacterium > Microbacterium schleiferi. Next base: position 2,539,069 of record NZ_CP064760.1, on the reverse strand, counting down.
CCCGCAGGATCGCCCAGCGATAGTCCTCCATGCCGGTGTAGCCGCCCTTACGGGCGAAGTTGAAGGTCAGGCGGGCACCCCACGCGGTGACGAGGATCGCCATGACGATCAGCCGCGTCGCTTCTTCGCCGGACACGAGTGCCGCGATCGCGAACACCCAGACGTAGACCGCCGGAACGACCGACCACAGCCGGTCGACCCACGACGTGTCCTTCGTGATGAGCGAAGCGACCCAGCAGAAGACCGAGACGGCGGCGGCGATGCCGAGGACGATGAGCAGGGGATCCATGCCCCCACGCTAGCGTCGGAGGCACGGTTTCGCGCAGTCATCCCGCGCGCGCGTTTGGCGGTGGTCAGACCACTCGGTAGCCTGAGGCGGACGAAGGAGTGCCTGTGACGGATGCCCGGCCAAGGCCTGGCGGATCGTGCTCGATCGGATCGAGAGTGATCTGATGAGCGGAGAACTCGGTCCCGGCGACCGCCTGCCGCCCGAGCGCGAGTTGGCGACGACCCTCGGTGTCGGCAGGTCCAGCGTTCGTGAGGCGCTGCGGGTGCTCGAAGTCATGGGACTGATCCGTACCGGCACGGGTTCGGGACCCACCGCCGGTGCCATCATCATCGGCACCCCGACCGGCGGGATGTCGGCCCTGCTACGGCTGCAGCTGGCGGCGCAGAGTTTCGCGATCGACGATGTCGTCGACACCCGTATCGCGCTCGAGTCGGCGGTCGTGTCAGACCTCGCCGCCGCAGACGACGCCGACCTCGCTGACGTGCACCGCGTGCTGGGGGCGATGGATGACGAGTCGCTGACACCGGCGGAGTTCGTCGCCCTCGACGCCCAGCTTCACCTGGCGCTCGCCGAGGCCGCGGGCAACGGCGTCACCGTGGCCATGATGGGCGGACTGCGCGACGCGATCGAAGGATATGTGGCGCGCGGCATCCGTCGAATCACCGACTGGGATGGCGCGGCGGCCCGCCTGCGGCACGAGCATCACCGCATCGTCGACCTCATCGGGCAGGGACAGGCTGACGCCGCCCGCGCGGCCGTGAACGACCACATCCGCGGGTATTACGCGACGGTCACCGCTCCGACGGAGTAGGCAGCGTCGGGATGAACCCCTCGAGGAACTCGGCGGTGTCTTCCCAGCCCTCGACAGCGTGGCAGGCGACGCCGATCGCCAAGACCGGGTAGTCGTTCCCGTCCGGATCGAGGCGGTCGCCGACAAAGAGCATGTCATCGAGCGGGATGCCGGTCTGATCGGCGAGCTGGCGCATCCCGTAGGCCTTGTCGATCCCCCGCGCGGTGATGTCGACCGAGGTCGACCCGCCGGAGCGCACCTCGAGGTCGGGCAGGCGAGCGGCGACCGCCGCCCGGAGCGTGTTCTTCTTCTCGCCGGTCGGGTCCCAGGTCATCTTGGCGTCAACGGGCGCCTGCTGACCGAGCGCTGAGAACGTGATCTGCGAGCCGCGGTCTTCGAGGATCTCACCCCAGGGCTCGGACTCCCAGAGCCCGAGACGCTTGGCTTCTTCCTCGACGGCGGTGAGGGCACGCTGCTTCTGGTCGTCGGTCAGGGAGTGCGCGTAGACCGTGTCGATGCCGTCCGCCCCGAGCCGGTAGTACTGCGTCCCGCAGGTCGGAAGCAGGTGCAGCCGCGCGAGTGTGTCGGCGGAGGTCTCGGGAAGACGGTCGACGACCTGCATCGTGAACTGCGCGAGCTGCCCGCCCGAGATGATCGCCACATCGACGCGCTCGGCGAGGGCCACGAGCAGATCGCCCATACGCGGGTCGATCGAGCTCTTGGAGGGTGCCAGGGTGTCGTCGAGGTCGAACGCGACCAGGCGGGGAGGGGTGGCCATCAGGATCCTTCCGGGAGGGGGCGACGACACCGTCAGATCTACATGGTCGATCTTGCTACATGGTCGGGGTGCGCCCCATCGCGCATTGTCGGGGTGCGCCCCAGGGCCACTCCACACGCCGCTTCGCGTCGTGCGGAGCCTCGGGCGCTGGGGGCCCGGTAGCCACCGCGATCATTGTCTTGCGGGAGCCGACCTGTAGTCGACTCCCGCAAGACAATGCGTCGGGGTGACAGGATTTGAACCTGCGGCCTCGTCGTCCCGAACGACGCGCGCTACCAAGCTGCGCCACACCCCGTGGCAACCCTCCGAGTCTACCCGATCAGCGCTCGCTGCCCGAACCGCCGTCGGGTGCGATCTGGGTATCAACCGCGGTAAGGGTGAGCAGCGACACCTCGGGGCGGCACGCGAAGCGCACCGGGGCGTAGATCGAGTGGCCCACCCCGGCACTGACGTTCAGCGGCACAGAGCGGCCGTCTGCCGTCCAGGTGCTCAGGCCCCGCGCCTGGTCGAGGGGAATGTCGCAGTTGGCGACCAGAGCGCCGAATCCCGGCATCCGCACCTGGCCGCCGTGCGTGTGGCCGGCGAAGATCATGTCGGCGCCGAGCCCTGTGAACGTGTCGAGCACGCGCCGGTACGGGGCGTGGCTGACGCCGAACGTGAGCGCGGGGGACTGCGCGGCCAGGTCGGCAACGAGGGGCGGGAGCACGTCGAGCCGATCCCAGTGGCGGTGGGCGTCGCTGACGCCGAACGCGGCAATCAGCCGGTCGTCCGCCGTGAAGGACGCTGCCGCGTTGTTGAGTTCGTGCCAGCCCAGCTCGCTCTGCAGATAATCGTCGAGCGCTCCGACGTCGAGGCGTTCGGGCTTGGGTACCGAGGTAGAAGGGCCGGAGAAATACAAGAGGGGATTGCGGGGGAGCGGGGCATCGTGATCGTTCGAACCGTGCACGTAGACGCCCGGGATACCGCGCAGCGGGTCCAAGGCGGCGCGCACACCGGTCAGCCCCTCAGCGTGCCCCAGGTTGTCGCCGGTGTTCACGATCAGGTCAGGACGGAGCTCCTCAGCGAGTCCCGCGAGCCAACGCTGCTTGCGATGCTGCCACGGCGCCATATGGATGTCGGAGATGTGCAGGATCCGCAGCGGAGTTGACCCGGCCGGCAGAATGCGCACGTCATGACGGCGCACCGTGTAGAGGTAACGCTCGATACCGATGCCCCAGACGGCGGTGCCGACGCCGACCGCCCCCACAACCCCGAGGGTCGTGAGGGCGGTGCGTCCGAGCGGTGAACTCACGGCGTGGGCGCCGGTGTGGGAGCCGGTGGCGCCGCGCAATTCACGTTGATGTTCACGGTAGAACCACGCCCGACCATGGTGCCCGCGCCGGGACTCGTGCCCGTCACGGTGGCCGTTGCCGCCGGGTTATTGCACGTGCCGCCGGTGACGTTCAACCCCGCGCCCTGCAACGTGTTTCGTGCCTGCTCGACCGAACCGCTGACGGCGGGGATGATCACGCCTTGGCCATTGCTCGGCCGGATCGTGACGGTTGTGCCGCCCGGGACCTTGCCGCCGGCGGGGTCCTGCTGAGCGACGATTCCGGCACCCTCGGTGGAGTCGACGGCGTCGCCGACGATGACTTCGAATCCGGCATCCTCGAGCACCTTGGTTGCTTCGTCGATGCTCTTACCGAGGACGCTCGGAAGGTCGTAGAGCACGGTCTTGGTGAGGTTCGGATCCGGAGCGGGGAACCCGTCGCCACCGTACAGTGCGTCGGCGGCAGCCAGGATCGGTCGTGCTACCGAGTGTCGCGTGTAGAGGTGGTTCCACGGCCACCGGTCGACGTTCGCGTAGCCCTGCGAGTTGCCAACCCAGACAGCGGTCGTGACGTTCGTGCTCGATGCGACAAGCCACGTCTGCTTTGCCTCGTGGGTACCTGTCTTGCCGAGCAGCGGTGTTCCGTCGTACGGGTTGGATGCGCGGCCCGAACCGTTGTTCATGACGCCCTGCAGCGCGTAGGCGGCTGTTGCGGCGATATTCGGTTCGAGCACCTGCGTGCAGGATGCCTCGGGAAGGGCGACCTCGTTGCCGTTGGCGTCAGTGATGCGATCGATAGCCTTCGGCGTGCAGTAGACGCCGTTGTTCGCGATCGTCGCGTACGCAGCGGCGACATCGATCGGCGGAATAGCGTTCGACCCGAGAATCTGGAACGGCACCTCGACCGGAACCACACTGCCGTCTCCGAGTCGGACACCCATCTTCTCGGCGGTGTTCTGGATACCGCAGAGATCCAGCTTCGAGGCCATCGCGAGGAAGCCCGTGTTCAGGGAGTCTGAGGTGAACCGCATCGGCGTTCCCACATAGCCGGGGTTCTTCGCGAAGTTCTGAATGAGCGCATTGTTGGAGATATCGCCGGTGCAGCTGTTGCGGAAGTTCTTGAAGATCTGCGCGCGCCCGTTGATCACCTCGTTGACGGAGTGGCCCTCCTGGAGCCACTCGAGCAGGGTGAAGACCTTGAAGGTCGACCCGCCCTCGAATCCGTTGGAGCCGCCGTACTTTATGTTGCCGGCGTACACGAGCGACGAGAAGTTCGGGTCGTCCTTGATCGTCTCGCTGAAGTTGGTGTTCTGCGTGATCTCGAGGATGCGGCCGGTCTTCGTCTCGATACTGGTGGTCGCAGCGCCCAGGCGCCCCGTGTCGTCATTCGTGTACCCGTCGATGGACGAGGGCACGTTGTCAACCATGGCCTGTTCGGCGGCTTGTTGCAGGCGCTTGTCGATCGTCAGGTAGACGTTGAGGCCGCCCTGCTTGAGGAGCTTCGTGCGGTCCTCCCGGGTCGCGCCGAAGGCCTCGTCGTTCTCCATGATTCCGCGCACGTACTGGCAGAAGTACGCGGCTTTTCCAGGCACGATGCCGCAGCCGGTGTCAGCGGGGGTGATGACCGGCGTGATCGGTTCAGCGATGGCAGCGTCGTACTCTTCCTGGGTGATCTTGCCGTCGGTGAGCATCCGGCCGAGAACGTATTCCTGACGTTCCTTCGTCAGGGAGTATCCGTCGGCCGCGCCGTTGATCGGGTTGCCGTCTTTGTCGGTCCACGAGCCGTCCGGTCGGTCGATGCGGTAGAGGTTCGGTGTCTGCACCATGCCGGCGAGCGCTGCGGCCTGTCCGAGGGTCAGGTTCGCGGCGTCGACGCCGAAGTAGTAGTGCGCAGCGGCGCCGATGCCGTAGTTCTGACCGCCGAAGTTGGCGATATTGAGGTAGCCCAGCAGGATCTCGTCCTTCGAGTACTTCTGCTCGAGGGCGATCGCGTACCGCATCTCCTGCAGCTTCCGCTGGTACCCCTCGGTGCCGCTGGCGACGGTCGCGTCCGTGAAACACGCGTCCTTCGCGGCATCCTTCTCTTCCTGCGTCATGTCGGCGGTCTCGCCGGTTCCGACCTCGGCCTCACACTTCTGGATGAGGATGTTCTTGACGTACTGCTGGCTGATGGAGGATCCACCACCCTGCGAGCCACCCCCGATGACGGCTCGGGCGGTGCCGACGAGGTCGATTCCGCCGTGCGAGTAGAAGTTCTTGTCTTCGCTCGAGAGGATCGCGTCGTACATGACGGGGGCAACCTCATCGAAGGCCACCGGATCGCGGTTCTGATCGTAGAACTGCGTCATGACCTCGTACTCACCCGTGTCGGGGTTCATCCAATAGAAGGTCGTCGGCAGCATCAGCTCGTCGATCTCGAGCGCGCTGGGAAGATTGTCGAAGAGCGTGATCGCGCTGGATGCCGCGGCGCCAGACAGTGCGATCGCCGGCGTCACGGTGGCAGCGACGAGGACTCCCGCAACGGTGCTGAGGCCGACCACGCCGAGGAGGCCGCCGAGCACGCCGCCCGCCGTTCGTTTCGTTTCAGGCATAGGCTTGATGCTAAGGGAGCTTCCTGTGCGAAGGCTCGACAGCCTCGCGCGCGCCCGCGAGATCGCGGCGCGAGGGAAGCACCCGTTCCCTCGCCCTCACCGACCACTCCGGGAGCCCCGATGATCACGTGGGAGTACATGACCACGCCGCTGCTGATCCACAACACGGCAGCCATCCTCAACAACTGGGGCAAGCAGGGGTGGGAGCTCGTGCAGGTCGTGCCCGGCCCCGAGGGTGGCCTCGTCGGATACTTCAAACGTCCCACCGGCGGCGGTGCAGCCAACGCCGGTCTCGATGCGGCAGCCACTGCCGCCCAACAGTTCGGAGAATGACTCGATGAGCCTTTCCGCCCGCCTCGCAGAGCTCGGTATTGACCTTCCGGAGATTGCACCGCCGGTTGCCGCATACATCCCGGCAAAGGTCCACGGTGACCTCGTCTACACCGCCGGACAGTTGCCGTTCGTGTCGGGCGCGCTGCCGGCCACCGGCAAGGTCGGCGACGGCCACGGTCTCGTACCGGCGGCGGATGCCGCATCCTATGCACGGCAGTGTGCGCTCAACGCGATCGCTGCCGCCGCGGATGCCGCGGGCGGCGTGGACAAGCTCACCGGCGTGCTCAAGGTGACCGGATTCGTGGCATCCGTTCCGGAGTTCACGGGCCAGCCGGGCGTCATCAACGGGGCGAGCGAGGTGCTCGGCGAGGTCTTCGGCGACGCCGGCCGCCACGCGCGCTCCGCGGTCGGTGTTCCCGTGCTGCCGCTGGACAGCCCCGTCGAGGTCGAGGTCATCTTCACCCTCGCCTGAGGCGTACGAGCGAGCGCTCTCGCGCGGCGCGCTGACCTCACGAGCGTAGGAACTATCCGCGGGGTAGGACGATTCGGTTTTGAAGCGTCCTACCCCGCGGATTTTGCGTACCTTGCGAACACGGTCTCAGGGCGCCGCCTCGGCGGGAGCAGGGTGCTCGTCCACGTCCCGTGAGTTCGTCAGCGTGAGAGATCCCCAGATGGACAGGATGCCGACTGCCACGGCGAGCACGATGAAGATCGTGCGCTCGCCGGCGAAGTAGGAGGCCACGAGTTCCGGGCTCCACACGCCGTCCGGCAGCATTGTCGTCACCAGCACGGCGATGAGCGTCCCGACGACCGCTGTTCCGACGCTCGTCCCGACCTCCTGGGCGGTGTCGTTGAGCGCGGCGCCCATGGAGGTCCGGTTCTCGGGCATGGCTCCGACGAGCGCTACCGCGCAGATCGTCATGACGGTGCGCAGGCCTATCGTCATGACGACCATCGCGACCGCGATGGCAAGGTAGCCGTGCTCCACGCCCCACGCCATCGCCAGCAGGCCGATGACGATGAAGATCGCTCCGACGAAGGCAGCGATGCGGTGGCCGAATCGGCTGGCAAGGCCTTCCGAGATCGGTGTTGCCGCGAACATCGTGGTGATGATCGGGAGGTTGGCGAACCCTGCTTGCATGGGGCTCCATCCCCACGCGTATTGGAAGTGCAGGATGAGCGTGAACATCACACCGGTCATCGCGATGGATGTGCCGACCTGCGCAATGGTCGAGCCCCGGACGGTTCCGTTGCGAAACAGCGACAGGTCGAGCATCGGGGCGGTAGCGGTGCGTTCACGCCAGATGAAGCCGACCAGTCCGAGAGCCGCTCCGACGATCGCACCGATCGTGAGCGGCGAGGACCACCCGTTCTCTACGGCGCTCGTGAACGTGTAGCAGGCGAGCCCGATCGTGAGGATGCTGAGCACCGCGCCGGCGATGTCCAGCCGGTCGCGGGTGAGTCCGTCGGCGCGGTCGGGGGCAACCCCGAAATGCACGCCGATCGCGGCGAGTAGCGCGATCGGCGCGTTCACCAACAGCAGCCAGTGCCAGGAGAAGTGGGTGAGCACCGTTCCGCCGAGGAGGGGTCCGAGCACGAAGCCCGACATGCCGACAACGATCATGATCGTCATCGCCCGCATGCGCAGCGTGTCATCGTCGAAGAGCCGGAAGACAAGGGAGTTGGTGATGGGTGCCATGGCGGCTGCCGCGATGCCCAGCGCCGCGCGGAGCGCAATGAGTTGGCCCGTCGTGCTCACCACGAGGACGCCGAGACTCAGGATGCCGAATGCCGCCAGTCCGATCTGCAGCACGCGTCGTCGCCCGAACCGGTCGGCGATGGAGCCGGCGGTGAGAAGGAGCCCTCCGAATGTGAGTGAGTAGGCTCCGCTGACCCATTGCAGAGAAGTGGTGTCGCCGCCGAGATCTCGACCGATCGTCGGGAGCGCAATGGACATCAGGGTGTTGTCGACCATCTCGACGAAGAACGCGAGGCAGAGCGCGCCCAGCGGCAGCCACGCCGCCGTGAGCGACGGATAGACGCGACGCCGAGCTGGAGCAATCGACGTACTCATGTCGGGATCCTTCCTCGAACGATGTTCGATTACCGAACAACGTTCGATACGATAGAACAATGTTCGATGTTCCGCAAGATGTGCGGCCGCTGTGGTCTGATGGGGGCATGCCGACTCGCAACGAACCGATCGCCGATCCCGGTGCGGCACCTGGTCGGGGCCGGACGCGGGCTTCTCATTCACTGGACTCCGTGCTCGCAGAGGCGGTAGCGCTTCTTGATGAGTCAGGAGTCGCGGGTCTCACGATTCGTGCCCTCGCGGCGCGACTCGGCGGCGGGCCGGCGAGCATTTACTGGTACGTTTCCGGCCGGGATGAGCTTCTGGATATGGCGGCCGACTCCGTGCTGGCGGGAGTGTTCGCATCCGTCCAGGACGTGGGTGACGAAGATCCGATCGATGACATCCGCGCGATCGCCATCGCCTTGTTCGACGCCATTGTCGATCGCCCGTGGCTTGGCGCCTATGCGCTCCGGGACACCGGGACGCAACCGCATTCGCTCCGGCTCTACGAGAAGATCGGGGAACAGACGCTGCGATTGCCGCTCACTGCGACGCAGAGGTTCAATGCGACATCCGCCATCGTGGGCTTCGTCATCGGCGTCGCGGCTGACATGGGCCACGAACTACCCGAGGAGGTCCTGTCGGGTGAGCTGACTCGGCAGGAGTATCTCGAACGCGCGACCGCGGACTGGCGCGCACTGGATGAGGGCGAGTTCCCCTTCATCCACCACATCGTCGACGAGTTTGCCGAGCACACCGACCGCGTTCAGTTTCGCGCGGGACTGGATCTGTTGCTGGCCGGCATCCGGCTGCAGGCGGGCGTCTAGGCATCCGTCTCGACCGCACGCCGCGCGCACGAGCGTAGGAACTCTCCGCGGGGGAGGACGATTCGGTTCTGAAGCGTCCTACCGCGCGGATTTTGCCTACAGGACGGATGCCGACGGATGCCGGAACTCAGCGCACCTGCGCGGAGATCACCGACATGACCGCAGTGTCGGCGAGGGTTGTGGTGTCACCGACCTCGCGACCCTCCGCGACATCGCGCAGCAGGCGCCGCATGATCTTGCCCGAGCGGGTCTTCGGAAGCTCGCCGACGATGTAGATGTCGCGCGGGCGGGCGATCGGGCCGATCTGTTCGGCAACCCAGCTCCGCAGCTGCGCCGCAAGTCCCTCCGGAGAGTGCGCCTTCAGGAAGCTCTCTTTGAGGATGACGAACGCAACCACAGCCTGGCCGGTGGTCTCATCGGATGCCCCGACGACGGCGGCTTCGGCTGTCGCCTCGTGCGCGACGAGCGCCGACTCGATCTCGGCGGTCGAGAGTCGGTGACCCGAGACGTTCATGACGTCATCCACGCGGCCGAGCAGCCACACGTCGCCGTCCTCGTCCAGTCGTGCGCCGTCGCCGGCGAAGTAGTAGCCCTGGTCGCGGAACTTCTCCCAATAGGTCTCGACGAAACGCTCGGGATCGCCCCAGATTCCCCGCAGCATGCTCGGCCACGGCTCGGTGAGCACGAGCAGTCCGCCGTTGCCGTTGCCGACGTGTTCGCCGGCCTCGTCGACGACATCCACGCCGATCCCGGGAAGGGGGACCTGCGCGCTGCCGGGCTTGGTCTCGGTGACCCCGGGCAGCGCCGAGATCATGATCGCGCCGGTCTCGGTCTGCCACCACGTGTCCACGATCGGTGCGGCATCCCCGCCGATGACCTCGCGGTACCACATCCAGGCCTCGGGGTTGATGGGCTCACCGACCGAACCGAGCAGGCGGATGCTGGACAGATCGAACTTCTGCACCGCGGTGCGACCGATCTTCATGAACGACCGGATGGCGGTGGGCGCTGTATAGAGGATCGTCACGCCGTACTTCTCGACAAGCTCCCACCAGCGGGCCGGATGCGGGCTGTCGGGGGTTCCTTCATAGAGCACCTGCGTCGCACCGTTGGCCAGCGGCCCGTAGGTGACGTAGCTGTGGCCGGTGATCCATCCGATGTCGGCCGTGCACCAGTACACGTCGGTTTCGGGGTGCAGATCGTGGACGACGCGGTTCGTGAACGCTGTCTGCGTGAGGTAGCCGCCGGAGGTGTGCAGGATCCCCTTGGGCTTTCCGGTCGTGCCGGACGTATAGAGGATGAAGAGGGGATTTTCGGCCGGGAACGGCTTGGCTTCGTGGTCGACGGATGCCGCCGGCACCGCCTCATGCCACCAGATGTCGCGGCCGTCGGTCCAGTCGACGGTGTTCTCGCCGCGGCGGACGACCAGCACGTGCTCGACCGTCTCCTGTTCTCCGGCCCCGCGGTCACTGAGCGCGGCATCCACCGCGGGCTTGAGGGCTGACACCTTGCCCTTGCGGTAGCCGCCGTCAGCGGTGATGACGACCTTTGCCCCGGCGTCGTCGATCCGCGCCCGCAGGCTGTCGGCTGAGAAGCCGCCGAAGACGACAGAGTGGATCGCGCCGATCCTCGCCACGGCGAGCATCGCGGCTACCGCCTCGGGGATCATCGGCAGGTAGATCGCGACGCGGTCGCCCTCGCCGACCCCGAGACCCTCGAGGACGTTGGCGACGCGCTTGACCTCGTCGGTCAGTTCGGCGTACGTGACGCGGCGCGAGTCGCCGGGTTCACCCTCCCACAGCAGCGCGACGCGGTCGCCGTTGCCCGCCTCGACATGGCGATCGAGGCAGTTGTAAGCCACGTTGAGCTCGCCATCCGCGAACCACTTCGCGAACGGGGGAGTGGACCAATCGAGCACCTCGGTGAACGGTGTGTGCCAGTGCAGCTCGCGAGCCTGCTCGGCCCAGAAGCCTTCACGATCGTCGGCGGCGCGCTGGTAGAGCTCGGCGCGGCCGACCGCGCTCTCGGCAAACGCGTCAGACGGCGCGAACCGCCGGGTCTCGTTCAGCAGGTGGTCGATCTGACTGCTCATACGGCTCGCTCCTTCGCGGGCTGGAGGGTGTTCTCGTGATTCGTCTCGTCTCGAGAGCTAGCGAAAGGCTAGCCAGCACCGCATCGGCACACTACCTCCGGAAGTGGGGATGTAGATTCTCCACAACGGATTGTGACGGCCCCTTTCGTTGCGTATGCTGGTGCGCGGCCGAACATCTGATTCTGGCATCGCGACACCGACCACCCCCGATAACGGTGTCGCACGGCGGCATCCCTCTCCCCCGATGGGATGCCGCCTTCTTTTGTGCCGGGGGCTCTCGAGCTCGCTCCGGGCTGTTCCTCCCCAGCCCGCCAGAGCGCCGCATTGCGCGCGCAGGGCGGGCATCAGCGCCGCCGGCTGGGAACGGAGGCCTAGCGTCGAGACATGCCGAACCTCTTCGTCCCGCTTCCGCCCTCCGCCACGGGGCGCGCAGAGAGCAGGATGCCTGCCGCGGGCGCAGGCGGGGCTCTGCGTCACGCCGAGTGGGTACGGCATCCGTCGCTGGATCAGCTGCGCCCGCACCTGGAAGATCCCGCGACCACCGACGTCTTCGTGAACGGGGCCGCCGTGTTCGTCGACCGGGGCCAGGGCCCGCGTCGTGCGGCGGGCATCGAGCTCGCGGAGGCTGAGGCGCGCGAGCTGGCGATCACCCTGATCGCTGCAGGCGGCCGCCACATCGACGAATCGCATCCGTGCGTGGACGTCAGGTTGGATGGCGGCGCTCGCGTGCACGCCGTCCTTCCGCCCGTGTCGGTCAGCGGCACCCTCGTGTCCATTCGTGTCCCGCGCCTGGAGTCGGTCACGCTGACAGAGCTTGGTCGACGCGGGATGTTCACTGCCGCTGTCGCTGAGCGCCTTCGTGGTTTCGTGAGTGCTCGAGAGAACCTCCTTGTCACGGGAGCCGCGGGGGCGGGAAAGACGACCCTGCTCTCTGCGCTGCTCGCCGAAGCGGGCCACGACGAGCGCATCCTGACGATCGAGGATGTCGCCGAACTGCGTCTGGACCACCCCCACCACGTGCGACTCGAAGCGCGACAGCCGAACCTCGAGGGAGCCGGCGGGATCAGCCTTGCCCGCCTCGTGCGCGAAGCGCTCCGGATGCGGCCCGACAGGCTGGTGGTGGGTGAGTGTCGCGGCGAAGAGATCCGCGAGCTGCTCTCGGCGCTGAACACCGGTCACGACGGTGGCGCAGGAACCGTGCACGCCAACAGCCTCGGCGATGTTCCGGCCCGGCTCGAGGCGCTCGGGGCGCTCGCCGGTCTCACCGACCACGCGTTGGCGCGACAGGTCACGAGCGCGATCGGGGTTGTCATCCACGTCACGCGTGATCGCGACGGAACTCGCCACATCGGCGCCCTCGGCCGGCCTGCGCTCGCCGCCGATGGGCGCCTGCATATAGAGGAGGTGTCATGACGGCCGCCGTCGCCGAGACCGTGCTGCGTGTCGCCGTGCTGCTGGAGGCCGGGGTGACCCCGACCCGAGCGTGGGAGCACCTCGCGCGACAGGGAGATGAGCAGGCAGCGCGGGTCCAGCTCGCCGTCGGGGACGGAACGCGGCTGGAGACCGCGATCGCAGGCTTGGCCGCGGAACCTGCGCCCCCGAGGCGGTCCCGCGGACTCCGTCTCGCGAGAGCCGATGCGGTGGGGGAGTCGGTCCAGGCGCGAGAACGGCGCATGTGGGCAGAGGTCGCCGCAGCATGGTCGATCGCGACCACGGTCGGAGCGCCGCTCGCGCCCACGCTCCGCTCTTTCGCTGACGTTGTGCGCGACGCTGCGGAATCCGCCGATGAGATCCGTATCGCCCTGGCCGAGCCGACGTCGACGGCGCGGCTGCTGGGCTGGTTGCCGGCGGTCGGCATCGGCCTCGCTCTGGCCCTCGGCTTCGACCCGGTCGGAACCCTGGTGCGCGAGCCGGTCGGATGGGTCTGCGCCGTCTTCGGCATCGGTCTTCTCGTTGCGGGGCGTCGCTGGACCTCCCGCCTGGCGCTGTCCGCCCACCGGGACACCCTGATGCCGGGAATGGATGCCGACCTCACCGCGATCGCCCTCAGCGGCGGCGTATCCGTCTCCCGAGCACGAGATCTCGTGCGCATCACGCGGGGGCAGGATGCCGAGGCCTCGGCGGCCATTCACGACACCCTCGTGCTCTCGGAGGCGGCAGGAGTCCCGGCGGTCGAGCTGCTGCGCTCGGCTGCCGCGCTGGACCGGCACCGCGCCCGCGTCGACGGACGCCTGCGGGCTGCCCGGCTGTCGACGAAGCTGCTCCTGCCGCTGGGTGTGTGCACGCTCCCGGCCTTTCTGTGCCTGGGCGTCGCGCCGATGTTCCTCAGCATCCTGCCCTCGGTGTCTCTTCCGCTTCCCTGACCGTGCCCACCCTGTGCCCGTCCGCCACAACCGATTGGAGAACCCATGTCCCCGCTGCCCCGCTTGACCTCGCGTGCTGCGCGCGAGCTGTTTCTGGACGAGACCGGTGCTGCCACCGCTGAATACGCGATCGCGACGATGGCCGCCGTCGCCTTCGCTGGATTGCTCGTGGTGATCATGCGCTCGGACGAGGTGCGCGGCATCCTCACCGATCTGGTGCGCCGCGCGCTCAGCGTCGAATGATCCGCGACGGACTTGGCGGTGACCGTGGGTCGGTCGCCGCCGAGTTCGCGATCGCGATGACGGCGGTCGCGGTGGTCGTTCTCGTCGCGGTCGGGCTGCTCGGAGCGGCCGGGCGGCACATCCTGCTGCAGGACGCCGTCGCCGACGCAGCCCGCCTTGCCTCCCGCGGTGAGAGTTCCGCGCGCGTGAGCGCGGTCGTGCAGAACGCCGTGCCCGGTGCATCGGTCGATATCAGCGACGCGGGCGATCTGGTGTGCGTGACGGCTGCCCGCACGGTCTCCGGGATTCCGGTCAGCGCGCGCGGCTGCGCCCTTGCGGACGGTTGGTGATGGCCGGCACTGTCGCCTCGGTCGGGATCGCTGCCGTCAGCGCCGCGGTGATCGTGGCGGCCGCAGGTGTGGGGGCGGCTTCTGTCGTCGCGCAGCGTGCCGCCGGGGCAGCGGATGCGGCTGCCCTCGCGGCAGCGGATGCAGCATCCGGCGCGGTCGTCGGAGTGCCCTGCGACCGCGCCGACGAGCTTGCCGCGGCGGCGGGGGCACGGGTGCTTTCGTGCGAGCTCGCCGAGCTCATCGCGACGGTCTCGGTGACCGTTCCGTTCGGCGCATGGGAGGTTACGGTGGCGGCACGTGCCGGCCCGCCGCCGTGACCTCGGGTGACCCCGCGCGCTGGCATCGGTTCGCTCCTCCCAGCCTTCGCTGTGTCGCCGTATGTGTATGGTGTGCAACGAAGAAAGGAAGCTTCCGTTGGCCACAGGCAAGAAGCTCGTCATCGTCGAGTCCCCGACGAAGATGAAGTCGATCCAGGGATACCTGGGCGACGGGTACGAAGTGCTCAGCTCGGTGGGACACATCCGCGACCTCGCGAGCAAGAAGGACATCCCGGCCGAGAAAAAGCAGGCCTACGGGAAGTACTCGATCGACGTCGATAACGACTTCGACCCCTATTACGTCATCAGCGATCGCAAGACGAAGACCGTTGCCGAGCTCAAGCGCGCCCTCAAGGATGCCGACGAGGTGCTGCTCGCAACAGATGAAGACCGCGAGGGCGAGGCCATCGCGTGGCACCTGCTCGAGGTGCTCAAGCCCAAGGTCCCGGTCAAGCGCATGGTCTTCCACGAGATCACGAAGGACGCGATCCGCGCCGCCGTCGACAAGACCCGAGACCTCGATCTCGCCCTGGTCGATGCGCAGGAGACCCGGCGCGTCCTCGACCGGCTCTATGGGTGGGATGTCTCGCCGGTGTTGTGGCGCAAGGTCGGCTCGGGCCGCGAAGGAGCCGCGCTCTCTGCCGGCCGCGTGCAGTCCGCTGCCACCCGCATGGTCGTCGAGCGCGAACGGGAGCGGATGGCGTTCGTCACCGCCGACTACTGGGACGTCGAGGCGCTCGCCGGCAAGGACGGATCCTCATTCACGACGCGTCTCGCGCGCCTTGACGGCGCCTCTCTCGCTCGCGGAACGGACTTCGATGACCAGGGGCAGCTGAAGAAAGCCGTCGTCGTCCTCGACGAAGCTGCCGCGCGAGCACTGGCCACTGCCGTCGAGACGGCGGCCGAGGCATCCGTCACGGCTCTTGACGCAAAGCCCGGTACGCGCAGCCCCAAGCCGCCGTTCACGACCTCGACCCTGCAGCAAGAGGCCGGCCGCAAGCTCTCGATGAGCGCGAAGCACGCGATGAGCGTCGCGCAGCGCTTGTACGAGAAGGGGTACATCACGTACATGCGCACCGACTCGACAGCTCTGTCGACGCAGGCGGTCACCGCCGCGCGCACCCAGGCCGTCGATCTCTACGGCGACAAGGCCGTGCCGCTGAATCCCCGCACGTACCGCAATAACAGCAAGAACGCGCAAGAGGCGCACGAGGCTATCCGTCCGTCGGGCGAGTTCTTCCGGCGCCCCACCGAGGTGACCGGTCAGCTCGACCGTGATGAAGAGCGGATGTACGACCTCATCTGGAAGCGAACGATCGCCAGCCAGATGTCGGATGCGAAGTACGAGACCACGACGGTCACGCTCGCTATCGAGGCCGACGGGAAGAAGGCCGAGTTCACGGCATCCGGCACCGTCTACACCTTCAAGGGGTTCCTCGAGGCGTACGAGGAGGGCCGCGACGAGAAGCGCAGCGACGCCGATCGCTCCGACGACCAGTCGCTGCCGGCGCTTGCCGTCGGCGATGTGCTGAGCCTGACGGATGTCGAGCCCAAGGGCCACAGCACGAGCCCCAAGCCCCGCTACACCGAGGCGAGCCTGGTGAAGGCGCTCGAAGAGAAGGGCATCGGGCGCCCGTCGACCTTCGCGAGCATCATCGACGTCATCCTCGATCGGGGATACGTCACCAAGCGTGGTCAGGCACTCGTGCCCAGCTGGGTTGCGTTCAGCGTCGTGCGTCTGCTCGAGGAGCACTTCTCGGAACTCGTCGACTACGACTTCACGGCGGCGCTGGAAGACGACCTCGACGCCATCGCGCGCGGCGAGCAGAAGCGCATCGAGTGGCTCAAGGAGTTCTACTACGGTTCGGATGCCCATGTCGGCCTGCGCAACATCGTCGACAACCTCGGCGACATCGACGCGCGAGAGCTCAACGCTCGCCCGATCAGCGACACCGTGACGCTCCGTGTGGGCAAGTACGGGCCGTACCTCGAGATCGTCGACCCCGACAAGCCCGAGGACACGCCGCGGCGCGTCAATATCCCCGACGACCTCGCGCCCGATGAGCTCACGCCCGAGAAGGCGCAGGAACTGATCGATGCGCCGGTCGCGGGGAACCGCGTGCTCGGCGAGAATCCCGCAAACAACAAGCTCGTCGTGGTCAAGGACGGCCGTTTCGGTCCCTATATCGAAGAGACCGATCCCGAGACTGTCGCTGCTGTGGACCCCGATACCGGCGAGGTTCTCGAGACGGCACCGGCCGCCGAGGCGCCGGCGACCACGGGGAAGAAGTCCAAGGCGAAGACTGCAGCGCCCAAGAACCGCACCGCGTCGCTGTTCCGTTCCATGTCGGTCGACACGATCGACCTCGAGACGGCGCTGCGTCTGCTGGATCTTCCCCGTGTCGTCGGGGAGGACCCGGCAACGGGCGAGCAGATCACCGCCCAGAACGGCCGGTTCGGTCCGTACCTGAAGAAGGGCACCGACTCGCGCTCGTTGGAGAGTGAAGCCCAGATCTTCGACGTCACCCTCGAGCAGGCGCTCGAGCTCTACGCGCAGCCGAAGTACGGCGCTCGCCGCGCGTCGAGCGCGCTCAAGGAGTTCGACGCTGACCCGACCAGCGGAAAGCCGATCCGTCTGAAGGACGGTCGGTTTGGACCCTATGTCACCGACGGTGAGACCAACGCGACCATTCCGCGGGGCGAGCAGGTCGATGACGTGACGTTCGAGCGGGCCGTGCAGCTGCTGGCCGACAAGCGGGCCAAGGGACCGGCGCCCAAGCGGACGACCAAGCGCAGCACGACGACGCGCAAGACAACGGCCAAGAAGTGACGGCACCGGGACTGTTCATCACCCTCGAGGGCGGTGACGGGTCGGGAAAGACGACGCAGGCGAGCCTGCTCCGTGAATGGCTCGAGTCCGAGGGGCGCGTCGTGGTGCGCACTCGCGAGCCCGGCGGGACCGAGGTCGGTGTTCTCGTCCGCGACATCGTGCTGCACCATCGGGGCGAGGTATCGCCGCGGGCCGAAGCTCTGCTCTATGCCGCAGATCGCGCTCACCACATCGCCACCGTCGTGCGTCCGGCCCTGGAACGCGGCGAGGTCGTCATCCAGGACCGCTACCTGGATTCGTCAGTCGCGTACCAGGGGGCTGGCCGTGTGCTCGGCCGGGACGAGATTCGCGACCTGTCGCTGTGGGCGACCGAGGGGTTGCTCCCGGAGCTGACGGTGCTGCTCGACCTCGATCCGGCGACCGCCCGCACGCGGCTGGATGCCGCAGACAAGCCGTTCGACCGGCTCGAGGCTGAACGCGACGAATTCCATGAGCGGGTGCGCGCCGAGTACCTTGCGCTCGCGGCAGCCGAGCCCGAGCGCTTCCTCGTGCTGGATGCGTCGCTTCCGGCCGAGCAGATCGCCGGCGAGGTCCGCGCCAGGGTCACAGCTCTGCTCAGTCAGTGATGCCGCCCACGGGCTCGACGGCTCACGGCTCATCGTCGGATGCCGCGGCTACGCTGGTCTCCATGCAACCAGCGGCCCCCGAACAGGTGCTCCCGTGGGGCGCCGTGTGGGGGCAGCCGGATGCCGTCGCGCAATTCCAGGCCGCAGCATCCGACCCGGACTCGCTTGCGCACGCCTGGCTCATCACAGGGCCGCCCGGCTCGGGGCGCTCGACGCTGGCCGCAGCGTTCGCGGCAGCCCTCATCGCCGAGCCCGGCGACGAGGCGACGATGCGGCAGGTGATCGCGCGTACGCACCCCGACGTCACGGTGCTGCGAACCGAGCAGGTCATCATCCGCATCGACGAAGCTCGCCAGCTGGTCGAGCGCGCCTACTTCTCCCCCTCGCTCGGGCGGTATCGGGTGATCATCGTCGAGGATGCCGACCGCATGGCCGAGCGCACCTCTAACGTTCTTCTCAAGGCGCTCGAAGAGCCGCCTGAACGCACCGTGTGGGTGCTGTGCGCCCCGAGCGACGCTGACCTTCTTCCGACGATCCGGTCTCGGGTGCGCGTCGTGCGCCTGCGGGAGCCGGATGTCGCGGATGTCGCGGCGCTCATCGCTCAGCGCACGGGAGCAGATCCGGTAACCGCCGAGCAGTCAGCCCGGCACGCGCAACGGCATATCGGGATGGCGCAGCGCCTCGCAACGGATGCCGAGGCTCGAGCCCGTCGCGACCTCACGCTGCGGGCGGCGATCGGCGTTCGCAGCGTCGGGGACGCTGTCGACGTGGCGGGCCGGATCGTCCAGGCGGCTACTGATGATGCCAAGGCGCTCACTGTCGAGCGAGATGAAGCTGAGCGCCAGAGCCTGCTGCGCACGCTCGGGATCACCGAGGGCGCGGCGGTTCCCCCCGCCGTCCGGGCGCAGGTCAACGCGCTCGAAGAAGATCAGAAGCGCCGCGCGACCCGGAGCCTGCGCGACGGGATCGACCGCGTTCTCACGGATCTGCAGTCCCTGTACCGGGACGTGCTGATGATTCAGTTCGGCAGGACCGACGGGGCCGGAGACAGCATCCTGATCAATCGGGAACTGGATTCCGACCTGCGCGCCCTCGCGGGGGCCTGGTCGCCGCAACGCACACTGGTTGTGCTCGACGAGATCGCCCGCACGCGTCGCAACCTCGAGCAAAACGTCGCACCGACCCTCGCGCTGGAGAGTCTGCTCATCACCGTCTCGACGGGAAGGACACCATGACTGCACGCCTCGCTCGGCGCATCCTGACCGTGAGCGCCATGGTTTCGGCAGCGGCGGTGGCCCTCGCCGGCTGCTTCCTGCTGCCGAGGCCCGACCAGAGCGCTGCCCCGCATCGTTCCCCGGCGCCGATCACCGACGGTGTTGCCGAAGACCTGCTGCCGTTCTACCAGCAGACGCTCGACTGGACCGACTGCGGGGAGGGCTTCGATTGCACCACCGTCACGGCGCCCCTGAACTGGAGCGATCCGGATGCCGGCACGATCGATCTGTCGGTCATCCGCCACGCAGCCACCGGAGGTGAGCCCCTCGGTTCGCTCCTGACCAACCCCGGTGGGCCAGGATCAAGCGGGGTTGCCCTGGTGCGCGACTCGCTCGGCTTCGCGGTCGGGCAGGCGCTGCAGGAGAACTACGACGTCATCGGTTTCGACCCCCGCGGTGTTGGCGACTCCAGCGCCGTCGCGTGTCTGGACGCCGCCGGCATGGACTCGTTCGTCTTCGACATCCCGCCGGGGCAACGTCGATCTGCGGAGTGGGACGCCTTCGTTGTCGAGCAGCAGCAGAAGTTCGCCGCAGCCTGCGAGCAGAACAGCGACGGCATCCTGCCGTTCATCACCACGGAGAGTGCGGCGCAGGACATGGACCTGCTGCGTGCCGTGCTCGGTGACGAGAAGCTCAACTACCTCGGCTACTCCTATGGCACCTTCCTCGGGGCGACCTACGCGAAGCACTACCCCGATCGCGTCGGACGGCTCGTGCTCGATGGCGCGCTTGACCCGTCGCTGAGCAGCCAGGATGTCTCGGCGCAACAGGCGATCGGGTTCGAGAATGCGCTGCGGGCCTACATGGCCTCGTGCGTCGGGCAGAGCGAGTGCCCGTTCAGCGGATCCGTCGACGAGGCGATGGGCGACCTCGCGATCCTGCTCGCCAGCGTGGATCGTGACCCGATCCGCAACGTCGATGGCCGGATGCTGGGTGCCGATTCCCTGGTGACGGCCATCGTCGCAGCGCTGTACTCCGAAGACAGCTGGCCGTTCCTGACCCAGGCGCTCACGGACGTGCTGCAGGGAGATGCGCGCAACGCCTTCCTGCTCGCCGACTTCTACTACAACCGGCAGGACGGCGCGTACCTCGACAACTCGACCGAGGCATTCCTGACGTACAACTGCATGGACTACCCCGGCGGCGAAACGGATGCCGAGAAGGCCGCCTCTTCGGCGGCTATCGCCGAGCAGGCTCCGACCGTCGCTCCCTACTGGGAAGGCGTCGACCTGTGCGAGGTCTGGCCGTATGCGCCTACCGGTGTGCGCGAACCGATCGCGGCAGCAGGAGCCGATCCGATCGTGGTGATCGGGACGACGGGCGACCCCGCGACCCCGTATGACTGGTCGGTGGCGCTCGCCGATCAGCTCGAGTCGGGAGTGCTCATTACGCGCGTGGGCGAGGGGCACACCGGTTACAACAAGGGCAACGCCTGCGTGGACGATGCCGTCGAGGCCTATTTCATCTCGGGGGTCGTGTCGCCTGACGGCCTCGTCTGCGAGTAACGACCGATGGTCACGAGCTGGATGCGGACACGGTAAGATCGTTGATCGTGCATCGCGCAAGCGATCACGCCACCTTAGCTCAGACGGCAGAGCGATTCACTCGTAATGAATAGGTCAAGGGTTCGATTCCCTTAGGTGGCTCCAAACGAAAGAGACCGTCCGGAGGGCGGTCTCTTTCGTTTGTCCCGGCGGGAAGCGAACCCTTGGGTGGGCCCACGCCGCCGGAGGCTCCGGGCGCCGCGCAGCGCCGGCTGGAGTGGCGGTGGGGACGATTCCCTGAGGTGGCTCCAAACGAAAGAGACCGTCCGTTAGGGCGGTCTCTTGTCGTTTGTCCCGGTGGGAAGCGAACCCTGGTCATGCTGGATATCACGCCCGCGGTGGCGCGAGCAGTGCTCCGCTGATCACCGCGCCGCGGAAGGTGCGAACTGCAGCGATGACCCACGCGGCGAGCAGGCCGAGGTAGAGCACCATCGCGATCCCAGCGAAGGCGACCGAACCGGTGTGCGCGGCGAGTGCGCTCGCGCCCGTCACACACGTGCCCACAGGGAACGTGAACGACCACCAGGTGAGCGAGAAAGGCAGTCCCTCCCGGATCGTCCGGATCGTCACGGCGATGACGATTCCCATCCACATGAGCGCGAACCCGAAGACGGGGACGCCGTAGAGGATGCCGAACATCTCCAGCGCGTGCGCCCAGGCGCCGTCCACGACTAGGTGGGCATTGGCGCCGAGGAGTCCCGCTGCGGTGACAGATTGGCCGAGCGGGCCGAGAACGATCCAGAGGGTGGGAACCGCCGCTGCGGCGCCTACCTTATGGCGCGCTAGGCCGTGTTGATCAAGAGGTTTCGTTCCTCGGTGGGCAAGTCTTGAACGGTGACGCGACAGGAGATCTCTGACGAGGTGTGGGCCGTGATGGAGCCGTTGATGCCGACGGCGACCGGGAGGTCGCGGCCGTGGACAGATCACCGACTCACTGTTGAGGGGATGGCGTGGAAGTACCGGACCGGGGCGCCGTGGCGGGACGTGCCGGATCGGTTCGGGAAGTGGAACTCGATCTACAAGCGGTTCAACCGGTGGGCCGAGGACGGCACCTGGGAGCGACTGCTCGCCGAGGTGCAGAAGCAGGCTGACGCTGCCGGGAAGATCGACTGGGTCGTCTCGATCGACTCCACGATCGCGCGTGTGCATCAGCACGGCGCGACCCTCGCCCGGGACACAGGGGGCTCTGCCGAATCACAAGAATCCGTGGTTCGAGCCGCCTGATCACGGGATCGGCCGCTCCCGGGGCGGGCTCACGACCAAGCTGCACCTGGTCTGCGACGGTCGCGGCCGGCCGCTGGGGATGATGATCACCGGCGGGAACATCAACGACACCACGATGATGACCGCCGTGCTCGAGGACATCCGCGTGCCCCGCGACGGGAAGGGCCGGCCCCGCACCCGCCCCGACCGGGTACTCGCCGATAAGGGCTACCCATCGAAGGCGAACCGGGCATGGCTGCGCGACCGCGGTATCGCCGCGACCATCCCGGAGCGTGACGATCAGATCGCGCACCGCCGCAAGAAGCCGGGCCGGCCGATCGACTTCGGCGACCAGCAGCAGGAGCGATACAAGGGCCGCAACGTCGTCGAACGCTGCTTCAACAGGCTCAAGCAGTGGCGTGGCATCGCGATGCGCTCCGACAAGCTCGTCCGCACCTACCGCGCCGCCGTCAGCCTCGCCGCCACGCTGATCTGGATCAAATCAGACTTGATCAACACGGCCTAGTCGGCCCCAGATCAGAGTGATGATCACGAAGGACGAGATCGCGGTCAGGCCGAACATGGCATAGCACGCGAGTAGGAGCGTCAAACGGGCTTGGCCCTCGGGAGCGTAGGGGAGGAGCAGAGCACCGGTTGCGGCCGACACCATGGGTGGAACGACCGGCATGAGCCATCCCCCGAAGGCTGACTGATCCGACACCTCGTGTCGCGTGAAGGTGAGGTACGGGATCGTGACGGCGGAGATGACGCCCAGGATGGTCCCGAGTATCCACAGGACGGGTGTCGAGTCCGACGGCCGCCGACTCCCCGATGAGGTCTGTGCCCACGAGCATGGCGCCGGCCCCGACGGTGAGCGCGGCCATCGCGGGGGCGCCGTAGAAGTGCGCGATCACGGGATTGGCCAGGTGGCCGCGCGCGACCTGGCCGAACCAGAGCCAGTGCAGGATCGTCGCGATCGTGAGCACGACCAACAGGAGTGCCGCGATCACCCACACGATCTCAGCGAACAGCCGGAGCCCGGGGACCTGCACCGGCAACGTCGCAGCGGCGGTCGCGACGA
Organism: Microbacterium schleiferi; assembly: GCF_015565955.1. NCBI lineage: Bacteria > Bacillati > Actinomycetota > Actinomycetes > Micrococcales > Microbacteriaceae > Microbacterium > Microbacterium schleiferi. Next base: position 2,516,176 of record NZ_CP064760.1, on the reverse strand, counting down.
TGCCCGTCCCCATGACCGACGCGAACCAGTTCGGTGTGATGTTCGAGACAATCATCCGCGGCGATTCGAGCTCTCGGAAGAAGCGTCGCGGGGCGCCAGTCGGCGCTGCAGAGGTGGCTGAGGCGGTCTCGGGAGGCATGGTGAGAGTCTTCCCGTGCGTCCGCGGCGGGAGAAGCGCTCTAGAGTTGGCGAGGAACAAACAAAGGTTGTGACTGGATGGCGGATCTCGACGCGTTGCGCACGCTCGTGGCGGTGGGGCAGACAGGGAGCCTCAGTGCCGCAGCGCGCGAACTCGGGGTGACGCAGCAGGCTGTCTCGGCGCGGCTGCGCACGCTTGAGTCGTCGCTATCCTCGGTCCTGGTCCAGCGCAGCGCCCGCGGTTCTCTTCTCACACCGACCGGAGTCATCGTCGCGGGGTGGGCACGAGAGGTGCTGGCGGCGGCTGACCGGTTCGATCAGTCAGCTCTCACCCTCACCGGAGGGCGCGACAAAACGTTGCGGCTCGCCGCCAGCCTCACCATCGCTGAGCACCTCGTCCCCCGCTGGCTGAATATCTGGCGGGCCAGGGTCGACGAGATCCCCGGGGTGAGATTGACCGCCGAGAACAGTGAAACGGTGTGCCGCCGTCTTCGCGACGGAGACGCCGACCTCGGGTTTATCGAGACCCCGGACCTGCCCGGTGACCTCGATCATGTTGTGGTCGGGCAGGACGAGCTCGTCCTCGTCGTTGCCCCGACGCATCCGTGGGCAACGCGCGCTGAGATCGCGGCACCGGAACTGGCGCGGACGCCGTTGGTCTTGCGAGAATCCGGCAGCGGGACCCGCCGCGCGCTCGATGCTGCCTTGCAGAGTGCGGGAACGCCGCGCCTGGCCGATCCAGCGGCCGAGCTTCCCTCGACTCTTGCCGTGCGAGGGACCGTGCGGGGAGGATTTCACGCCGCGGTGCTGAGCGCGCTCGCGGTCGATACCGACCTGGCTGAGGGGGCCCTCGTTGCGGTCCCGGTGCGGGGAGTGATGCTCCGCAGAGCGCTCACGGCGGTGTGGCCCCGAACGGGCCTCACGGGGGCTGCGAGAAGCCTGCTGGAGGCGATCTCAGGCTCCTGAGAATACGGACGCGGTCGGAGCGATCGTGGTGTGACGATGTGCGCCTGCGAGAATGAGGCCGTGCCCCCCGCGCTTGCCATCGCCCTGGAGATCTACACCTGGATCGGACTGGGCGCGGCTGTGCTGCTCGGGATCGGCGCGCTGATCGCCTGGGTCGCCGATGGGTCCTGGGTGCCGGTGCGCGCGGTGGTGTCGGCGACGCCCGCTGGCGAGGTGGTCCGCTGGTTCGATGACAGCGGCATCCTCGGCGAAGCTCCGCTCCCGCACGGCGCGAGCGTGCACGATGAAGAGGTCGAGCTGTGGGCGCGCCTGGGCCGGCACGACACTGTTCGGGTAGCTCGGAGCTCGCCCCTGGTGCGATCCCTGGCCCGTCTTACCGCAGGCTTCGCGGCGCTCGCGCTCATCGGCCTTGTCGTCTCTGTCGTGCTGCTGTTCCTGGAAGGCTGAGCGGCAGCCCGTCAGGCAAGCGCGAGCAAGACGCCAGCGCCGAGCGCAAGGGCAAGGCCCAGCCACTGCACGGCGGCGACACGCTCGCGCAGCACGATCGCCGCGAGCAGAATCGTCCCCGCCGGATACAGCGCGGTGAGGGCTGCCACGATCGAAAGGTCTCCGAGGCGCAGGGCAGCCAGCAGCAGCACGTTGGCGGTGACATCGAGCACGCCGCACACGACAGCGAGTCCCCATCCGGCGAGCCCGACGCGCGACGGCGCCGCCGCATTCGTGCGAGCGTGCTCGAGATCGGCATGCCCGGTGGGGGTTGCGCCGAGCTCAACCCCGCCGGCCCGCAGTGCGGATGCCGCCCCCTGCCCGCGTCGGACGGCGGCGATGATCATCACGACGACGATGACGGTGGTGATGATCGAGTTCGTGGTGCGGTTGGCGATCATCGGCACGAGACCGCTGTCGTCGCTGGCCTGATCGAGGGTGATGAGGAAGGCGCCGATCGCGAGCCCAGATCCGACGGCCATCATGACACCGCGCCCGGACGGACGCACCGCGCCCTGACCGGGGATGAACCCCACGAGCACGACGGCGATCAGGGCCACGCCGAGCCCGAGGTATCCGGTGAGAGAGAGGCTCTCGCCCCCGATCGTGAGCCCCCAGATCATCGGTGCGATCGCGGATGTGACCGCTGTGACGGGGGAGAGGATGCTCATCGGGCCGATCGCAAGACAGGCGTAGAGCAGGGCGATGGCGATGACGCCGAAGACACCCGACAGGGCACCCCACGCGACATCCGGGAGATTCCAGCGAGCCCCGAGCAGGGGAATGAGCGCGAACAGGACGACGAGTCCGCTCAGCGCCGCGGTCGCCGTCACGACGATCGAACGCAACCGTCTGGCCGCGAGTCCGCCGAAGAAGTCGGCCGCACCGTAGATGAACGCTCCGAGGAGCGCGACTGCCGCCGACGCCATCCGTCAACGATAGAGGCTGGACTCCCGGGGTTGCATTACCTCCCCTTTAGCTAGATAAGCTAGCGACATGGCTGCATTGAGAAGGCCCCTTCGCCCCTCGCGGTGGTTGCGCATCGGCATCCCCGCCCTGCTCGTTCTGATCTGGGTCGGCGTCGGTTCCGTCGGCGGCCCGTACTTCGGCAAGGTCGACGAGGTCGCCAGCAACGACCAGTCGAGCTTCCTCCCCGAGAGTGCGGATGCGACGCGGGTCGCCGAACGGTTGCCTGACTTCCTCGGTGACGAGGCGATCCCCGCCGTGCTTGTCGTCACGGGCGATGGTCAGCTCACCGACGAGCAGCTCGCCGAGGTCCAGACGCTGGTCGACGACATCGCGAGTATCGACGGTGTCCTCGATGGGGTGTCGCCACCGGTGGTCTCTGATGACGGCGAGGCGGTGCAGATCTTCATCCCCATCGACTCGTCGGGTGAGGTGCGGGAGATCGTCGAAGAGATTCGCGCCCTCGTGACCGAGGACCTGCAGGCCCCGCTCGAGGGGTGGGTGACCGGGCCGGCAGGCTTCACGTCCGACCTCGTCAAGGGATTCCTCGGCATCGACGGGCTCCTGCTGATCGTCGCGCTCGTCGCGGTGTTCGTCATCCTGGTGATCGTCTATCGGTCTCCGCTGCTGCCGATCCTCGTGCTCATGACATCGACGTTCGCCCTGACGGTTGCGCTCCTGGTCGTGTGGTGGCTCGCGTACGCCGGCGTCTTCGTGCTCAACGGGCAGGTCCAGGGGATCCTCTTCATCCTCGTGATCGGTGCAGCGACCGACTATGCACTCCTCTATGTCGCGAGGTTCCGGGAGGCGATCGGCGAGGGCGAACCCCGGTGGAACGCGACCCTGCGTGCGTGGCGGGGGTCCTTCGAGCCGATCCTCGCGTCGGGCGGTACGGTGATCGCCGGCCTGCTGATCCTCCTGCTGTCCGATCTCGCGACCAACCGCGCGCTCGGCCCGATCGCTTCCATCGGTATCGCGTTCGCGATGCTCTCGGCGCTCACCTTCCTCCCGGCGCTGCTCGCCCTGTTCGGGCGCGTCGCGTTCTGGCCGTTCATCCCGAAGCACGGCCTCACGGAGCTGCCCGATGACTTCACTCAGCCTGTGAAGGGCTTCTGGGCGCGGCAGGCTCGACTGATCGCACGTCGGTCCCGTCCCGTGTGGATCATCACGACGATTGCGTTGCTGGTGGCAGCGCTGGGGGTCACCCAGTTCAAAGCCGATGGTGTGGCCTCCAGCGACCTCGTCCTCGGATACTCCGAGGCCCGCGACGGGCAGGATGTTCTCGCCGAGCACTTCCCGGCGGGCTCTGGCAGCCCCGTGTACGTCATCGTTCCCGAGAGCGAGATGGCCGCGGCCGTCACGGTCCTCGGCGACAGTAACGGCATCGACTCGGTCTCGGTCGCATCCGAGGACTCGCCCAGCGGACAGGCGCCTGTCACCGTCGAGGATGGCGAACCGGTCTTCACCGCTTTCGGGCCGCCGGGCACGCCCGCCCCCAGCCCCACGGTTTCCGACGGCGACGTGCTCGTGATCGCGACGCTGACGGATGCCGCGGACTCGATCGAGGCCGAGCAGACCGTGCGCGATCTGCGCGTGGCCTTCACCGACGACCTCGGCGAGGGAGTGGCCCTCGTCGGCGGGGTGACGGCGACGGATGTCGATTCCAATGACACCTCGATCCGGGACCGCACCGTCATCATCCCGATCGTGTTGGGCGTCATCCTGTTGATCCTGATGCTGCTGCTGAGGGCGGTGATCGCTCCCGTGCTGCTGATCCTGACGGTCGTCGTGTCGTTCGGTTCAGCTCTCGGTGTCAGCGCCCTGGTGTTCGACTACATCTTCCAGTTCCCGGGAGCAGACCCTGCGGTCCCGCTCTACGGATTCGTGTTCCTTGTGGCTCTGGGCGTGGACTACAACATCTTCCTGATGTCTCGCGTTCGAGAGGAGTCGCTGGTGCACGGGACGAGGCGCGGCATCCTGCGGGGCCTCGTCGCCACGGGTGGGGTCATCACCTCGGCCGGGCTCGTGCTCGCGGCAACCTTCGCAGCCCTCGGGGTCATCCCGATCCTGTTCCTGGCTCAGCTGGCATTCATCGTCGCGTTCGGTGTGCTGCTCGACACGTTCGTCGTGCGGTCTCTGCTCGTTCCTGCCCTCTCGTACGACATCGGGCGGGCGATCTGGTGGCCATCCAAACTCTGGCGACGCGGTCCCGAGACAGACGGCACGGTCCGCGACCCGCGCGAGCCCGAGCCCGTGGGGGCAAGCCCGGCCGAGGGCGCGTCACAGCCGCTCAGTCGCCGCGCGCTGCGTGAGGCGCGGGATTCCGACGGCGGGTGAACGAGCGTAGCCTCGAGGTATGGGTAGGGCACTGTTCATCGTTGACGTCCAGAACGACTTCACCGAGGGTGGAGCACTCGGGGTCGAGGGCGGGGATGCCGTGGCCGAACGCATCTCGCGCTACCTCGTGACCCACGCCGAGCAATACGACATCATCGTCGCCTCGCGCGACTGGCATCATCCCGATCACGACAACGGCGGGCACTTCCATCCCGAGCCCGACTTCGTCGATACGTGGCCTGTCCACTGTGTGAGCGGTACGGAGGGTGCGGAGTACGACCCCGGTTTCGATACGGCATCGGTCACCCACCACGTCAAGAAGGGGCAGGGTGAGCCGGCGTACTCGCTGTTCGAGGGAACGACGGATGACGGCGCCAAGGTCTCGGATCTACTCACCGAACACGGCATCCTCGAAGTCGATGTCGCCGGGATCGCGACCGACTACTGCGTCCGCGCTTCGACGCTGGACGCGATCGCGCACGGCAGGCGGGTGCGGGTGATCACCAACCTCGTTGCTGGTGTTGCTGCCGCATCCAGTGAGGCTGCGCTGGCCGAAGTCGCCTACGCGGGCGCGGAACTCGTCGAGATTCCGACCTGATCACGCGACCCCGAGGAGGGCGAGCAGGATGCCGCCCGCACCTCCGACCAGGACGACTGCCCACGGTGGCAGCTTCCACGCGATGAGCAGCACGAAGCACACGAGCGCCAGGCTGAACGACCCGGCGCCGACGATGCCCGTCGTGAAGAGGGGATCGTAGAGAGCGGCACCGAGGATGCCGACGACGGCGGCGTTTGCGCCTCGCATCAGGGACTGCATCGCCGTGCGGCCGCGTAGCGCGTTCCAGAACGGCAGAACCCCGACCAGCAGAAGGAACCCGGGGAGGAAGATCGCGATCAGGGCGATCGCCGCACCGAGAACGCCGCCGGGGCCGACGGACGAGAGGGTGCCGAGGTAGGCCGAGAACGTGAACAGCGGCCCGGGCATCGCCTGCACGGCGCCGTAGCCCGCGAGAAACTGCTCGGGACTGACCCACCCGGTCTCGACAACGCCGGCTTGCAGCAGCGGGAGGACGACGTGCCCGCCGCCGAAGACGAGGGCGCCGGCCCGGTAGAAGGTGTCGAACAGCGTCAGCGAACCGATACCGGTGAGCGCGGCGAGAAGCGGCATCCCGAGCAGGAGGACGACGAAGGCTACGAGGCTGGTGATTCCCGCCGCGCGCGATACCGGGAAACGCATGAGGCTGATGTCGCCGACTCCGGCAGGTGCGGAGCGGCAGAGAAGGAGGCCGGCGACCGCGCCGAGAACGATCGCGAGGATTTGACCGATCGACCCCGCGAGCAGGAGCGCAAGGACGGCCGCGACCACGGCGATCGAGGCGCGCCGGGCGTCGGGAGTCAGCGTCTTCGCCATGCCCCAGACCGCCTGCGCGACGATCGCCACCGCGACGATCTTCAGTCCGGTCAGCAGCCCCGCACCGATGATGCCCTCGAACAACGCCGCCCCGAAGGCGAAAGCGACCATGAGGATCGCCGAGGGCAGGGTGAAAGCGAGGAAGGCCGCGATGGCGCCGAGCGGGCCGGCGCGGTGCAGGCCCATCGCGAAACCGACCTGGCTGGACGCGGGCCCAGGAAGGAACTGGCATAGCGCGACGAGGTCGGCGTAGGCCTTGTCGGTCATCCATCGACGCCGGGCGACGAGGTCGTCGCGAAAGTAGCCCAGGTGGGCGATCGGGCCCCGAATGATGTGACACCCAGACGCAGGAACGCCCAGAACACCTCGGCTGCCGAGCCGCGCGATGCGGAAGGGGTCGTCTCGGGGGCGTCCGCGGTCACGGGCGGATTCTACGGGGCGGGCCGGTCGCGCCGGTGAACAGCTGAGGCGTCAGGGTCGGCATCCAGCTTCGGGATGACGATCTCTTCGGCGGCGTCGGTCACATGCGGAAAGAGCAGGACCGCCGCGAGCACCGCGACCGCGGCCCCGGCCAGTTGGGCACCGATGAATGGCAAGACAGAGGAGGCCCCGATCCCGGCGAACGTATCGCTGAACAGGCGACCGATCGTGACGGCGGGGTTGGCGAACGATGTCGAGCTGGTGAACCAGTACGCGGCGCCGATGTAGGCGCCCACTGCCGGAGCCGCGGCAGCACCCCGTCCGGTGCGCGCGAGGGCGACGATGAGGAGCACGAGTCCGAAGGTCGCGACGACCTCGGCAACGAGCGTCGCCGGGGTCGCACGATCGGTCGTCGACAGGCTCGTCGGCACGGCGAACATGACATTGGCGAGAACGGCACCGCCGACGGCGCCCGCGATCTGGGCGAGCGTGTAGATCCCGAGGGCCGGCGCCGACAGTCCGACGCGGCGCCGTCGCCCCAGGAACCAGTCCACGAGCGACACGGCCGGGTTGAAGTGGGCGCCCGAGACGGCGCCGAACATCAGGATCAGAACCGCCAGGCCCAAGGCTGTCGCGATGCTGTTCGCGAGCAACTGGATTCCGACATCCGGCGTCAACCGGGTCGCCATGATGCCCGAACCGACGACAACCGTGACAAGCAGCCCCGTGCCGAGGAACTCGGCTAACGCCCGGCGAACCAGGGGAGCGGCACTCACGCTGCGGGGGCGATCTCGGACAGCAGCGCTTCGACGCGCCCCCGGATTTCGTCACGGATGCGGCGCACGGTCTCGACATCCTGGCCTGCCGGGTCATCGAGCTGCCAGTCTTCGTAGCGCTTGCCGGGGTAGATGGGGCAAGCATCGCCGCATCCCATCGTGATGACCACGTCGGACTCCTGCACCGACTGCACCGTCAGCACCTTCGGGGCATTGTTCGCGATGTCGATGCCCTCTTCGGCCATCACCTGCACCGCTACCGGGTTGATCTGGTCCTTCGGCTGCGATCCGGCTGAGCGCACCTCGACACGGTCGCCGGCGAGAGCCTGCAGGTAGCCCGCGGCGATCTGGGATCGTCCGGCGTTGTGGACGCAGACGAACAGGACAACGGGCGGGGTGGTCGACATCGGGTCGCCTCTCTCTCGATGAGAAAAGCATAGACGAGCATCTATCTATTTGAGAAGCCCCGCGAGGCGAGTTCAGCGAGTGTTCACCGTCTCGGTGGCGGGGATACGGAGCTCGGCGAGCAGCCCGCGGATGCGCTGGTCGATGTCATCACGGATGCCGCGCACAGCAGCCAGCGGCCTCCCCACCGGATCTTCGAGATCCCAATCGAGATATCGCGTGCCGGGGTAGATCGGGCAGGCGTCGCCGCATCCCATCGTGATGACGACGTCGGCGGCCCGTACCGCTTCGTCGGTGAGCGGCTTCGGGAACTCGTCGCCGATCGAGACGCCGATTTCATCCAGCGCGGTCACGATCGTGGAGCGGACGTCGCTGGTGGGTGCTGACCCAGCCGTGCGCACGGTGACGGCGTCACCGGCGAGGTGGCGCAGGATGCCGGCCGCCAGCTGCGACCGCCCCGCGTTCTGCACGCACACGAACAGCACGCTCGGCGGCGTTCCCGCCGAGACCGCTGATGCCTCAGCCAGCGCTTCGAGCCTGCTCGCAGCAAACGAAAAGGTGCGGGATGCCAGCAGGGGGGCTTCAGTCTCGGACAGGCGCGCATGGCTGTCGGTGACGACCTCGCGAACCCGGTCGGGGTCGACACGGTCGCCGAATCGCGTGGCGAGGTCGCTGACGATCCGGTCCAGATCCACGGATGCCACCTCGCGCGGACGGCCGAGAATCGCGTCGACGCGGTCGGCGGCATCCGGGGCCACGGAGTACCAGACCTGCCGGCCCTCAGGTTCTCGGGTCACGATCCCGTCGGTGAGCAGCGTCTTCATGTGGTGGCTGACGGTGGGCTGGCGCAGTCCGAGCTCGCTCGCGAGGCGGCCCACGAGCACGCGGCCCTCGGGCGAGGAGCGCATCAGTCGCAGGATGCGGGCGCGCGTCGGGTCGCCCAGCGATGTGAGTGCGGCGTCCGTTCCGGCATCCATTGATCGCAGTCTATTCGATGGGATGCCGGCGGAACTTGCGCCGCCGCGCGCGGTGACGGATGCATGGGACGATGTGCCCATGGCGACCGTCGAAGCCCTCTTCCGCTACCCGGTGAAGGGGTTCACCCCCGAGGCCCTCAAACAGCTCGTGGTTCAGTCCGACGGCCGCGTCGAGGGCGATCGCGTCCTGGCCTTCCGGTTTGCGGACGCGGTCGACCCCGAAGACGACGCCGGGCTCGAGTACTGGCCGAAGAAACGCGGGCTCGCGCTCATGGACATGCCCTCGCTCGCGCGCCTGCGGCTCGAATACGACCGATCGACGCGCCGGCTCCGGATCTCGGATGCCGGAACCGTCCTCGTGGAGGCGGGACTCGATCCCGACGGCAGAGCAGAGATCGAGGATGCGGTGACCCGCGCCGTCGCGGCGGGCCCCGATGCGCGGAGGCTCCGGGGCGAGGGGCGCCTGCCGCTCACGCTGATCGGCGACGGGGTAACCTCCCGTTTCCAGGACCGCGCTCGCGGGTATATCTCACTGCACGGCTCAGCATCCGTGGCAGAGCTCGATAAGGCAGCCGACCCGACGGTCGACCACCGACGATTTCGCTCGAACATCGTGGTCTCGGGGCTTCCGGCGTGGAGCGAGGTGGGCTGGGACGGGGTCGTGCGTATCGGCGAGCTGCGGTTCACGATCGCGGCGCCGATCCGTCGGTGCGCGGCGATCATGGCCAACCCGGATGACGGGACGCGGGACGTCAACCTGCTGCGGGTTCTCACGGATCGGTTCGATCAGGAGGCGCCGACTCTCGGCATCCTGCTGCTGCCGGTAGGCGGCGGTGGCACGATCCGTGTCGGCGATCCGGTCGATAGGGAGTGAGGTTCGGGTCAGGATGGATGCAGACCCGGAACAGATCACCGCTGAGGAGCACCCCATGACCCTTCCCGCTCTCGCCGTCACTGGCTCGACCGGTCACATCGGAGGCCTCGTCGCCGCGCATCTCGCGGACGCCGGTGTGGCCCAACGCATCCTTGCTCGAACGCCGGAGAAGGCCCCGACGCTGCCGGGGGCTGTCGCGGTGCGCAGCAGCTACGAGAACACCGAGGAGTCTCGTGCCTCGCTGGCTGGCGTCGACCTGCTGTTCATGGTCTCGGGCTCGGAGAGCGCCGAACGACTGAACCAACACCGTGCCTTCATCGACGCGGCAGCCGCTGCCGAGGTCGGCCACATCGTGTACCTGTCGTTCTTCGGCGCCGCACCGGATGCGACCTTCACCCTGGCCCGCGACCACTGGGCCACCGAGCAGCACATCATCGCGTCCGGCGTTCCCTTCACCTTCCTGCGCGACAACTTCTACACCGACTTCTTCTCCGCGATGGTCGGCGACGACGGCGTGCTTCGTGGGCCCGCCGGAAACGGGCGCGTCGCATCCGTCACGCGAGCAGACGTCGCTCGCGTTGCCGCAACCGTGCTCCAGAGCCCCACCGAGCACATCGGGCAGACCTACGACCTCACCGGGCCCGAAGCGCTCACCTTCGACGACATCGCCCAGACCATCACCGAGATCACCGGGCGTTCCGTGTCGTACCACAACGAGACCGTCGAGGAGGCGTACGAGTCGCGGCGTGCCTGGGAGGCGCCGCAGTGGCATTACGACGCATGGGTCTCGACCTATACGGCCATCGCCGCCGGTGAGCTCGTGCCCGTGAGCGGTGACGTGGAGCGGATCACCGGGCGCCAGCCGGAGAGTCTGCGCGACTTTCTCACGCAGGAGCGCGAGTAGCTCCCGAACGCGGGGTCGACTGTCACCGTTCGATCAGGAACGTCCCAATCTCGGTTGTCCCGTCTGACAGATAGACCGTGAGCGACGCCGTGGTTCCGGCTACCGATTCCTGCCACTCGAGCGCGGCTTCCGGTGAGCGGAAGTCGAGATCGCCAGCTGCCTCGGCGAGTTCGCTCGAACGCACATAGCCCTCCTTGCCGTTGGTTGCGACGACGGCCACCAGGTCGGGGCTCCCTGCCGAGGTCACCACCCCATACGTCTGGCCGTTCGCGTTGACGGCCCACGGATGCGTGGTCGAGATGACGTAGGCAGCCGACGCCGTCCACGCCGAATCGGGGTCTGTTGTGACTGACACGGGCGTGGTCAGCGGCAAGGCCACGGTGACGGTCGAACCTTCATCGCCGACGGTGCAGGTCAGCTGTGATCCGTCGTCGAAGTGAAATGTTCCCGGTGAATCGCACGTCAGCGCGAGAGTCACCCCGGTCGCTTCGGCAGGCGGATCGCCCAGCTCGATCAGCCCGCTGCCGGTTGCGGTCTTTCCCACCGGTTCGCTCAGCGAGAAGGTTTCGACCCCACCCGGCAGCACGTTCGACACAGCGACAGCGATCCCCGAACCCACCGCCGCGGTGGCGGCGAACACGCCGGCGCCCAGGAGGAACGCCCGGCGTCGCCACCAGGGGCGCAGCTTCTCGCGCACGTGCGAAACGAGCTCCGCGCGCAGCGCCCGAGCGAAGCGCGGGCTCATCGTGACGTCGGGAATCATGAATCCACCTCATTCCTTGCGGCGCTGACCTGATCTCGCAGACGGGACTTGACGCGGTGAAGTCGGACGCGCGCCGCGCCCTCGGAGATCCCCAGGGCGACCGCAACATCGGCGATCGGCAGCTCCTCCACTGTTGTGAGGGTGAGCAGTGCGCGATCGGTGGCGCTCAGTCGCGCGAGTGCCGGTGCCGCGACCGAGAGATCGTGCTGAGCATCCAGGCGACGCCGGACGAGTTCTTCCGTGTCGTCGGGACTTTGCGACTCGCGAGGCAGCCGCGTCAGAAGCTCCCGGTAGCGACGCCGTGCCCGCGAGAGGTTCCGCGACAGGTTCGTCGTGGTCACGAGCAGCCACGGCAGGATCGAGCCGTTGGAGACTCGAACGCGTGACCGCCGCCGCCACAACTCGAGGAAGGCGCTGGCTACCGCATCCTCCGCATCTTCCCTGTTCCCGAGCTGGTACATCGCGTGTCGAAACACGCGGTCGCCGTGTCGATCGAACAGCACGCCGAATGACGCTGCGTCCCCGCCGAGCACCTTGACCCAGTGGGAGGCGTCATCCTGACTGTCGCTCATACTGTGGAGTGTCCGGACATGGGCCGCACGTTACACGCGAGATCGAGAGGTCCGGAGAACCAGTCAGTTCCAGTAGCGGTGATGTGGTGGGCCCGGAGGGGCTCGAACCCTCGACCCGCGGATTAAAAGTCCGATGCTCTACCGACTGAGCTACAGGCCCCAGACCTCCCAGCCTACTTCGTGCGCGGCATCCGTTTCGCGACATCCCGGTCAGTCCTGCTGACTGACATGCATCACTGCATCAATTCTTGTGATGCTATGATGCAGATGTGCGAACCACGATCACGCTGACATCGGCTGCAGAGGAGGCCGTGCGCAAGGTCATGCGTGAACGCGGCCTATCGTTCAAAGACGCCGTGAACTCGGCGATCCTCGCTGGTCTGGATCCCGGCCCGGCATCCGCGTACGAAACGCCGGTTCACAGGCTCGGAAGGGCGCGCATGCCGCTGGACCGCGCTCTCGCTGTTGCAGCCGACCTCGAAGACGAAGCCATCACTCTGAAGCAAGAGCTCGCGAAGTGAAACTCGTTGATGCCAATGTCCTGCTCTACGCCGTCGACGCGGATGCGCGTCATCACACAGAAGCTAAGGCCTGGCTCGACACCGCTCTGAATTCGAGGGAGACTGTCGCGATCCCGTGGGTATGCGCGTTGGCTTTTGTCCGCCTGACAACGAGTTCTCGGATCTACCCGAATCCGCTGCCGGTCGACCGTGCTTTCGACATCCTCAACGGATGGATGAGCCGATCTAGTGTCATCAGCCTTGAGCCAGGAAGCGGACACGCGGACAGGATGCGCACGCTTCTTGCCGAGGTGGGAACCGGCGGAAATCTCGTCACGGATGCCCACCTCGCCGCGCTCGCGGTCGAGAATCGCGCAACGATCGTGACGTTCGACGGCGATTTTGCGCGATTCCCGGGCGTTGTGTGGCACCGACCCGGGGACTGAATCGGCTCGCGCCCCACGCCACAGAAACGACGAGGCCGCCGCATCCGAAGATGACGGCGGCCTCGCGTCCCTCCACCCTGGGGGATCGCCGACGGGCGCTCACATGGGAGGCATGAGCACCGTGTCGACGAGGTACACGACAGCGTTGGCGGTCTGGACTCCACCGCAGATGACCATGGCGTCGTTGACCATGAGCGAGTCGCCCGAACCGGTCACCTCGACATCAGCACCCTGCACGGTCGTGTGAGTGCCGGGAAGGTCCTCGGGCAGGATCTGACCGGGAACCACGTGGTAGGTCAGGATCGAGGTCAGCAGGTCGGAGTCGGTCGACAGCGTGTCGATCGTGGCCTGGTCGATCTTCGCGAACGCGTCATCGACGGGTGCGAAGACGGTGAAGTCGCCACCGTTGAGCGTGTCGACGAGATTCACGTCGGGGTTCAGCTGGCCGCTGACGGCAGCCGTGAGGGTCGTCAGCAGCGGGTTGTTGGATGCCGCGGTCGCGACCGGGTCCATCGCCATGCCGTCAACGGAGCCGGCGCCCGAGGGCACAGCCTCGGCGTACTCCATGCAGCCCGGGCCTACGAGGTAGGCGGCGGCATCCATCTCCTCCACGTCATCCATGGGGGTGGTCTGTTCGGTCATCGGCGTCTCGGCCATCTCGTCATCCATGTCCCCCGTGCTGGCGGTGGAGCAGGCGGACAGGGCGAGCGCGGCGACGAACGCCAGCGAGGCGCCAGCTGCGACGCGCGACTTCTTGGTGATCAACATTGTTCCTCCGGTGTTGTCGGAGCCTCGTCAGGGCTCTTGGTCGTCCGCTCGTGGCGGCCTACACAGGGGTCTTCGGAAGCGCGGCGACATCGGATGGGAAATTCTTGCGGCATGCTGGATCCATGGTGATCGACGGCATGGACGTGCCAGACGACGGAGCGGGCGTCGTCGATCACATCGCGGAGCTTCTCGAGCGCATCGCGCGCGGTGACAGCGAGGCCTTCGCGAGCCTCTATGACACGCTCTCTTCGCGCGTGTTCGGTCTCATCCTTCGAGTTCTGGTCGACCGGTCCCAGAGCGAAGAGGTCCTGCAAGAAGTGTTCCTGGAGGTGTGGCAATCCGCCGCGCGTTTCGCTCCGAACAAAGGCCAGGGCAGATCCTGGGTGCTGACGATCGCACACCGCCGAGCCGTCGACCGCGTGCGGGCTTCGCAGGCGAGCGTCGATCGTGACATCCGGGTCGGGTTCCGTGACATCGATGTCGCCCACGACGGCGTCGCCGAGCAAGCGGAACTGCGGATCGAGAGCCGACGGGTGACAGAAGCTCTCGCCGCCCTTCCCGAATCACAACGCGAGGCCCTCACCCTCGCGTATTTCGGGGGTTACAGTCAGAGCGAAGTCGCGGCGCTGGTGGGGGCGCCGCTCGGAACAGTGAAGACCCGGATGCGTGACGGCCTGTCGCGCCTGAGAGCAGAGATGGGGGTGGCCTCATGAACGAGAAGGAGTTCGCCGAGCTGTCGGCGGCATCCGCCCTGGGCGCCCTCGACGCGGATCAGCAGCAGGCCTTCGACCTCGCCCTCGCGATGCATCCGGAGTGGCGCGGGATCGCCGAACGCGACCTCGAGACCGCAGCAGCGCTCGCCGACTACGCCCCTGAGGTCGAGCCCCCGGATGAGTTGCGCCACCACATCCTCACCCGGATCGCGCTGACGCCGCAGACCGATGCCATCCCGGTCGGCGCAGAGCCTCTCCCCAGCACCGGCGTGATCCAGACGCAATCGCGCACCCGGTGGATGCGGAGCATGTTCGCGCTCGCGGCATCCTTGGTTCTTCTTGTCGCGCTGGGGTTCACGGCGGTGAGTCTCAGCGACTCGCTCAACCGTCCGGATGCCGTCGTTGCATTGGAGCAAGTGCAGGCAGCACCCGACGCGCAATCCGCTGCAGCCGAGTTCGAGAGCGGTGGCGGAGAGTCGACGGTCTATTGGTCGGAGTCAGTCGGTAAGGCCGTCATCGTGTCGGATGGGCTGCCGCAGATCGCCGAGGACCAGAGCTTCGAACTGTGGTTCATCCGTGACAACACGCCGATCGCGGCCGGAGCGTACGATCCGAGCGGCGGCGATCAGGACACCTGGGTCCTGCAGGGCGCCATGGAGCCCGGCGACACCATCGCGATCACCATCGAACCGCAGGGCGGGTCACCGGATGGCGTCCCGACCGGTGACCCGGTCGTCGCGATTCCGACCTGAGTCGCGGCCGTCGCGACTACCCTGGAGCGGGTGAGTGACGACTCCCGGCCCTACCACAAGCCCGTGCGCAGACCCGCGGAGCTGTTCGACCGGCTGTTCGCCGCGGAAGACCCCGCGGAGGTTTCCCGGGTCGCCCATTCGACGGCCCAGGCGCTGTTGTCGCGCGTGCGGACCAACCCGGACGAGGCCGTTGTCGACAGGCTCGTGGCGTTCACCGCCGAGCACGGAATCGACGACATAGCTGAGTTGTGGTCTCGGTCCCCAGCGAAGACCCTGCCCGGAGCGCTGTGGCGTCTGTATCTCGTACAGCTCATGATCCATGACGACCCGCTCACAGCCGCACTGACATATGAACGGGGACGGGCCGCGCTCGACACGGCTGACGCGCTCATCGCCGGCGCGCCCGTTCCCGCGAGCCCCGATGAACTGGTGTCGCTGGTCGACACGATCCTTCGAGGTCTCTTCAGCGGGGATTTCGCGGTAGCCCTCGACCGGGCGGCGGCGTTCTGCCGCGTGCAGGCTGCCGGCGCCACGCACCTGGCCGACGACTACGACGCCACCGAGTCAGACCGCAGCGCCGCCTTCACGACACGCGCCCTGCGTCTGAGTGACTACGCATCCGATCTGAGCGCCTGCGCCGCCCTCTGGCGCCGCGAATCCCTCACCTAGCGCGCAGTCCACGCCAACATCCGCCCCGTCTCCCACGACCCTCGAACCCACAGCTTCGGCCGCGAGCCCACCTGTCTCTCGCGTCAGATCGCATGGGTTCGCGGAGAGTGCTGTGGGTTCGACCCCTTGGGTCGTGATCGTCGCGGAGCGGCCGGCGGCGCGCGGAGCGGACCAGAAAGGAAAGTGCCGGGCCGCAGAACGCCTCTCGGCGCGTGGCCGCTCGTAGCGGCAGAAGATGGAGCCCGGGGTTACTGCGGCCCGGCTATGACAGTCTAACGGCGACGTCAGGGTGGGTATTCCCGCCGCGTAGGCTCATCGCATGGCCACGAGTTTCGCTCTCATGATCCAGCCCGTCGATGCGGATGCCGACCGCATGGACTTCGCCGACACCTTCGCCGCCGTCGACCCGCAGGCCCCGGCCCTGAGCGTCGGCGAACTGAGCACGCAGCGCGGTGACGGGATCTTCGAGTCGATCGGCGTCGTTGACGGACATCCCCAGGAAGTCGGCGCGCATCTCGAGCGGCTCGCCCACTCAGCCCGCATCTGCGATCTTCCGGCTCCGAACCTGGCGCAGTGGCGCGCTGCGATCGACCACGTCGCGACCCACGCGCCGGCGGGGAGTCGGTGATCAAGCTCATTCTCAGCCGCGGGATCGAGCACGGTCCGACGCCCACGGCGTGGACGACACTCGCGCCAGCAGCCGACTTCACGGCGGTGCGGGAGCGCGGCATCCGCGTCGTGACCCTCGACCGTGGCTACGACTCGACAGTTCCCGCCCGGGCGCCGTGGCTGTTGCTCGGCGCCAAGACACTCTCGTACGCGGTCAACATGGCTTCTCTTCGCGAGGCTCGGCGCCGCGGAGCCGATGACGCGATCTTCGTGACGACCGATGGGTTCGTCCTCGAGGCGCCCACCGCATCGCTCGTGGTGCGCCGGGGCGACAGGTTCACGACACCCGCGCCGACGGGCGGCATCCTGCACGGCACGACACAGCTCAGTCTGTTCGCGTATCTCGAAGAGCGTGGCTTTGAGACGGGCTACGAGCAGATTCCGACAGAGGCTCTCGCCACCGTGGACGCCGCCTGGCTCGTCTCCAGCGTCCGCCTCGCGGCGCCGATCACAGCCGTCGACCGCGCCGACATCCCCACGGATGCCGCACTCACGGCGGACCTGAACGCCTACCTGTTGAGCCCGCGCGACTGACGCCCGCGCGCCCGGTGCGCGCCGCGGGTCGCAACGGCGCATAGTTTCCGCGACATGCCGCCGCCGGGAGCCGCGATTCGGCGTGTCGCGCAGGAGGTGCGCCGTTGCGACCCGGCGTCCACAGTTACCCGCCGGCCCAGTCGCGAATCCGGTGCTGCCCCCGCTCGTCGCAACGGTGCATAGTTTCGGCGACACGCCGCCGCCGGATGCCGCGATTCGGCGTGTCGTGCAGGAGGTGCGCGGTTACGGCAGCGGGCGCCCGAGCGCGCCGAGGATCGCGGCCTCCACAAGCTCCCAGTCGTGTACGACGAGGGCGTAATCGAAGCGGAGCGTCGTGTAGCCCCAGAGGGCAGCGTTCGCGTCCCTCACGAGATCTTTGTGGCGCATGCTGGTGCCGTCGTGGTTCTCTCGACCGTCTAGTTCGATCAGCAGACGTTCACCGATGACAGCATCCACGACGCCGACGCCGGTTATGGGCACTTGCGTTCGCACGCTCACGCCGAGGTGCCGGAGGCGCCACCGCAGGAGCGACTCGAGGCCGCTGTCGGCATCCTTCCGCGCCAGGTCGATGGCTTCACGGGCCGCGGCGTTCGTCCGAGACCGCAGCCAACGCAGATCGCTCGCGCCAGCGAGCCGCTGCCGCAGCGCGGATTCGAGGACGACGAAGAATTCCTCTGTTCCGCGGCAGTGCAGAATCTGCCGCAGTATGTGCCGCACGGGCGGCACCGCCGTCCCCGCGCCGGCTCGGCTATCGCCCCAGTGTTCGATGCAGTCACACCTATCGTGGGCATAGTGGTGTCGCGAGGGGAGCCAGACGTGAACTTCGGGGGCATCGTCGAGTACCCAGAGTCCGAGATGGCGCGCGGCAGAGACACAGGCCAGGGTGCCGCCATGCGCTGTCGCACGTACGAGGTCCCTGCAAGCCCACGGGCGTGCGTACACTCCCCGGCGCACGCGTGAGATCACGCCGTGGTGTAGCGCGGCGCGCACCCAGGTATACCCGACCCCGCGGGTACGAAGTTCCGCCACGGTCATCACGGCGAGAGGCGCGTCACACACTCCGTCATGCTGCGACGGGGAGCCTTCGCTGTGGGGCTCTGTCACCGGATGTGTGTGCTCTCGCCCCGCCAGAGACCCTGGGGAGGAGCTCTCGCGCGCCGTGAGTCATGAGCACGCCCCGAGGCGCTGCGTCGCAACGGCGCAGTGATTGCGGGACACGCCGATCATGGATGCCGCGGCTCGGTGTGTCGGCAACGATGTGCGCCGTTGCGACGAAACGCGAAGGGGCCCGACCGGTCGGCCGAGCCCCGTCGCGAATACCGGGATGCTTACCCGAAGCGGCCCGAGACGTAGTCCTCGGTGTCCTTGACCTTCGGGCGGGTGAAGATCGTGGTGGTCTCGTCGTACTCGATGAGCTTGCCCGGCTTGCCGGTGCCGGCGATGTTGAAGAACGCGGTCTTGTCGGACACACGCGACGCCTGCTGCATGTTGTGGGTCACGATGACGATCGTGTATTCGCTCTTGAGGTCTTCGATGAGGTCCTCGATCGCGAGGGTCGAGATGGGGTCGAGGGCCGAGCACGGCTCGTCCATCAGCAGCACGTCGGGTTCGACGGCGATGGCGCGGGCGATGCACAGGCGCTGCTGCTGACCACCCGAGAGGCCTGAGCCGGGGCGGTCGAGGCGGTCCTTGACCTCGTTCCAGAGGTTCGCGCCCTGGAGCGACTTCTCGACGAGGGTGTCCTGGTCGCTCTTGGACATGCGCTGGTTGTTCAGCTTGACGCCGGCGAGCACGTTCTCACGGATCGACATCGTGGGGAACGGGTTAGGACGCTGGAAGACCATGCCGACCTGGCGGCGCACCAGCACGGGGTCGACGCCCGGACCGTAGAGGTTGTCACCGTCGATCAGCACTTCGCCCTCGACGCGTGCGCCCGGGATCACTTCATGCATCCGGTTCAGAGTGCGAAGGAACGTCGACTTGCCGCAGCCGGAGGGGCCGATGAAGGCGGTCACCGAGCGAGGCTCGA
Organism: Microbacterium schleiferi; assembly: GCF_015565955.1. NCBI lineage: Bacteria > Bacillati > Actinomycetota > Actinomycetes > Micrococcales > Microbacteriaceae > Microbacterium > Microbacterium schleiferi. The sequence goes on along the minus strand of NZ_CP064760.1, from coordinate 2,497,101 downwards.
TCGTGAGCGAGACGCCCTCGACGGCGAGGAAGTTGCCGTAGTAGACGTTGAGGTCGTTGACATCGATGCGCTTGGACACGGGTATTCCTTCGGGTTCAGCGACCGGTCTTGGGCGCGAAGAACTTCGCGACGAAGCGGGCGGCGAGGTTGAGCACCATGACGATCAGGATCAGGGTCAGGGCACCGGCCCATGCACGCGAGATCGCGGCGTCGGGGTTGGTGCCCTGGTTGGCGTACTGGTTGTAGACGAACACGGGGAGGGTCATCATGTTCCCGTCCCAGATGTTCCAGTTCAAGCTCTGCGTGTATCCGGCGGTCAGCAGCAGGGGAGCCGTCTCACCGATGACGCGGGCGATCGCGAGCATGACACCGGTCGTGATACCGGCGATGGATGTCGGGAGAACGACCTTGACGATTGTCAGCCACTTCGGAACACCGAGGGCGAAGGATGCCTCGCGGAGCTCATTGGGCACCAGACGCAGCATTTCTTCCGAGGAGCGGACGACGACGGGGATCATCAGGACGCTCAACGCGATCGCGCCTTCGAAGCCCGACGAGTACCCCGCTCCGAAGAAGATCACGAATACGGCGTACGCGAACAGACCGGCGACGATCGAGGGGATACCGGTCATGACGTCGACGAAGAACGTGATCGCTCGGGCGAGCTTGCCGCTGTTGCCGTACTCGACCAGGTAGATCGAGGTCATGAGTCCGATCGGCACCGAGATGATCGTCGCGGTGAGCGTGATCAGCAGGGTTCCGACGATCGCGTGCAGCGCTCCGCCGCCGTCGCCGATCACGTTACGCATCGACTGGGTGAAGAAATCGATGTCGAACCGGGCGATTCCGTTGACGAGGACCGTGAACAGCAGCGAGATCAGCGGCAGGAGGGCGACAGTGAACGCCGCCGAGACCACAGCGGTGATGAACCGGTCGGTCGCGTTGCGCCGTCCCTCAACGATCGAGGCGACAACGAAGATCAGGATGGCGTACAGCACCGCACCCAGGAAGACGGCGGCGACGATGTTGTAGTTGGCGACGGGCTGGTCGATGTTCAGGAGGAAGAACACCAGGCCCATCACCACGAGCGAGCCCGCGAGCAGGAGCCAGCTGGTGCCCTTCGGGAGCCGTCCGTTGGAGAAGCTGTTGGCCTTCGAGGCTGTCGCGGTAGCGGTAGCGGTGGACATCAGTTGGCTCCCGAGAACTCAGCGCGGCGGTTGACGATCCAGCGAGCGATCGCGTTGACGGCGAAGGTGACGACGAACAGGACAAGGCCGGTGGCGATCAGGAGGCTCACGCCGGTGCCGTACGCCTCGGGGAATTGCAGTGCGATGTTTGCGGGGATCGTGGTCGGGTTGGTGGCGGTGAGCAACTCGAAGGTCACAACCCCCGACACCGAGAGCACCATCGTGACGGCCATCGTTTCGCCGAGCGCGCGACCGAGGGCCAGCATCGCCGCCGAGACCATGCCGCCTCGGGCGAAGGGCAAGACGGCCATCTTGATCATTTCCCAGCGGGTGGCGCCGAGCGCGAGTGCCGCCTCCTCGTGAAGCACCGGGGTCTGGAGGAACACCTCACGGCAGATGGCGGTCATGATCGGCAGCACCATGATCGCGAGGACGAGAGCGGCGGTGAGAATCGTGCGCCCGGTCGCAGAGACCTGGCCGCTGAAGAGCGGGATCCAGCCGAGGTAGGTGTTCAGCCAGACGTAGAACGGCTGGACGAAGCCGGCGAGCACGAGACCGCCCCAGAGACCGAAGACGACGGAGGGGACAGCGGCGAGAAGGTCGATGATGTAGCCGAGGACGGCTGCTGCGCGTCGGGGGGCGTAGTGCGAGATGAACAGCGCGATGCCGATGGCCACCGGTGCTGCCATGACCAGCGCGAGGATCGAGGACCAGATCGTGCCGAAGACCAGCGGCCACGTGTACTCGAGGAAGGTCTGACCCTTCAGGAGCGGGTTCTCGTCCGACGGGGTCGTGAACGCCGGGATGCTCTCGATGACCAGGAAGATCGTGACGGCAGCCAGGACCGCCAGGATGATGATGCCTGCCCCGAGAGCGGTTCCCGAGAAGACGAGGTCTCCCGGCCGTTTCTTGGCGTGGATCTTCGCCGGGGCTTCGGGTCCCGCGTCCGTGGTCGTCGCCATCCGTGTGTCCTTCGTGTCGAGTCCGGGTGAGGCTCAGCGAGAGCTCCGGCGGAGCCGGCCCTCTCGCTCAGCCCGCCCCGTTCAGTACATCGTGAATGTACCGAACGGGGCGGCCGAGGGGGAGTTGATCAGCCGATCAGGGCGATCGCGGCGTTGACCTTGTCGCGCAGCGAGTCCGAGATGGGAGCCGAGCCGGCGTTCTCAGCGGCGGCATCCTGGCCCTCGGGGCTGGCGATGTAGGTGAAGTAAGCCGAAACGAGCTCAGCGACGTTGGCGTCCTCGTACTCGACGCAGCCGATCTCGTAGCTCACGAGAGCGATCGGGTAGACCCCGGCCTCTTCGGTCGCGTAGTCGATGTCGAAGACGATGTCGCCCTCGGTGCGGCCGTCCTGCAGCGGCGAGGAGTCAACGATCATCGCGGCAGCCTCAGCCGAGTAGGGGACGAACTCGCCACCGACGCCGACCGAGACGGTGCCGAGGTCGCCAACCTGCGAAGCGTCGGCGTAGGCGATGGTGCCGTTGCCGTTGCGGGTCGCGTCGACGACACCCGAGGTGCCCTGAGCAGCCTCGCCGCCCTCGATCGGCCATTCGCCGTCGGGCTCGTAGGTCCACACCGAGGGAGCCGCGGCCGACAGGTAGGAGGTGAAGGTCTCGGTCGTGCCCGAGTCGTCCGAGCGGTGAACCGGCGAGATCGCCAGGTCGGGGAGCTCGACACCGTCGTTGAGGCTCGCGATGGCCTCGTCGTTCCAGTTGGTGATCTGGCCGGCGAAGATGCCCGCGACGACGTCGGCGGTCATGTTCAGCGACTCGACGCCCTCGAGGTTGAAGGCGACAGCAACGGGCGAGATGTAGACGGGGATCTCGACGATTCCAGCCGAGCCGCCGTCGGCGCACGCCGCGAAGGTGTTCTCGGTGATCTCGTCGATCTTGAACGCGCGGTCGGAGCCGATGAAGTTGCTCGCGCCGGCGATGAAGTTCTCACGGCCGGTGCCCGAGCCGGTGGGCTCGTAGTTGACGGTCGCGTCGGGGTTGGCGATCTGGAAGTTGGCGACCCAGGCCTCCTGGGCAGCGGTCTGCGACGATGCGCCGGTCGCGCCGATGGTGCCCGAGAGGGTGGACTCCATGGGCTCTTCCGTCGAGTCACCGGTGGACTCGTTGGTGGCGCAGCCAGCCAGCGCGAGAGCGGCGACAGCTGCGACAGCGCCCAGCTGGGCGAAACGGGTGATCTTCACTGTGAATCCTTCACTGTGTCGGGGATGTGTTGCGGGCCCGGTGCAGGGCACTTACGTGACGGTAGACAGCGACTCTTAAGGGATCGGTTGGTCTAGGTGAACACGAGGTAAACGGGCTCAGGCGGTCTGCGGTGTCTACCCCGCCCCCAACCACGCTCACCGGTACCGTCGAACGGTGACTTCCGACCAGGCGACCGTCCTCGACCGGGCTGCGTATGCCGCCTCACCGCGGACTCTCGTCGACATCCTGCAAGAGACGGTGCGCCGACACCCCGAGGCGTCAGCGATCGATGACGGTGCCGGTCCTGCGGTCAGCTACCGGGAACTCGCTGCCCGGGTGGCCCTGACCGCCTCCCGCCTCGTGGCCGCGGGGGTGCGGCACGGCGACCGTGTCGGCATCCGCATGACATCGGGGACCAAGGAGCTGTACATCGCCATCCTCGGCGTCATGGCAGCCGGCGCTGCCTATGTTCCCGTCGACGCCGAGGATACGGAAGAGCGCGCCGCGCTCGTGTTCGGCGAGGCCGGTGTTCGAGGCGTCATCACCGGCCGGGGTCTCTATGCCCCGAGCCCTCAGGGTGACGCTGACGGACCGGGACTCGAACCATCCGATGTCACCTCCGAGATCCCCACGGTCGAGGACCCTGACGGTGCCGCAGACGAGGACCTGTTCGCGGGCGAAGCTCCGCAGGGGCACACGCGAGCGCTCGACATCCTTGCCCCGCCCGCGCCGGACGACGACGCGTGGATCATCTTCACCTCCGGTTCGACGGGGGTTCCCAAGGGCGTCGCTGTCACGCATCGGTGTGCCGCGGCCTTCGTGGATGCCGAGAGCAGCCTCTTTCTGCAGGATGAGCCGCTCGGCACCTCAGACCGGGTGCTGGCGGGGCTGTCGGTCGCCTTCGATGCTTCGTGCGAAGAGATGTGGCTCGCATGGGCACATGGCGCCTGTCTGGTGCCGGCGCCGCGCGCTCTCGTCCGCTCGGGGGTGGACCTGGCGAACTGGCTCGCGCGACAGGGCATCACCGTCATCTCGACGGTCCCGACGCTCGCTGCGATGTGGCCGAGCTCGACAATCGACAACGTCCGGCTGCTGATCTTCGGCGGTGAAGCCGTGCCGCCCGAACTCGGTACGCGCCTGGCAGCCGAGGGCCGCGAAGTATGGAACACCTACGGCCCGACGGAGGCCACGGTCGTCTCGTGCGCCGCGCCGCTCGTGCCCGACGCTCCCGTCCGAATCGGGCTCCCGCTGGAGGGCTGGTCCCTTGCCGTCGTGGATGCCGAGGGGAATCCGGTCGCGGAGGGGGAGAGCGGCGAGCTCATCATCGGCGGGGTCGGGCTCGCGCGCTACCTCGACCCGGCCAAGGATGCCGAGAAGTACGCATCCATGCCGACGCTGGGGTGGGAGCGCGCCTATCGATCGGGCGACCTGGTGCGGTACGAAGCCGAGGGCCTGGTCTTTCTCGGCCGCGCTGACGATCAGGTGAAGATCGGCGGGCGCCGCATCGAGTTGGGCGAGGTCGAAGCCGCTCTTCAGGACCTGCCGGGCGTGACGGCAGCGACCGCCGCGGTCCGCACCTCGGATGCCGGCAACCCCGTGCTGGTCGGCTACGTCGTCGTCGACGAACCCGACAGCTTCGATCGCGCTGCGGCTCGCGCCGCCCTCGCCGCACGCCTCCCCGCCGGCATCATGCCCCTCTTCGCCCTGCTGCCGGATCTTCCGGCGCGGACCTCGGGCAAAGTCGATCGCGCGGCGCTCCCGTGGCCGGTTCCCGGCACCGAACAACCCGTCGCGGGGCTGTCCGAGAACGAGGCGTGGCTGGCGGAGCACTGGCAGGCGGTGCTTGGCGTGCCCGCCGACGACCGCGACTCGGACTTCTTCGACCTCGGGGGCGGATCGCTCGCGGCTGCGCAACTGGCATCACGGGTGCGGGCGCGCCTTCCCGAATTCACCGTCGCCGACATCTACGACATGCCCCGCCTGGGCGCGATGGCTTCGCTCCTTCCGGCGGTGGATGCCGCCACCGCTGCGTCCGCGGCGGACTATCACCGCGCCGTCCCGACGCCGGCCGCTACCGGCCTCGTGCAGACCCTGCTTGGGGCACCCTTGTTCGTTCTGTCCGGCATCCGTTGGCTGCTCTACCTGCTCACCGCGAGCACGATCCTGCGGCTCGGCGGCGGATTCGCCTTCCTCCCGGACGTGCCGTGGTGGGTGCTCGCGATCGGTCTTCTCGTGTTCGCGACCCCGTTCGGTCGCATGGCGATCGCGGTGGCCGCCGCGCGGACGCTGCTTGCCGGGCTCGAGCCCGGAGACTATCCGCGGGGCGGTGGCGTTCACCTGAGACTGTGGCTCGCCGAGCAGATCGCCGACCAGATCGATGCTGTCGGCTTCGTCGGGGCGCCGTGGGTGACGTACTACGCGCGGGCGCTCGGAGCCTCGATCGGCCGTGACGTCCACATGCACACGCTGCCTCCGGTCACCGGAATGCTGCAGGTCGGCGACAACGCCGCCATCGATCCCGAGGTCGACCTCAGCGGCACGTGGGTGGACGGCGACACGGTACGCGTGGGCGGCATCCGGATCGATGCGGATGCCATCATCGGCGCCCGCAGCACGCTGGCCCCCGGCACCAAGATCGGTCAGCGCGCACGCGTGGCCCCCGGCTCGGCGGTGTTCGGCAGAGTCAAGCCCGACCAGGCGTGGGCGGGGTCTCCTGCCGTGCGCGTCGGCGAGCCCGCCGCCGACTGGCCTCCGGGACGAGCGCCTGCGCCACACCGGTGGCTGTGGGCCTATATCGCCTCGTCCCTCGCGCTGGCCCTGCTGCCGATCGTTGCGTTCGCCGCCGGTGGCGGCATCCTGGCGCTGGTCATGCGAGACGCCGACACTCTCGGCGAGGCGTCGCTGGTGGGCCTCGCCTGGATCGTGCCCGGCATCCTGGTCGCGGGCGTGGTCTTCGCCGGGACCGTCGTGCTCGCCGTGCGAGTGCTGTCGATCGGCCTTCGCGAAGGTACGTATCCCGTGCGCAGCAGGCTCGGCTGGCAGGTGTGGACGACCGAGCGCCTGCTCGATTCGGCACGCACCGTGCTGTTCCCCCTGTACTCGAGCCTGTTCACCCCGATCTGGCTGCGGATGCTGGGAGCGTCGATCGGCCGCAATGTCGAGGCGTCCACGGTGCTCCTGATCCCGACGATGACCACGGTCGACGATGGCGCCTTCCTCGCCGACGACACGATGGTCGCCTCCTACGAGCTCGGTGGCGGCTGGGTGCGGGTCGACCACGTCAAGATCGGCAAGCGCGCCTTCGTCGGCAACTCCGGCATGGTGGCCCCCGGTCACCGCGTGCCGAAAGACGGCCTGATCGCGGTGCTGTCGGCGGCGCCCGCGAAGGCGAAGGCAGGATCGTCGTGGCTCGGTTCCCCGGCCGTGCGTCTGCGACGCGTCGCAGCGAGCGTCGACGAGTCTCGCACCTACGAGCCTCCCGCGTCGTTGCGGATCGCTCGCAGCCTGTGGGAGCTGTCGAGGATCGTTCCCGTCTTCGTCACGGGGGCCATCGGGTTCGCGGTGCTCATGGGGCTGGCAGTGCTGTGGAACACCATCGGACCCGGGTGGACGGTGCTCCTGTCGGGCATCGTCATGCTCGCCGCCGGCGCGGTGGCCGCCGCGGCCACGACAGCCGCCAAGTGGGCACTCGTCGGGCCGATCCGCGCGGGCGAGCACCCGCTGTGGTCGAGTTTCGTGTGGCGCACCGAAGTGGTCGACACGTTCACCGAGATGGTTGCGGCGCCGTGGTTCGCGCGCGCGGCATCCGGAACTCCCGCGCTCGCGGTATGGCTGCGGTCCCTCGGCGCTCGGGTCGGTCGGGGAGTGTGGTGCGAAACGTACTGGCTGCCCGAGCCCGATCTGGTCACTCTCGGCGACGGATCCACCGTCAACCGGGGATGCGTTGTGCAGACGCACCTGTTTCATGATCGGATCATGAGTATGGATGCCGTCACGCTCGAACCCGGCGCAACGCTCGGGCCGCACTCCGTCATCCTGCCCGCCGCCTCGATCGGCGCGCACGCGACAGTCGGGCCGGCCTCGCTGGTCATGCGCGGCGAGAGTGTTCCGGTCGGCTCCCGCTGGAGCGGGAATCCCATCGGCCCGTGGCGTGCGGTGAAGATCCGCGCCTATCAGGCGGCCCCGTGAGGAATGACCACGATCACCGAGACGGCGTCGACACGGGAGACCCCCGCGCCCACGACTCCTACACGCCCCAGAGCGGCGATCCCTCGTTCGACGTCGACGCGTACGCGCTCGAGCTGTCCTACCGTGTTCGCACCAACAGACTCGAGGGCCGCGCGACCCTGAGCATCCGGATCGTGACGGCGACCTCGTCGATCGCGCTGGATCTCATCGGCCTGCGGGTCAGCAGGGTGCGGATCGACGGGCAGCGCCGCACGCAGCACGCGCAGGGTCCCCGCAAGCTGCGGATCACGCTGCCGCGCGCGATGCAGCCGGGGGAGACCCTGACGCTGACCGTCGAGTACGCGGGCGCGCCGTCGCCGCGACGATCGCGCTGGGGCGCCATCGGGTGGGAAGAACTCACCGACGGCTCACTCGTCGCGTCGCAGCCGATCGGTGCGCCCACGTGGTTCCCGTGCAACGATCGCCCCGACAACCGGGCGACGTACCGGATTCGTGTCACGACGGATGCCGAGTACACGGCCGTGGCCACCGGAGTGCTGCAGTCCCGCACGCGCTCGGGGGTCAGGTCACCGCCGAGTACGCGATCGGTGTGCCGGCCGCCACCTACCTCGTCGCCGTCTACGTGGGTCAGTTCGAATCGCATCGGCTCGGAGAGCGCATCGTGGTCGCCTCACCGCCGTCGCTTCGCGCCGATGTGAAACGGGCCCTCGACCCCCTGCCGCGCATGATGGCGGCGTTCGAGGAGCGGTTCGGACCGTACCCGCAGGAGGACTGCACGATCGTGGTGACCGGCGATCCCCTCGAGATCCCCCTCGAGGCGCAGGGAACTGCCGTCTTCGGCGCCAACCACCTCGATCCCGCCTCCGAACGCCTCGTGGCTCACGAACTGGCCCACCAGTGGTTCGGCAACAGCGTCGGGGTGGCGCGGTGGCGTGACATCTGGCTCAACGAAGGATTCGCGTGCTACGCGGAGTGGCTGTGGTTCGAGTCGATCGGCGTCGAGACCGCCGACGCTGCGGCGCGCCGGGCTCATGGCAAGCTCGCGAACCTTCCACAAGACCTCGTCATCAGCGACCCCGGCGCCGATCTGATGTTCGATGACCGTCTCTACAAGCGTGGGGCGCTGACCCTGCACGCGGTACGCCTGGCGATCGGTGACGAGCCGTTCTTCGACCTGCTGCGCGGATGGTGCGCGGCGTACGCGAACGCGTGCGTCACAACTGGCGACTTCCGCAGCTTCGTCTCCGAGGCCGGTCACGACCTCGGCGCGGTGCTGGATGCCTGGTTGGATGCCGGCGCGCTGCCGCAGCTGCCGACGCGACCGGGTGGGACCGGCGAGCCAGGCAAACCGGGAGCGAAGTCCGGGTCCAAGAGCGCTGACAACGATGCGTCCAAGCGCGGTGCGCGAAAGAAGTCCTCGCGCTAGATGTTGCTGGCGACCGCGGCGGGGGCAAGCGCTGCGCTGACGAGCACCCGCGGTGGGCCGACGAGGTCCCATCCGGCGATCACATCGGGGCGGCCAGGAACGTCGGCATGCCACACCGCGCCGGAGGCGTTCTCGGCGTCTGCGGGACCGCTGACGCTCGTCACGTGCACCAGCCCGGGTTCGACGAGCAGTCCTCGCCGATCGGCCTTGAGCGCTGCCTCCACCCTCACCCAATCCCGCACGCTCGCCGGGCCGGCGCCGAGAACGCCGGTGAGACCGGCCCGATCGCGGCGGGCGTCGACCTCGGGTTCGGCATCCACCCCCACGGTTCCGGCGGCCGCCGGTGCGATAGCCACGACCGCCCAGTCCGCCGCGTAGGAGACGCTCGCGGTGACTGCCGCGCCGTCGATGTGCACCGGACCGTGGTCTTCACCGCACCGTGGACACGGGTTGGTGATCCGGATGCCGGGCTCGTCGATGAGATCGCGCAGGAGCCGCCAGGCGACCGCGCGTCGGTCGTCGTCGTCGCCGACCACGGCCCAGCCGAGCCGGATGAGTCCGCTCACGCGGGAGGCTGATGCGTCTCGATCGCGACGATCCCCGACCCGGGGTTGTCGGTGGACAGATGCACGACAGAGAAGCCGCCCGTCGCGAGGCCTGACGCGTTGCCCAGGTGCGAACCCATGAGCGATCCGGTGGCCATCGCGAGCTCCTCGATGATCTCGGGCAGCACGGGGCCGTGGCTGCAGAGCAGCGCGGGCTTGCGGGCACGCACGCGTTGGCCGACGATCGTGCGGGCGTCGGTGGCGCCCTCCTCCCACGCGTCCTGACTGATCAGCGGGGAGAAGTCGATGCGGCGCCCCAGAGCGGCGGAGAGGGGACCGACGGTCTTCGCACACCGAACGGCGGGGCTCGACACGATCCGGCGCGCACCGAAGGCCAGCAGCGGCCCGACGAGAGCGTTAGCCTGCTTGCGTCCGCGCGGGGCAAGCGGACGCGAGGCATCCGATCCGTCCCACTCGTCAGCGGGCACGGCCTTCGCATGACGCAGCGCGATGACGGGGAACGTGCGCAGCACGTCCTTGTCGCGGATCTCGAGGAATTTGTCGAGGATCTCCACGTCGACGGGGTAGCTGAGCTTGGCGCGCGCCTTCTTGGTCGAGACCCACTCGAGCGCGGCGATCTCTTTGTTCGGAACGAACGTCGACGCCCTGATGGCGGCATCCGTGGCCTCGGCAGCCCAGTAGTGCACGATCTTCTCGCGCTTGGAGGGCATGTGGTAGGTCGAAACGCCCACCGGCACGCCCAGTGAGACACGGATGCCGGTCTCTTCGTGGATCTCGCGGACGGCGGTCTCGGGGAGCGTCTCGCCGGGATCGACCTTGCCCTTGGGGAGCGTGACGTCCCGGTACTGGGTGCGGTGGATCAGCAGGATGCGGAGCTTGCCGTCAACCAGGCGCCACAGCACCCCGCCGGCGGCGTAAACAATGTTCTCGGTCATGGTCGGGTCCGGGACGGTGAGAGTATCGGTCATCGCGTGGCTCGCGCCCGTCGCCGGCTCTGCACATCGGTCATGGTCTGGTCTTGCAGATCGACGAGCTGGTTGCCGTGCTCGTCGAGGTGGTGGCGCGCCCAGGTGCCGGTGTGGTCCAGCCACCAGGAGCTTGTCGTGTCGCTCATCGCGAGGTCGAACAGGGCGGTCAGCTGTGCCAGGTGCGCCTGGTCCCTCACGCGGACAAGGGCCTCGACACGGCGGTCGAGGTTTCGGTGCATCATGTCGGCGCTGCCGATGTAGATGTGCTCGTCGCCGTCGTTGTGGAACGCGAAGATGCGCGAGTGCTCGAGGTATCTGCCGAGGATGCTGCGCACCGTGATGTTCTCGCTCAGCCCGGGAACGCCCGGCTTGATGGAGCAGATGCCTCGCACCCAGATCTCGACGGGGACGCCGGCCTGACTCGCCCGGTAGAGCGCATCGATGATCTGCTCGTCGACCATCGAGTTGACCTTGATGCGAATTCGCGCCGGTTTGCCCGCGAGGGCGTTGCGGCGCTCGGACTCGATGAGGCGCAGCAGGCCCTTGCGGAGGTGGAGCGGGGCGACCAGGAGCCGCTTGAACTTCTTTTCGATCGCGTACCCCGACAGCTCGTTGAACAGGCGCGTGAGGTCGCGTCCGACCTGCTCGTCGGCGGTGAACAGCCCGAAGTCCTCGTACATCCGGCTGGTCTTGGGGTTGTAGTTGCCGGTTCCGATGTGGCAGTAGCTGCGGAGGGATCCCTCTTCCTCACGGATGACGAGAGCCAGCTTGCAGTGGGTCTTGAGTCCGACGAGGCCGTAGACGACATGGACGCCGGCCTTTTCGAGCTTCCGCGCCCACACGATGTTCGCTGCCTCGTCGAAGCGGGCCTTCACCTCAACGAGAGCGAGCACCTGCTTGCCGGCTTCGGCGGCGTCGATGAGCGACTGGATGATGGGGCTGTCGCCGGACGTGCGATACAGCGTCTGCTTGATCGCGAGGACCTGCGGGTCCTTCGCTGCCTGATCGAGGAAGGCCTGGACGCTCGTCGCGAAGGACTCGTACGGATGGTGGACGAGCACATCGGCGCTGCGGATGGCGCTGAAGATGTCGGATCGCTCGTTGTTGTCGCCCGGCTGGAAGGCCAGTGCGGTCGTCGGAAGGTGCGGCTTGTACTTCAGCTCCGGCCGGTTCACGCGGCTGAGGCCGAACAGGCCCCGGAGGTCCAGCGGCCCGGGGATCCGGTAGACCTCTTGTTCGGTGATGTCGAGTTCGCTGATCAGGAGCTTCAGGGTCAGCTCGTCCATGTCCTCGGTGACCTCGAGGCGGATCGGCGGACCGAAGCGACGGCGCATGAGTTCAGCCTCGAGAGCCTGGATGAGATTCTCGGTCTCGTCCTCCTCGATGACCATGTCCTCGTTGCGGGTGAGGCGGAAGGCGTGGTGGTCGAGCACCTCCATCCCGGGAAACAGATCGCCGAGGTGGTTGGCGATGAGGTCTTCGAGCGCAAGGTAACGCGCGCGCTCGCCGTCCCGGGAGATCTCGACGAACCGCGGCAGCATCGGCGGCACCTTGAGGCGCGCGAACTCCTGCCGTCCGGTCCGGGCGTTGCGGATTCGGATCGCCAGGTTCAGCGAGAGGCCCGAGATGTAGGGGAAGGGGTGGGCCGGGTCGACGGCCAGGGGCATCAGGACGGGGAAGACCTGCTCGTGGAAGTACTCGTACAGCCGGTTCCGCTCATCCTGTTCCAGAGACGCAAACGAGACGAAATCCACACCGGCCTCGGCCAGTGCGGGCGCAACGAGGCGGCTCCAGGCATCCGCGTGGCGAAGCTGGAGGCGGTGGGCCTCTGCCGAGATGTCGGCGAGGGCGTCTTCCGGGGAGGTGCCGACGTTCGTGGGCACCGCGAGTCCGGTGACGATGCGGCGCTTGAGCCCCGCGACCCGGACCATGAAGAACTCATCCAGGTTGCTCGCGAAGATCGCGAGGAAGTTGGCGCGCTCCAGCGGGGGAAGGCGCGGGTCCTCGGCCAGCTCGAGCACGCGCTGATTGAACGCGAGCCAGCTCAGCTCGCGGTCGAGAAAGCGGTCAGTGGGCAGGAGCTCATCGTCTGCTGCCGCTGAGTCGAAGTCGTCGTCATCTTCGTCGCCGAGCCCGGTGTCGAGAACCTCGTGGTCGATCATGGGTCCATCCTGTCAGCGCTACGTAACTCGCGCGTGAACAGTTTTTCTCGTCAGGCGTCAGTGCGTTCGCGTGGCGGCGGGGGAGCGTCGTCCTCGTAGACGTTGAAGCGGTATCCGACGTTGCGAACCGTTCCGATGAGCTGCTCCAGGTCGCCGAGCTTGGCGCGCAGTCGCCGGACGTGCACGTCGACAGTGCGGGTGCCACCGAAGTAGTCATAGCCCCATACCTCGCTCAGCAACTGCTCGCGGGTGAACACGCGCGACGGGTGGGTCGCGAAGAAGTGCAGCAGCTGGAACTCCTTGTAGGTGAGATCGAGCGGGCGACCGTGCACTTTGGCGGAGTACGAGGATTCGTCGATGGTGATCCCGAGGTCTGAATGCGGGTCGAGACCTGCTCTTTGGCCATCCGTCCAATCGCGAGGCGAACGCGCGCGTCCACCTCGGCCGGGCCGGCCGTGACCAGGATGACGTCATCGACGCCCCAGTCGGGCGAGACTGCCGTCAGGCCGCCCTCGGTCACGATGAGGATCAGCGGAACATCCAGCCCCGTCGTACCCAGGATCTTGCACAGCGACTTCGCCCCGACGAGGTCGGTGCGGGCATCCACGAACACGATGTCGGCGCTGGGCGCATTGACCAGCTGAGCAGGCTCGGCGGGGATCTGGCGAGTGCGATGGCTCAGCAGCTCGAGCGCGGGCAGAGCTGGGCCACCGCCTGGGGCGGAACTCAGAACCAATAGCTGTGCCACGCTGACATCCTCCCGGTGCCGGAGGCGCACCGCGCCCCTCAGTTTAGGCCGTCCCCCACCATGGGAGACAATAGGGCGATGGACCTGCCTCCGCTCGCTCCACGCCGTGCCTTCGGCGGGATCGTCGCCGTCTGGGTGGCTGCTGCGGTTGCCGGCACGATCATCGGCTTTTTCGTGCCCGCGGAGTGGCGGATCGCCTGGCTCGGCGTGGCCCTCGGGCTCTGCGTCGTCCTGGCCTTCGCGGTGCAGCTGGCCTATGGCCGCTCCCAGGCCTTCGTCGAACGTGTCGCACTGAGCACACTGGGCGCGGCCATCGTGCTCGGTGTCATCAGCCTCGGGTTCGGGCTCGCCTCGATCGTGCCGCGCTGACGCGAGATTTAGAGCGTGGGCTGGGCGCCGAGACACCGGAGCCTGGGTGAGACACTCCGCCACGCGCAGTGTCTCGAAACACGTCGGGTGTCTGACGCGTCAGAGGCGCCGTTCGAGCAGAGCGATTCCGAGATAGAGTGGGGTCATGGACCTCGTAGCGCTCGAACTCTTCTTCGTGGGCCTGCTTGCGCTCGCGTCGCTGGCGATCGTGTTCGTCTCGGGTGTCGTCGTGAAGAACCTGTACCGCGGCCAGCGCTGACGCGCCGTGATCGATCTTCCCACCGACCTCCCTGCCGAACTCGCGCCACTGTCGTGGCTCGTCGGCGTGTGGGAGGGGACCGGTGTCATCGACTACGACACCGACGGGACCCATTTCACCGGTGAGTTCCATCACCGGGTGAGTTTCAGTCACGACGGCGGCGACCACCTCAACTATTCGGCTCAGGCGTGGCTTCTGAACGCTGACGATCCGTCCGGCCCGCGCAGCGCTCTGGTCAGCGAGACCGGCTACTGGCGGTTGGCGATCCCGGCGACCGATGCCATGCCCGGTCCGGGCCTGCTCCCTGCCGCGTCTGCTGCCGCGCCGCTCACGGTCGACGACGTCGAGGCCCTCCGCACCGCCGAGGGCGGGTTCGAGATCGAAGTCTCGCTCGTGCACTCCGATGGCGTGTGCGAGCTCTACCTCGGTCAGATCCGTGGTCCTCGCATCGATATCGCCACCGACGCCGTCATCCGCACCGCATCGGCCAAGTCCTACTCCGCTGCCACCCGCATGTACGGGTTGGTCGACGGTCACCTGCTCTGGGCCTGGGACATCGCGGCGCTCGGGGGATCGCTCGCGTCCCACGCCTCGGCACGGCTCGCGAAGGTCGACTGATGGCATCCGCGTTCGAGCGGGTACCCGGTGCCGTGGTCGAGGACGGCATCCTGATGCACGTCGGCAACCCCCTCGTCGAGCAGCGTCGACTTCTGCGCGGCGACGCCGTGGCGCCTCTCGACAATCGTGCGGTGGTGAGCGTGTCAGGGCCCGACCGACTCGCGTGGCTCGACTCGATCACCTCGCAAGCGGTCGCCGGCCTCGCGCCCGGGGTCAGTAGCGAACTGCTCATCCTGGACCCGAATGGTCACATCGAGCACGCTGCCGGAATCGTCGATGACGGTGAGACGGCGTGGCTCATCGTCGACACCGCCGATGCCGACCGACTCGTGGCCTGGCTCACGAGGATGCGATTCCGGATGCGGGTCGAGATCGATCGCCGCGACGAGCTCGCCGTCTTCGGAGCGGTCTCGCCCGAGGTCGCCGCGCTCGAGGCCTTTTCGCCTGCGGGAGTTCCCGTGGTGTGGCGCGACCCCTGGCCGGGCATCACCGCCGGCGGCCACGGGTACGCGGTCGGTGAGCATCCGGGCGCGGCCCGCGCCTGGGTCGAGGTCATCGTCAACGCGTCCGAACGCGACCGGATCGCGGGCGCCGCAGCTGCGCGCGAGGTCTCGCTGGCAGGCGTGATCGCCGTGGATGCCCTGCGCATCGCCGCGTGGCGGCCGAGCTGGGTACGCGAGGTCGACGAGCGCTCACTGCCCCATGAACTGGACTGGCTGCGAACCGCCGTCCACCTGAGCAAGGGGTGCTACCGGGGTCAAGAGACCGTCGCGAAGGTTCACAACCTCGGCCACCCTCCGCGCCGCCTCGTTGCCGTGCACCTCGACGGCGCCGACAGCATCCTGCCGCCACCGGGGTCTGAGGTCCGTGTCTCCGGCGACGCCGTGGGCGTGCTCACCTCGGTGGCCCTCCACGTCGACGACGGCCCCATCGGGTTGGCGATCGTCCGGCGCACAGCCGCCGACGGCGACGCGACGGTCGAGACCGCGGAGGGCACCGTCGCGGCGCGGCTCGAGATGATCGTCCCGCCCGAGGCCGGTGCTGCAGCATCCGTGCCCCGGCTCCCGCGGCTCTCCCGACGCGCGGCGAATGCCGCGCCCTCGGGGTCGTGAGCGCCGGGCAGGACCCGCGCTCACCGAAGCCGAGCGCACCCGACGAGACCGCGCCGCTGACCCTGCCGGTGCGCGTGCGCTGGTGGAGCAGGTTCAGCCCGCTGCCCGGGTGGATGCGGCTGCGGGGATCGTCGATCGCGATCCTGCAGATCGTGGTTGCGGCAACGGGCGCGTACGCCTTCGCCGCCTATGTCCTCGGGCATCAGGCGCCGCTGCTTGCCGCGACAGTGACCGTCTCGAGCCTGGGCCTCGTTCGCGACGCTCGGCCCCGTCGGGTGCTCGAGACCGTGATCGGCATGATCATCGGCATCCTCGTGGCCGAAGTGCTGCTGATCGTCGCGGGCACGGGATGGTGGCAGCTGAGCCTGGCCCTGGGTGCCACGCTCGCCGTCGCCCGGTTCCTCTCCCCGCAGCCGGGCTTTGCCATCGCTGCCGCGATCCAATCCCTCATCGTCATGATCATCCCCACGAGCTCGCCGATGCTGCGGCTCATCGACGGGGTCATCGGCGGAATCGCTGCGCTGCTGGTCACGGCGCTGATTCCGCGCAGCCCCCAACGCACCGAGGTCGCCGCCGGGGAGGTGCTCTTCACGCGCTTCCAGAGCGCGACCGAGACGATCATCCGTGCTCTGCGTCGCGGCGACCGCGTCCGCGCGCAGCGCGGGCTCGAGAAGGCGCGCGCCCTGCAGGCCGACATCGATGATTGGCGACTGACGCTCGAGTCCGGTCTGGGGATTGCTCGCATTTCACCGTTCCTGCGCTCGCAGCGGCACGAGATCGCGCGCCACCAACGGATCTGGCAGTCGATGGACTTCGCGTGCCGCAACCTCCGGGTGATCGCCAGGCGCACGGTCTACCTCGTCGACGACCGCGAGCCGCGCGCCGTCGGAGCCGAGATGCTGGCCGATCTCGGCCGCGGTGCTGACCTCATCGCCCGGTCGTTGCGGGACATCTCGCTGGAGCCGGTGGCTCGGGAGACGCTCCGCTCGGTCGCGGTGCGCCTCGATCCCGCCACCGTGCTTCCCGAGGCGACGCTCGGCGATCAGAACCTCATCGCGGCGCTTCGACCGCTCGCCGTGGATCTCCTCACCGCCGCGGGCATGTCGGGCGAGGATGCCGCCCACACCGTTCCCCGTATCTGACCTGCCCGGCGCGTGTCAGCGCGGAGCGACCGAGGCCCACGGGATGGTCACCTCGCCCAGCCGCCACCGATGGCGGCCCGCCAACGGCCAGCCGGCATCCTGCATGGCCTGGAGGCTCGCGCGCCAGCGCTGCACGGGCGAGAACGTCGCCAGCGGCGCCGACCGCTCCCACTCCCGCGTCAGGTCGACAAGGAAGGCGTGAATCCTCTCACCGGGCACATTGCGGTGGATGAGCGCCTTCGGAAGGCGTTCGGCGGCGATCGCCGGGGAGTCGAGCCCCGCCAGGCGCAGCGACACCGTGAGAGAGCGGGGCACGGCATCCGCTCCGACGGCGACCCAGGTCATGACGCGTCCGATCTCATCGCACGTGCCTTCGACGAGCAGGCCGTCGGGAGTGAGGCGCCCGGCCATGCGCGCCCAGGCCTCCTCGACCTCGGCCTCGTCATACTGGCGCAGCACGTTCAGTGCCCGGATGACGGTGGGGCGCCGGGGCGCGGGAATCTCGAACCCGCCCAGCTCGAACGAGACGTGCGTGTCCGGGTCGAATCCCGTGAGACCCGCGCGGACCGCCCGCAGCTGCTCACGGGCGCGCGCGACCCGCTCCGGATCGATCTCGAGTCCCAGCACCTCGATGTCGGGCCGGACTGGCAGCAGGCGCGCCGCCAGTTCGAAGGTGGTCACGCCCGTTGCGCCGTATCCGAGATCGACGACGAGGGGATCCGTGGCGTGACGCAGCACGGGATGCCGCGCGATCCAGCGGTCCACGCGTCGCAACCTGTTCGTCCCCGTGGTGCCACGCGTGGGTCGTCCGGCAGGCGCGGAACGAGGGGGGGACACGCCCCCATGATGCCAGCAGGCCGGGTGCGCCGGCGCGGCTTTCACGGCCCGCCCCGCCCTGTTGGTGTCATCGCACCCGGATATCATGAAGGCCATGACCGAGCCATACACGTTGATCCTTCTCCGACACGGCCAGAGCGAATGGAACGAGCTCAATCTCTTCACCGGATGGGTCGATGTGCGGCTCACCGAGCAGGGGCAGGCTGAGGCCCGCCGGGGCGGCGAGTTGATGGCCGCGCAGGGCATCCTCCCCGACGTGCTGCACACCTCTCTGCTGAGCCGTGCCATCCAGACGGCCAACATCGCCCTGGATGCCGCCGACCGCCTCTGGATCCCGGTCAAGCGCACCTGGCGGCTCAACGAGCGTCACTACGGCGCCCTGCAGGGTAAGGACAAGGCGCAGACCCTCGAAGAGTTCGGGCCGGAGCAGTTCATGCTGTGGCGCCGTTCGTTCGATGTGCCGCCGCCGCCGCTGGATGACGACAGCGAGTACAGCCAGGTGCACGATCCGCGCTATGCCGGAATCGACGGCGACGTTCCCCGCACCGAGTCGCTCAAGCTCGTCATCGACCGCATGATGCCCTACTGGGAAAGCGATATCGCCGCTGACCTCCGCGCTGGCAAGACAGTGCTGGTGACCGCGCACGGCAACTCGCTGCGCGGACTCGTGAAGCACCTCGACGGCATCAGCGACGCCGACATCGCCGAGTTGAACATCCCGACCGGCATCCCGCTGGTCTACAAGCTCGACGAGAACCTCGTTCCCCTCGGCCCCGGTGAGTACCTCGACCCGGATGCCGCTGCCGCCGGTGCTGCTGCTGTGGCCGCGCAGGGCAAGAAGTAAGCCCGGGTCCCCAGCAACGACAAGAGCGGATGCCTCACACGAGGCATCCGCTCTTGTCCTGTCGTGTGGTGTTACTCGCCGATCGCTGACCCGTCCGAGGCGTAGAACTCGCCGCCTTCTGCCAGGTACTGGACTTTCTTGGCAACCGAGACCGCGTGGTCGACGAAGCGCTCGTGGTAGCGGCTCGCGAGGGTGGCATCCACCGTCTGTGCGGGCTCGCCGGACCAGCTGTCGCTGAGAACCTTCTCGAAGACGCTGACGTGCAGGTCATCGACCTGGTTGTCGATGTCGCGGATCTGGTCGGCGATGGCGAGGTCCTCGGTGCGCAGCAGCTCGGTCAGCTTGCGCGCTGCTTCGACATCGAGTTCGCCCATGCGCCCGAACGTCGACTTCAAGCCCGAGGGAATGGCACGCTCGGGGAACCGCAGCCGCGTGAGTTGAGCGATGTGCTCGGCGATATCGCCCATGCGCTCGAGTGATGCGCTCACGCGAAGGGCCATGACGACGATCCGCAGATCGCGGGCAACGGGCTGCTGGCGGGCCATGATCTCGATGGCGATCTCGTCAAGCTCGTGCGCCTTGTCATCGATCTCGGCGTCAGCCGCAATGACCTCTTCGGCGAGGGCGA
The DNA here is from genome assembly GCF_015565955.1 of Microbacterium schleiferi. Classification (NCBI taxonomy): domain Bacteria; kingdom Bacillati; phylum Actinomycetota; class Actinomycetes; order Micrococcales; family Microbacteriaceae; genus Microbacterium; species Microbacterium schleiferi. The sequence goes on along the minus strand of NZ_CP064760.1, from coordinate 2,477,852 downwards.
TATCGCTGGCCTTGAACGCCGTCGTAGCCTTCTCGATAGCGGTGGTGACCATCCCGGAGATCTCGACGAGACGGTTCTGCACATCTTCGAGCGACTGGTGGAAGACTTCGCGCATTCCGACTCCCTTTCGTGTGTTGTCGCCCGACAGGTGCCAGACGACCCGGTGATTCTCGCCACCGAAGGTTAACGGACGGTGCCGCCCTGGTGAATAGTGACGCGCCCGAGGCGGGGCGCCAGCACCCCCGCGAGGCCACCGGCCGGGCCGCCCGTACGCTGTTCCCATGCAACCTGCGCAGATCGCCCTGCTCGGCATGCTGGTGGGGCTGCTCATCGGTGCGGGCCTCGCGACCCTGATCCTATGGGCGCTGCGCGCTCGTGAGCGCGCCGAGTACGGTGCGGGCATGGACGTCCCCGAGGGAGCGCGGGTGGTGCTCCAGGGCCTCGACGATCCCGCCGTTGTCATCGATTCATCCGGCGTCATCATCGCGGCGTCAGCATCCGCAGCCCCCTTCGATCTGAGCGAGGGGCTCATGCTGCCGACCCCCGAGTTGCGGGGTGTCGCGCGCCGGGTCAGTGATGCCGAGGCTGCGTCCAACGCGACGTTCCGCATCCGCCGCGGCACGGGGCCGGGGGAGTTGCGCCTGGTCACGGTGCGGGCCACGCCACTGACGGCTCGGCTCATGCTCCTGGTGCTGCGCGATATCACCGAGAAGGAACGGGTGGAACAGATGCGGCGTGACTTCGTGTCCAACACGAGTCACGAGCTCAAGACGCCGGTCGGTGCGGTGAGTCTGCTGGCGGAGGCGATCGAGTCGGCCTCCGACGACCCTGCCCAGGTTCGTGTTTTCGCCGCCCGGCTCTCGGCTGAGGCGACGCGGCTGGCGACCCTCACCTCGCGCATCATGAACCTCTCACGCCTCCAGGCTGCCGATGAGCTCAACGACGAACGGGATGCCTCGATCGACGAGATCATCACGTCGGCGGTGGAGGCCCATGCTGTGCAGGCCGACTCCGCCGGGGTGCAACTCGTGCGCGGCGGCACCCGGGGGTTGTTCGTCCGCGGCGACGCGCAGGTCCTGAGCGAGGCTGTCGGCAACCTCATCGCCAACGCGATCGCTTACTCCCCGAAGGGCTCGAGCGTCGGGATCGGCGTCAAGGCCGCCGAGGGGGTCGTGGAGATCGCCGTGACCGACCGGGGGATCGGGATCTCGGAAGAGGATCAGGACCGCGTCTTCGAACGGTTCTACCGCGCCGATCAAGCCCGATCGCGGCGGACTGGGGGGACGGGCCTGGGGCTCGCGATCGTCAAGCATGCTGTCCAGCGCCACGGCGGTGATGTTCGTCTCTGGTCGCGCGAGGGTCGCGGCTCGACGTTCACCATCCGGCTTCCCGTGATCGAGTCCCCGCTCGATGAGCCGGCCCGCAAGCGTGCTCGCAAGGACAAAAAGATCAAGAAGAAGCAGAAGAAGCTGCAGACCCCGGATGCTGCGCTGACCACTCGCAGCGCCGCCGCTGCGCTGAACGGGACCGCTGCGCCGGAGAGAACCGATGCCGCGATCCGAGAACATAAGGGAGAAACCGCATGACTCGCGTCCTACTCGTTGAGGACGAGCCCGACCTCGCCGACCCGCTCGCCTACCTGCTTCGCCGCGAGGGCTACGAGGTCGAGATCGCGGAGGACGGGCCCACCGCTCTGGCGTCGTTCCGTGAACTCGGCGCCGATATCGTCTTGCTCGATCTCATGCTTCCGGGGATGCCCGGGACCGAAGTGTGCCGACAGTTGCGCGCATCATCCACGGTTCCGATCATCATGCTCACGGCCAAGGACTCCGAGGTCGATATCGTCGTCGGTCTCGAACTGGGCGCTGACGACTACGTCACCAAGCCCTACTCGGCGCGCGAGCTCCTCGCGCGGATGCGCGCCGTGCTGCGCCGGCTCTCGACCGCCGAAGCCGACCTCGACGACCGGGTCCTCGAGGGAGGGCGGGTCACTCTCGACATCGACCGGCACACGGTCGCGGTCGACGGCAGCGAGATCAGCATGCCGCTGAAGGAATTCGAGCTGCTCGAGGTGCTCATGCGCAACGCGGGGCGCGTGCTGACCCGGGGCCAGCTCATCGACCGCGTGTGGGGCACCGACTACTTCGGCGACACGAAGACGCTCGACGTGCACATCAAGCGCATCCGGTCACGGATCGAGAAGAACCCGAGCGAGCCGGCGATGCTCGTGACGGTGCGTGGGCTCGGCTACCGCTTCGAGTCCTGACGCGCGTCGGCATCCGGAAACGACATCGGCCCCGCGCTCGAGAGAGGCGGGGCCGATGTGATGGCTTTGGGAAAGACTCAGGGCACGAACGGCGCGAGATATTCGAGTTCGCCGCCGAGGACCGGCACCGAGACGACCGAGGTGACGCCGTCGCCCGACTGGAAGGATGCCGAGAGCACGGCACCGGGGTCGGTGTCGAGCCCGCGAATGAGGATGGGGTCAGCGTTCTCGCCGAGGCTCTTGACGGTTCCTGCCGGGACGATGACCTGCTCGGCGACGCCATCGGCGAAGTCGATGTGCACGACGTAGGTCTCGGTCGTGTTGTTGATGAATGCGGCGAGGAAGTTGCCCTCGGTGCCTTCGTCGTTGGCAACGATGACCGTGTTGCGAATCTGCACCGGACCCGACTCGTCGGGAACGTTCGTGCCTTCAGCGGCTGAGTAGTCGATCGTCGTCGCGTGCGCGGAGATCAGGCTGCATCCCGACGTTCCGAGGACGAGGGCTGCGCCCACAACGAGCGACGCGATGAGGCGCGATTTCACGGATCCTCCTTGAGCGGATGACGGCTTCACGTTGCATTCTACGGGGTTGCGACCCCTCGGCTTACGTCTCGCTGAAGCTGCCTGCCACCCGTGCGGGGGAGTGGGTGGCGAACTCTAGCGTATGACCCCTGTGGTATTCTGGAGTTTGCCGAAAGGAACATAACTCCATGCTTTTTGAGGTTGGCGAGACGGTTGTCTACCCGCACCACGGGGCCGCAACAATCATCGAGGTCAAGGAACGCGTCATCAAGGGCGAGACCAAGAAGTACTTGAAACTCAACGTCACTCAAGGCGATCTGATCATCGAGGTCCCGGCTGAGAACGTCGATCTGGTCGGCGTCCGTGATGTGATCGGCAAGGACGGTCTCGAGCGCGTCTTCGACGTACTGCGCGCACCGTTCACCGAGGAGCCCACGAACTGGTCCCGCCGCTACAAGGCGAACCTCGAGAAGCTCGCGTCGGGCGATGTCATCAAGGTGAGCGAGGTCGTTCGCGACCTGTGGCGCCGTGACCAGGACCGCGGCCTGTCGGCCGGAGAGAAGCGCATGCTGGCCAAGGCCAAGCAGATCCTCATCTCCGAGCTGGCGCTCGCCGAGAAGACCGACGAAGAGAAGGCCAGCGTCCTGCTCGACGAGGTTCTCGCCTCCTGAGCGGATGCTGCCGCGCGGTAGCGTGGCATCCGTGAGCATCGTCCCGGTTCCGCGCGTCGCGGTCATCGTTGTCGCAGCAGGATCGGGTACCCGGCTCGATGCCGGAGTCCCCAAGGCCTTCGTGGGTCTCGATGAGCACACCATCCTGCGCCATGCTCTCCGCGGCGTTTTCGCTGCGCCATCGATGCAGGTCATCGTCGTCGCGCCTGCGGGTCGCGAGGGCGACGCTCTGACGGATGCCGAGGAGGCTGCGGGGGATCGGCGAGACCTCGTATCCGTCGTCACCGGTGGATCCAGCAGGCAGGCATCCGTGGCGGCAGGCCTAGCCGCGCTCTGGGGCGATATCCAGTACGTGCTCGTGCATGATGCGGCGCGGGCACTCACCCCGCCCGATGTTTTCGCGCGCGTGATCGCCGAGCTCGAAGCCGGCGCGGCGGGGGTGGTCCCGGTCATGCCCGTCGTCGACACGATCCGGCAGATGGACGGGGAGGCGATCGTCGGCGTCGTCGACAGGTCGACCCTGAGCGCCGCGCAGACGCCGCAGGGCTTTCCCCGAGGCATTCTGGAGCGCGCATACGCCGCCGCAGACCGGGAGCACACGGACGACGCCGCCGTTGTCGCCGCGGCAGGGCACGCGATCACCACCGTGGCCGGGGACGCGATCGGGTTCAAGATCACGACTCCCGCCGATCTCGACCGCGCGCGAGCCCTCGTGGCTCCCGTCCCCCCGTTCTCGGCACCGGCGGCGGACGCTGTCCTGGCGCCGCGCGTCGGCATCGGCACCGATGTCCATGCGTTCGGGGGAGAGGGCTCGCTGTGGCTCGCCGGGCTCGAGTGGCCGGGTGAGACGGCACTGTCGGGGCACTCCGACGGCGATGCCGTGGCACACGCGATCGTCGACGCACTGTTGTCGGCGGCCGGCCTGGGAGACATCGGCACGCACTTCGGCACCGAACGTCCCGAGTACGACGGAGCCCACGCTGATGCCTTCCTTGGCAGAACGCTCGCGCTTCTCGGGGAGGCCGGCTTCCGCGTCGGAAACGTCTCGGTGCAGGTCCAAGCTCGACGGCCCCGGTTCGCGGTGCGGCGCGCTGAGGCCGAGGCGGTGCTCTCGCAGGCGCTCGGCGGTGCCCCCGTGTCGGTCTCGGCGACGACGACCGACGGGCTGGGCTTCACGGGCACGGGGGAGGGTGTCGCAGCCTTCGCCGTGGCACTCGTCCTCCCGCAGCGCTAGCTCGCCCCGTCTGTTGCTACAGTCTCGTGGTCATGAAGACGGAGTACGGGTCGAACACGTAGCTGCCGAACGGTTCGCACTGGGTGAAGCCGGCGGACTCGTAGAGTCGCTGGGCTGGCAGAAACTCCGCCGTCGCACCGGTTTCGAGCCACAGCGCCGACATGCCGCAGCTGCGGGCCTCGGCGATCAGGTGCTCGAGCATTGCGCGTCCGACGCCCGTTCCACGGTGAGCGTCGGCGACACGCATCGACTTGAGCTCGCCGTTGTCAGCGTCGAGCTGAGCCAGCGCGCCCACGCCCGCCAGCTCGCCCGCGAGCCACGCCGACCACACGCGAACCGACGGCTGCTCGAGCCCGCTGAGATCGAGCGCGTGGCAGCTCTCCTCGGGCGAGATCGCGCGCATGTCGGACAGGTGCGCGGTGATCAGCGCGCGCGTGGGTGCGCCGCTCAGGTCGTCGGGGCGGATCTCAAGCACGGAGGCGGAAGACACGTATCCGTTCTACCTCAGATCCGGCCCGCGCCCGGCGCTATGACCGCCGCCTCGACCGCGGATTCTCAGACCCCCGCCGGTAGGCTGGAACGATGACGGATGCGGTGACGACTGTGGGTGGGGGAACCCTGCAGCTCTACGACACCCGCGCTCAGCAGTTGCGCGTGTTCACACCGCTGGATCCTCGAAACGTCACCGTCTACGTGTGCGGCCCCACGGTGCAGTCCGGGCCCCACATCGGGCACCTCCGCGGCGCTCTCGCGTTCGACATCCTGCGGCGCTGGCTGACCCACCGCTACGGTCGTGTGACGTTCGTGCGCAACGTCACCGACATCGACGACAAGGTGCTCGCCAACGCCACCGACACCGACCCGTGGTGGGCATTGGCCTACCGTGTCGAGCACGAGTTCGCCGAAGCCTATGCCGCGATCGGCATCCTGCCGCCGACCTATGAGCCGCGGGCGACCGGCTCGATCCCGCAGATGATCGCGCTCATCGACCAGCTGATCCGCGCCGGTCACGCCTATGCCGCCGAGCGCGGAACGGATGCCGAGGGCGACGTGTACTTCGACGTGCGGTCGTGGGCGGCGTACGGCGAGCTGACTCGGCAGTCGATCGATGATATGTCTCCGGCGGCCGATGCCGACCCTCGGGGCAAGCGCGACGTCCGCGATTTCGCACTCTGGAAGGGCGCGAAACCCGATGAGCCCACGGACGCCACGTGGGACTCGCCGTGGGGCCCCGGCCGCCCCGGGTGGCACATCGAGTGCTCCGCGATGGCTCGCCGCTACCTGGGGGCGGACTTCGACATCCACGGCGGTGGGCTGGATCTGCGCTTTCCGCATCACGAGAACGAACTCGCCCAATCCGGCGCGGCCGGTGATGGATTCGCCCGCTACTGGGTGCACAACGGCCTCGTCACGGTCGAGGGACAGAAGATGTCGAAGTCGCTCGGCAATGTCGTGCTCGCCCGCGATGTCCTCGACGAGCGCGACCCCCTCGTCGTGCGCTACGCGCTCGCCGCTGCCCACTACCGATCGAACCTCGATCTGTCGGGCAAGTCGTTCGACGAGGCCGAGGCAGCGCTGGACCGCATTCGCACGTTCCTCGAGCGCGCCGCCCGTCACGGGGGTTCGCCGATCCCCTCGGAGCCGACGCGGACTTTGCCGCGGCGATGGATGACGACCTCGGGGTTCCGCAGGCCCTCGCTGTCATCCACGAACGCGTTCGAGAAGGCAACACCGCCCTCGACGCCGGAGACACCGAGACGGCACGCGCCGTGGCTGGGCAGGTCACCGCGCTGACCGGCATCCTCGGACTGAACCCCCTCGACCCGCAGTGGACGCCGGCGTCCGGCGCGGCGATGCCCGCGCTGGATGCCCTCGTGACCGAACTCATCACCCAGCGCGCCCGCGCGCGCGCCGACAAAGACTGGGCAGCGGCGGACCGCATCCGTGACGCGATCGCCGCTGCCGGGGTCGCCCTCGAAGACGGCCCCGACGGAACGCATTGGAGCATCTCATGAGCAAGCCAGGGCGCCCCGGCGCACGCAAGTCCACGAAGAAGGGCGCGACCAAGGGGTCGGGCGGCCAGAGACGAAAGTCGCTGGAGGGCAAGGGTCCGACGCCGAAGGCGGAGGACCGTAGCTGGCACGTCGCCGGCAAGCGCAAGGCAGCTCAGGAGCGCTATGTCGCTGCCGGTGGAACGGGCCGAGCCGGCCAGCGGATCGCGGGATCGAGCTCGAGCCGCGGCGGGCGCCCGAAGCAGAACGATGACACCGAGACGGTCACGGGCCGCAACTCGGTCCTCGAGGCGCTGCGCGCTCGCATCCCCGCCACCGCGTTCTACATCGCGCAGCGCGTGGAGATGGATGACCGCGTCAAAGAGATGCTCTCCATCGCCTCCCACCGGAACATCCCGGTGCTCGAGGTCACCCGGCCCGAGCTCGACCGGATGGCAGGATTCGACGGCGTGCACCAGGGTGTCGCGCTCAAGGTGCCGCCCTACGAGTATGCGCATCCGCAGGATCTGCTCGAGAGTGTGATCGAGGCTGGCCAGCTGCCGCTGCTTGTCGCGCTGGATGGTGTCACCGATCCACGAAACCTCGGCGCCATCATCCGTTCGACCGCAGCATTCGGCGGCCAGGGCATCATCATCCCGCAGCGCCGCTCGGCCGGAGTCAATTCGGCAGCGTGGAAGACGTCGGCCGGTGCCGCCGCCCGGGTTCCGGTGGCCATCGCTCCGAACCTGACGACCACGCTCAAGGAGTTCAAGAAGCAGGGAGTGTTCGTGCTCGGCCTCGACGGCGATGGTGACGTGTCGCTGCCCGAGCTGGAGCTTGCCGATCGCCCCGTCGTGATCGTCGTCGGATCAGAGGGCAAGGGTCTCTCGCGCCTCGTGACGGAGACGTGCGACCAGATCGTGTCGATCCCCATCTCGGCGGCGACCGAGTCGCTGAACGCGGGAATCGCGGCATCCGTCGCGCTGTATCAGGTTGCGACACTGCGCGCCGGCTGACAAACCGCCACCACTGATACGCACTGACAAACCAATAAGCACTCACAAACCAATAAGCACTCACAAACACTGACGGTGTCGGACCCGCGGGGCCGACACCGTCAGTGTTCTGCGGGATACGAGCCCGTGTCAGTCCTTCTTGTACTGATACGGGTTGTAGAGGACCTCGGCTTCGGGAATCTCCGGGAACTGCCCCGCGACCCAGTCGTCCCCCACTTCGCGTTCGAGGTACGAGACGGTGTCTTCGAGCTTCGTCTTCACGCCCGGTAGGTCACCGGCCACAAGCACGCCCTCGGACTTGACGATCTCGCCGCCGACCAGGACCGTGTGCACGTCTCCACGCTGGGCCTGGTAGACGATCTGACCCCAGGGGTTGATCAGGGGAGCCCACGTCGCCGAGTTCTTGTTCTTGAGCAGCACGACATCGCCGAGCTTGCCCTTCTCGAGAGACCCGATGAGGTGGTCCTTGCCGATCGCCATCGCGCCGCCGCGGGTTGCCATGTGCACGACCTCCTCGGCGCGAAGCTTGACATGGGTCACCGTCTCGGCCGGCTCCAGCTGGTGCGCGACGTAGTGCTCGAGGGCACGATCCGCGTTCACGGTGGCCCGCATCGCCGAGAACAGATCGGCGCTGAACCAGACGCTGGTGTCCACCGACAGCGACGCGGGGATGCCGTAGCGACGCAGCTGGTGGACGGGAGGGTAGCCCTGGCCGCAGGTGTCTTCGGACTCCGTGGCGAGCGAGACGTTGCCGCCCGTGGCCGCGATCTTCTGATACGAATCCGCCGAGAGCGAGGCGGCGTGCACGTATGTGTAGCCCTCCTTCATCACGCCTGCGTCGTACGCGTTCCGGATGCCCCAATCGTTGGTTGCACCCCAGACGCCGGCGTGGGTCGTGACCGGCAGCCCGAGTTCCTCCGCCACGCGGTAGGCGGCCAGCTCGGGGAAGGCATCGTCCTGGTTCGGCACGTCGAAGGCGATCTGCGTCCCGAACATCCGGGAGTCGTCCCGCGAGCGAACCAGCAGGTCCTGGATCGCGGGATCGGCAGTCCACTCCCAGGGAGACCCGGCGAGGTTTCCGTACGCGAGGACGAAACGGCCCGGTGAGGTCGCGAGGGCTTCGTAGGCGGCTTCACCGTGTTCGACAGTGCGCAGGCCGTGTGACCAATCGACGCTCGTCGTGACGCCCGATTCGATCGCGTCCAGCGCCGAGATCAGGTTTCCGGCCGCGACATCCTGGGGGCGGAACTTCGCCCCGTGCTGAAGGTAGTACCAGACGAAGTACTGAGTGAGGGTCCAGTCGGCACCGTACGCGCGCATCGCGGTCTGCCACATGTGACGGTGGGTGTCCACCATCCCGGGCATGACGATGCCGCCCTTCGCGTCGATCTCGAACGTGCCGTCCGGGACGGCGAGGCTCTCTCCCACCTCGGCGATCTTGCCGTCGACGACGAGGACATCCCCGTTCGGCAAAACAGTGTGGGCATCGTCCATCGTGATGACGATGCCGTTCCGGAACACGACAGGCTGTCCGGGTTGGGGCAGCGGGCTCTCGGGCATTGACGCTCATCCTCCTTGATTTGCGGTCGGTGCTCCCAATAAAGCACTACTGAACAGCCTTGTCCAGTATCACTTTTCGGGTGGTCTGCGCTCCGTGGTCGGGATGCCCCGCCGACTCACCTCGGCGATGGCGCTCCAGTCGAGGTCCTTCAGGTCGTCATCGGCCAGGGCAGCTTCGAAGACGGCAGTGAGGGCGGGAAGGGTCGCCGGCGCGACCCCGACGGAGCGCGCAACCTGCTCGGCAAGGTCGAGGTCCTTCCGCCCCAGGGCGATGTGAAACCCCGGGGGTGTGTAGCGTTGCGTGGCGATGATCTCGCCGTAGCCCTCATAGGCGACGCCGCCGAAGAGAGTACTTGAGAGCAGCTCGGTGAAGGTCTCGGCCGGGACCCCGAGTCGCTCGGTCATGGCAACCGACTCGCCGATCGCCTGCATCGCGTGGATGATGTTGTAGTTCACCGCCGCCTTGACCGCATTCGCGACGCTCGGCTGCTCGCCCAGCACCCACACACGCTTTCCCATGGCGTCCAGGTAGGGCCGAACGATTGCCGTGGCATCCGGGTCACCCGCCGCGAGGATGTTGAGCTGACCGTCCGCGGCTACCGCCGGACGCCCCAGCACCGGCGCGGCCAGGTAGGTGCCTCCCGCCGCACTGACCTGAGCGGCCAGCGCCTGCGCCAGGTCGGGACTGATGGAGGCCATCGCGACATGGATGCCTCCCGCGAGCGTGCTGATCCGCGCCGGCGTCATGACCGCGCTCATCGCCTCGTCGTTGGCCAGCATCGAGAAGGAGACCTCGCACGACAGGGCGTCTTCCGGGCTTTCCGCGGCGACCGCGCCGTTCGCGACAGCCGCCGCGACGGCCTCGGGAGACCGGTTCCAGACGCGAACCTCATGCCCGGCGTCCACGAGGCGGCCCGCCATGGCCGAGCCCATGGAACCGAGCCCGAGGAAGCCGATGGTACTCACGCTTCGCCGCGTCCCCAGATGGTGTTGCGGTGGGACTGGGAGTCGCGGTTGAGGTTCAGCGGCCCATCGATCGTGTAGTAGCGGCGTCCGGCCACGATGAGCTCTTCGGCCGGGAACTTCGTGATGACCTCGCATCCGTCAGCGGTCACGACGACCTCCTCCTCGATGCGCGCCGCCCCCCATCCGTCGGCAGCCGGCCAATAGGTCTCCAGCGCGAAGACCATGCCCTCTTCGAGAACCTCCGGATGATCGAACGACGTCAGCCGCGAGAAGATCGGCTTCTCCCAGATCGAGAGCCCCACGCCATGACCGTACTGCAGCGCGAATGCGGCCATCTCATCCGGGAACCCGAACTCTTCGGCGCGTGGCCACACGGCCGCGATGTCTGCCGTCGTCGCCCCGGGGCGCACAAGCGCGATCGCCCGATCCATGTACTCGCGAGCGCGAGTGTAGGCATCCTTCTGGGCCTGACTTGCCGAGCCCACGGCGAAGGTGCGGTAGTAGCACGTGCGGTAGCCGTTGAAGCTGTGCAGGATGTCGAAGAACGCGGGATCTCCCGGGCGGATCAGCCGGTCGCTGAACACGTGCGGATGCGGAGAGCAGCGCTCGCCGGAGATCGCGTTGACGCCCTCGACATACTCGGATCCCAGGTCGTAGAGCGTCTTGGCGACAACTCCCACCGCCTCGTTCTCGCGAACGCCGGGGCGCAGGAAACGGTACAACTCCTCGTACGCGGCATCCACCATGCTGGCCGCCTGGGTGAGAAGCCGGATCTCGTCGGAGGTCTTGATGCGCCTCGCCTCCATGAATACCTGCTGCCCATCCACCACCTCGATCCCCTCGCGCTGGAGGGCGATCAGTACGGGCATCTCGATCACGTCGACCCCGAGAGGTTCGTTGGCGAGGCCGAACTTCTCGAGTTCGCGCTTCACCTTCCGCGCGACGTCGCCGGCGAGGTCCGCATCCGGGGGAAAAGCGCCGCGAAGAGTCGAGATGCCGGCACGAGCACCGCTTTCGAGTCGCGGTCGCTTCGCGCCCTCGTGGGGGGAGTGAGGATCGGCATCCGCTTCGGCGGAGGTGACATCGAGCCACGGGTTGTAGAGGGCGTGGTGCTTGGCAGCTGAGCCGAAGTCCCACACGATGGGGTCGGTCTTCCGCGTGAGCAGTGCGAAGCGGATGAGCTTGTCCATCGCCCAGGTGCCGATGTGGGTTCCGCTCATGTAGCGGATGTTGGAGAAGTCGAAGGCGAGCACAGCTCCCAGGTCGGATCGCTCCAGTTCGGCGTGCAGCCGAGCGAGCCGAGCGTCGCGGAGGCGCTCGAAGTCGACGCGCTGCTCCCAGTCGACCGCTGCCGTGCCCGTCGTCCCCGTGCTCTTCATCGAAGCTCCCTCAGTCCCTGGCGTGCTTGACATCGACCCGTGGGTCGAGTTCACTCAAGTAAAGCTCTACTGGACACCGATGTCCAGTTGCACTTCGTCCTCGTAGGGAGAGACCGTGAGCGAACGGACCATCGTCGTTGTCGGCGGAACATCGGGTATCGGACTGGAGATCGCGAGGGATTGCCTGCAACGGGGGGATCGGGTCGTCATCACGGGCCGCGATCTCGAACGCACGCAGGAGATCGCGCGTGGTCTCGGCGACGGCGCGAGCGGCGTCGCGCTGGATATCTCGGAACCCCACACGATCGCCGACCAGCTCACCGACATCGGTCGCGTGGACGGCCTCGTCCTGGCGGCTATCGAGCGCGATGCGAACTCGATCCGCGACTACGACATCGACCGAGCCATCCGTCTGGTCACGCTCAAGCTCGTGGGCTACGCGGCCACGATCCGGGCGCTGCTGGATCGCATGGACCCCACTGTCGAGACCGGGATCGTCCTGTTCGGAGGGCGGGCCAAGGACCTGCCCTACCCGGGATCGACGACGGTGTCCTCGATCAACGGCGGTGTCACGGGGCTCATCAACACCCTCGCGCTCGAGCTCGCACCGATTCGCGTCAATGCGATCCATCCCGGGATCATCGGTGACAGCCCCTTCTGGGCATCCAAGCCCGAGGGCGTCTTGGAGCAGTACGAGCGGCACACGCCGGGGGCAAACTCGCGACGATGGCTGACGTCGTGGATGCCACCCAATTCCTCCTCCGCAACCGCGGTGTCTCGGCGGTCAACCTGCCCGTCGACCGGGGAACGGTGCTGATGTAGCTCGCGGCGCTCCGAGGTGGTGCGGCCGTCCTGCCCTAGAATGAGCGGACGTTCGCGGCCGAGGAGTGGCTGCACTGGTGGGAGATCATGACCGAGGGCCTGGGAGCAAAGCTCCGTGAGGTGCGAACCGCGAAGGGCATGAGCCTTCGATCGCTCGCGCAAGCGCTGGGCGTTTCTGCATCACTGATCTCGCAGGTCGAGATCGGCAAGACGCAGCCGTCGGTGTCGACGCTGTTCGCCATGGCGAACCACCTCGGTGTCTCGCTGGACGAGCTGGTCGGCAACGTCCCGACGGCAGGACCGTCTCCCGTCGCGCCTGCGCCCGCCGCCACGGATGCCTCGACAGTGCGCCGCGCGGCTGAATACCCCGTCATCGAGATGGAGAACGGCGTCCGCTGGGAGAAGCTCGCGAGCGTTCCCGGTGGGCCGGCCGATGCCCTCCTCGTGACGTACCAGCCCGGCGCGAGCAGTTCCATCGAAGATCGGCTGATGCGCCACGCGGGAGTCGAGTACGCGTACCTGCTGGAGGGCGAACTCACGCTGCAGTTGGACTTCGACACCTACGTCCTGCATCCGGGTGACTCGCTCAGCTTCGATTCGATGCGCCCGCACCTGTTCGTCAACCACACCGACCAGGTCGCGCGCGGTGTCTGGTTCGTCTTCGGACGACGGCCCCAGAACGAAACGATGCCGCCGGCGCCGGTCTCGATCGCGCACTCGGCCGCACCGTCGTCGGCCGTGGACGTGCTGCGGGCGATGGAGAGGCTGCCCTGAGCGCTGCGGCATCCTGAACCGGCCCGCGCGGAACGTCAGGACGGTGTGTGCCCGTGCGCTGCCGGTCGGCGTGATCTGATCCACGGGTCGATCAGGGTCTTGACCTGCCCGGGTGCGCCGCTGAGCAGCGGCTGGAGCGCCCCGTCGACGACCTCGTCCAGGGGCAGGACCTCGGCGGCAAGATCCGACCAGTCAGCTCGAGTCGCGAGCAGGCGCACAGCCTCGGGGATGTCGTCGCGATAGACGTGCGCGACGGTTCCGACGATCGTGTACTCCCGGAGGGTCCACGAGCCCAGCGGCAGGGACGGCTCGCCGCGCTGGATGCCGACGGGAACGATCGTTGCTCCCGGACTCGCAGCCTCGAGGACCGACCCGAGCCCGGGCGCTGATCCCGAGACCTCGAAGAACACATCCGGCACCACACCGCGCTCCGCGAGAGCCGCGTGAAGGCTCTGGTCACCCGCTTGTACAGTGTCTGCCGCGCCCAGGGCGCGCGCCAGCTCGAGGCGCTCAGCGTTCAGGTCTGTCACGATCACCCGCGCTCCGGTGGCCGCGGCAGCGTAGGTGATGAAGGCGCCGATGCCGCCGACGCCGACGACGACGGCATCCTGCCCCGGCTGCAAGCCCGAGCGGCGGACTGCGTGCACCGCGATCGCCATGGGCTGTGCGAGGCCGAGCGTGTCGAGGGTGAGTCCGTTGGCGGACACATCCCACACGATGGCGGCGGGGCAGACGACGTATCCCGCGAGTCCGCCATCGTGGTGGAAGCCGATGGTCGTGTACGACGTGCACAGGTTGGTGCGTCCGGCACGGCACATCTTGCACTCACCGCACGAGACTCCCGCACCGCACACGACCGTCGCGCCGGCGGTGAGGTCGGTGACGCCCGGACCGACCTGTTCGATGACGCCGGCAAACTCGTGACCGAGCGTGACAGGGGGCTGCGCAAGGACGAGCCCTCGCCCGAACTCCGTGGCATCCGAGCCGCACACCCCGCAGACACCGACTCTGATGAGGACTTCCCCCGGCCCGGGAGCGGGGACCGGCACGTCCTCGACGCGCAGGTCGTGAACCTCGTGAAGCACTGCGGCGCGCATGGCGCTCACCTGAGCTCACCCGCGCTCAGGGGGAGCTGGGCGGCGGCGCGTTCGGCGAGCATGTCTCCCATGAGGTCGGCGTACACCTGTGCGTGCGCGGGGTGATCAAGGTAGGTGTGCAGCCCCGCCTCATCGTCGACGACCGCGGCTACCGCATAGTCCATTCCGCCGGGACGGAGATGCAGATTGGGGCCCGCGACATACGAGCGCAGCTCGGGGATCTGTGCAGCCATCGCTGTCAGGGCCGTTGTCAGTCGGGCGACATCGTCATCGGTGACGCCGTCGGCCCACCGAAAGGATGCGAGGTGGAGGATCATGCTGTCCGCTCTCTGCGCTGATAGTGTCCAGTGATAGTGAACAGTACCAGCCTCAGGGTGGGTATTCGAGACGTCAAGGGCGCAAATGTACGCCTCTGCTGTATCGTGCGAGTGTTCCGGCGGACGGGAAGGTCAACGATGACGAGAATCGCGGTTCTGGGCGCTGGCGCCAACGGTTCGTCGATCGGTGCCGACCTGATCGACGCGGGCGAGGACGTCACGCTCATCGAGCAGTGGCCGGCCCACGTCGAACGGATGAGATCCGAGGGTTTGCGGATCATCAGCCCCGAGGGCGAGCTCCATGTGCGGCCTGACGTTCGGCACTTCTGTCAGGTGGCAGAGCTACGCGGGCGCTTCGATGTGGTTCTGATGCTCGTGAAGGCCTACGACGCCCCGTGGGCGAGTCGGCTCATCGAGCCGTACCTCGCCGAGGACGGCATCCTCGTCGGTGTTCAAAACGGGATGACGGCCGGAGTCATCGCCGATGCGGTGGGCCAGGCCCGCACCCTCGGCTGCGTCATCGAGTGCTCCGCGACGATGACCGATCCGGGCGTCGTGCATCGGCACACACCGGTGGCCCGATCGTGGTTTGCCGTCGGGACGATGGCGGGTGGTCCGCTGGGCCGCATCCCGGAGCTGCGTCGGATCCTCAGCCTGTCGGGTACCGTCGCGGAGTTCGACGACATCCTCGCGGCGAAGTGGATGAAGCTCGTAAGCAACAGCACCCTGCTGGTCACCTCGGCGATCCTGGGCTTGCCGATGCTCGAGGCGTTGCACATGCCGGGATTCCGGCAGGTCATGATCGCCGCGGGCAACGAAGCCCTGAGCGTGGGCGCGGCAGAAGGCCACGCTGTGCTGCCCATCTTCGGGTTGAGCGAGCAGGAGATCAGCGACCCCGAGCAGGTGGTCGACATCATGACCGACAAGCTCTTCGCGAGTTTCGTCGTCCCGGGTGCAACCACGACGGTTCTGCAGGACTGGCAGAAGGGTCGCCGGAGCGAGGCCGACGACCTCAACGGTCATGTCGTCGCGCGCGGTGCCGCTCACGGCATCCCCACCCCCGTCAACGCCCGGGTGGTCGCGCTGGCGCACCGCATCGAGGCGGGAGAGATGCTGCCGGCGGCTGAGCACCTTGCCGCGCTGCGCGAACCTCTCGGGCACTGACGCGAGCCCGCGGATTCGATCTCAGCACCTACCGCGGGTCGGTGCTGAGAGCGAAGATCTCGGGGGTGCGGGCGAGCTGACGGCGCGTACGGCGGATGTGGCCACCGAGCACGCGTTCAGCTTCTTCGGTGTCACGATCGCGCAGAGCCGCCACGATGAGGTGGTGCTCTTCATGGGCAATGCGGCGCGCTTCGGGGGACCAGGAGGCGACGTAGCTGCGCCGATACGGCGCCGTCACGTTCCACAGCCGCACGACGAGGTCCGTGAGGTGCGTGGTCTCTGCCGCCGCATAGCTCGCGTGATGAAAAGCCGCGTCGAGGTCGAGGAAGGCTCCGGTGTCGTCGCCGGTGTCGCTGATGCGGTCGGCGAGGGCGGCGAGGGCACCGATCGCGTCATCGGACAGGGCAGGAGCGCTGTAGGACAGAAGCAACGGTTCGAGGCGCTCCCGCATTCGGTAGATCTCCTCGCACTCGGCGAGCGTCATCGTCGAGACCCACGCGCCGGCATTGGGCACGACAGTCAGCAGCCCCTCGTACTCGAGCTGCCGGATCGCCTCCCGGACGGGAACACGACTCGCGCCGTACCGGGCAGCGAGTTCCTCCTGCAGGATGCGGCTTCCGGGCGGACGCGTGCCGTCGATGATTCCGCGACGGATGCCGTCGGCGATGCGTGCGTGGGCATCCCCGTCTCGGCTGCGCGGTCCTGCCAGTGCCGGTGGTGCAGCGGTCATCGAGCGGGGTCTTTCGGGTGCCAGAGCAGGGTCGTCGCGGTGTTCTCGTAGGCCTTGCCGTCGGGAAAGCTCACGAGCTCGAACTGCATGCCCCAGGGGCTCCGGAAGTACACCCACCGCTGGCCGGCTGAGGCTCCTGCGCTGGCGACGGGTGTGCCCATGACCTCGACGCCGTGCTGCAGCAGGGAGGCCACAGCAGCATCCATGTCGTCGACGTACAGGGCGAGGTGATGGCCCCCGATATCGCTGTTGCGCGGTTGGGGAGCTTGCCCGTCCGCGCTGTCATACGCGAACACCTCGAGGTTGGTGCCATGGCCGAGGCGGTAGAAGCGGATCTCGCTGATCTCGGTGCGCGGGTGCACGCCGAGGTGCGCGCTCATCCAGTCGTCGTCGGCCCGTTTGGCAGCCAGGGTGTACACGTGAATCGCGCCGAGGATCTCGACGAGAAACGCATGAGCCTCATCCATGTCGGGAACGGTGAATCCGATGTGGTCGAGGCCACGAACTCCGGGGAGGGCCATGAGAACCTCCTTGGTCACGGTCGCCGCCCTGATTGTATCCAGATCGAGCATCAGAGCTCAATAAGGTCGCGAATGGCGGGGAATGGGCTTGAGATTGGATGCAATCACCCGTACAGTCTCAGCAGACACAGGGTCTGAGCACGCAACGACGCGAGGATGGGCGAAATGCCGCGACGCCGACGACTGGAAACCGGCACCGATTGGGTTCAGCTGACGACGACCGCCGCCGACTGGAAGGCTGCCGATCCGGCGCTGCTGGGAACGATGCTCTCCGAGCTCCATCTCATTCGGGCCTTCGAAGAGACGGTGCTGGCGTTGGCAGCCGAAGGCCTCGTGCACGGACCTGCGCACTCCAGCATCGGTCAGGAGGGCGGCGCGGTCGGGTCGATCGTCGGCCTGCGCTCGACGGATGCCGTCAACGGCTCACACCGGGGCCACCACCAGTTCCTCGCGAAGGCCCTGACGCATGTCTCCGGGGGCGCCATCGATCCGCGCGATCCCGTCGCGCCGGAGATCCAGACTGTCTTGCAGCGGACCCTCGCAGAGATTCTGGGCCTTGCCCAGGGGTATTGCCGCGGACGCGGGGGGTCGATGCACCTGCAGTGGTTCGAGGCGGGGGCGCTCGGAACCAACGCGATCGTCGGCGGTGGCGCGCCGATGGCGACCGGGAACGCGTGGGCACAGAAGCACGCGGGCACGACCGACCTCACCGTCAACTATTTCGGTGATGGCGCGAGCCAGATCGGCTCGGTGCTGGAATCGATGAATCTCGGTTCCGCGTGGCGATTGCCCGTCTGTTTCTTCATCGAGAACAACATGTACGCCGTGTCCACGCACGTGGACGAGATCACCGCGGACACGCGGCTCTCCGTCCGCGGCCAGGGCTTTTCCATCCCGGGATGGCGGGTCGACGGGATGGACCCGCTCGCGGTCCACCTCGCGATGACCGAGGCTGCCGAACGGATGCGTGCGGGTGAGGGCGCCGCCATCATCGAGGCCGAGGTCTACCGGTACTTCCACCAGAACGGCCCTTACCCGGGGAGCGCGTTCGGATACCGCACCAAGCAGGAGGAGGCATCCTGGCGTGATCGTGATCCGCTGACGCGGGTCGCCGCCGAGATGCAGAAGCTCAACCTCATCACCGAAGACGACGTTGCCGAACTGCGGCGCCGCGCGCAGGCAGCCATGGAGTCGGCGGTCGCGGAGCTGGTCGAGGCCGACCCCGATCGCGAGGGTCGTCGCCGCATCCGCCCGCAGCTCTGGCCCGACCCGAGCTTCGCCGATGTCGGCATCCGGGGTGATGCCAGCGAACTCGCGACGCTCGCCGTTCTGGACGCACCCGCAACGCGGGAGATCACGTTCGTGGATGCCGTCGCCGAGGTGATGGCGCGCCGGATGGAGACCGATGAGCGCATCGTGGTGCTCGGCGAGGACGTCCACCGGCTGAAGGGCGGCACGAACGGCGCGACCAAGGGTTTGGCCGATCGCTTCCCCGACCGGGTCGTGGGCACGCCCATCAGCGAGAACGGGTTCTTCGGGCTTGCCGGCGGGCTGGCTCTGGACGGGCGGTTCCGGCCGGTCGTCGAGTTCATGTATCCGGACTTCATGTGGGTAGCCGCCGACCAGGTGTTCAACCAGGTCGGGAAGGCCAGGCACATGTTCGGCGGCGACAATCCCGTGCCGCTCGTGCTGCGGACGAAGGTGGCCATGGGATCCGGCTACGGATCGCAGCACCTCATGGACCCCGCGGGTCTGTTCGCGACAGCCCCCGGATGGCGGATTGTCGCGCCATCGACGGCCGCCGACTACGTGGGGTTGATGAACGCAGCCCTCGCCCTGGACGACCCGGTGCTGGTCATCGAGCACGTCGACCTGTACAACACCACCTCGACCGTCCCCGAGGGCGAGCTCGACGGCATCCTTCCTCCGGGGCATGCGGCAGTGCGACGCGAGGGCTCGGAGGTCACGATCCTGAGCTACCTGTCGATGGTCGGACACACCCTGGATGCTGTCGAGCAGACCGGCATCGATGCGGAGGTCATCGATCTCCGCTGGCTCGATCGCGCATCCCTGGATTGGACGACCATCGAGGCGAGCGTGCGAAAGACCAATGCTGTCCTCATCGTCGAGCAGGGCGCACGCGGCACCTCATATGGCGGCTGGCTCGCCGATGAGATCCAGCGCCGCCTGTTCGACTGGCTCGATCAGCCCGTCGAACGCGTCACGGGAGGCGAAGCCAGCCCGAGTATCTCGAAGGTGCTCGAGCGCGCGGCGATCGCGCGGACCGAAGAGGTCGTCGCCGGCCTGGAACGGGTGCGCGCTGCCTGGGGAGGTCGATGATGGCCACGGTCATCCGCATGCCCGAGATCGCCGCAGGCACGGGCGTGGCAGCGATCCAGTCCTGGTTGGTTGCCGTCGGCGACGAGGTCGTCGCCGGGCAACCCATCGCCGAGATCGAGACCGAGAAGGCTGTCGTCGAGTACGAGGCCGAGGACTCGGGGGTGGTCGCTGCTCTCCTGGTCAGCGAGGGAGAAGCAACGGCCGTCGGGTCCACGATTGCCGTCCTGGGCGCGCCCGGCGAGTCCGCCGACGAAGCGATCGCTGCAGCAGGTGCCCCCGCTCCTGGCGCCGCGCCCGCTGACTCGCCCGCATCGGATGACCAGCCGCGGGAAGCAGCATCGAGCGCCGTTCCGACGGCGCAGGCATCCGGGGACCCCGAGGTTAGTGCGCCGACTGCCGCCGGAGATGACGACGAAACCCCGACGGCGAGGATCTTTGCGACACCGCTCGTCCGGCGGCTTGCGCGGGAGCGTGACCTTGACCTGACGAGCATCGTCGGCACCGGGCCCAACGGGCGGATCGTGCGGCGGGACATTGAGAACCTGCAGCCGACCCCGGCCGCGCCCGAACCGACCGCCGGTGCGACCGGCGGCGATCCGGCGTACACCGACATCCCGCACACCGGCATGCGTCGTGCGATCGCTCGCCGACTCACCGAGAGCAAGGCGACGGTGCCGCACTTCTACCTCGTCGCCCACTGCCGGGTCGATGCTCTGCTGGAGCTGCGGCGCCAGATCAACGCGAGCGACGCGGTGAAGGTGTCGGTCAACGACCTCGTCGTCAAAGCCGTCGGTGCCGCGCTGCGCGACGTTCCCGACGCGAACGCCATTTGGACCGATGACGCAACGCGGCGGTTCTCATCGGTGGACATCGCGGTGGCGGTCTCCGTCGACGGCGGACTGCTCACCCCCGTCGTCCGCGGTGTCGAGCGGATGGCGCTGGGTGACCTCAGTGCGACGATCCGTGACCTTGCCGAGCGGGCACGCGCGGGGCGGATCAAACAGCGGGAACTCGAGGGCGGGTCCTTCTCGGTGTCGAACCTCGGGATGTATGGAACCACCGAGTTCTCGGCGATCCTCAACCCGCCCCACGCGGGGATTCTCGCTGTCGGTGCCGCCCAGAAGCAGCCGGTTGTGGGTGCAGACGGGTCGATCGAGGTCGCGACCATGATGACGGTGACACTGTCGGCCGATCATCGCGTGCTCGATGGCGCGCTGGCCGCGCAGTGGCTGGCAGCGTTTCAGGGCAAGATCGAGAACCCGGTGACCATCCTGATCTAGGGTGCCGCTCACCCGGGCGGTCTCGCGGCGCACCAAGATAGAAGAGCGGTTGCCGCGCCTTGTTCGGCGCACGGCCCGCTCTGCACGCATCGAGGAAGGATCACCATGGCACGCATTGCCGTACTCGGAGGTACCGGCTACGCCGGCTCGCACATCGTGAAGGAGGCTGTCGAGCGCGGCCACACCGTGGTGTCCGTGGCCCGCTCGGTTCCGACGGAGCGCGTCCACGGCGCCACCTACATCGAGGGAAGCATCCTGGACGTTCCCGGCCTCGTCGCCGAGCTGGAGGGCGTCGATGTGATCGTCTCGACGATCCCTGGTCGCGGAGACATGCTCGGCAAGGTCCGCCCCGCGATCGACCAGCTCCTGTCGGTGCTTGCCGGCGATGTGCGCATCGGCATCATCGGGGGCGCGGGCGGGAGCCTCGTCGCGCCCGGCGGTCCGCGCGTGATCGACAGCGGATTCCCCGATGAGTTCAAGCCCGAAGCGCAGGAGGCGATCGGCGTTCTCGACGACCTGCAGGCTGACACCTCGGGACGCGACTGGTTCTTCGTCCACCCCGCCGGCGGGTTCGGTGCCTGGAACCCGGGTGAGCGTACCGGTACCTACCGCACGGGCGGTGACGTCATCGTGACGGATGCCGAGGGCGAGTCGTACATTTCGGGTGCCGACCTTGCCGTCGCTGTGCTCGACGAGATCGAGAACCCGCAGCACGTGCGGCAGCGCTTCACCGTCGGGTACTGATCCCCGCGCCGCTCAGACGAGGTCGCGCCAGTCCGTCGGTCCCGTCGAGGGGTTGCGCGGGAGCGGGACGGCATCGGTCACGATCGGGATCGCGAGTGTGTCGGTCGGCGGTCCCATGACCGTCGCCTCGTCGCGACGGAATCGCAGCACGTCGTCGATGTAGCTCGTGACGGCTTCGGCGACGGGAACCGACTGGCCCCGGGCCTGTGACATGTACCACCGGTGCTCGAGGAACTGGTGGTACACCTCGGCGGGTTCGAGCTTGGAGCGCAGGTCGAAGGGGATGGCGCGGATGACCGGCTCGAACACGCGGGTGAGCCACTCGTGCGCGCCCATTTCCTCGTCGTCTCCCGCGCGCGAGCCGCGCGCCTGAAATTCGTCGAGGTCGTTCAACAGCCGCCGCGCTTGGTTCTCTTCGACATCGAGCCCGGTCAGGCGGATGAGGCGCCGCTGGTGGTGCCCGGCATCCACGACCTTGGGCTGGATCGACACGCGCGTTCCGTCGCCGGTGGTCTGCATCGACATCTCCCCGATGTCGAAGCCGAGTTCATTGAGGCGTTCGACGCGCTCGGTGATGCGCCAGGCTTCTCGCGCCTCGAAGGTCTCGATCTCGGTGAGTTCACGCCACAGCGATCGGTAGGCGCTCATGATGCCGTCGGCGATCTCGACGGCATCCACACCCCCCTCCAGGCGGCCGCCGGCTTCGAGATCCATGATCTCTCCAGCGATGTTGGTGCGAGCCACGTCGAGGTCGTGCTCGCGCTGGCCCGGGGTCAGCCCGCTCTCGTGCAGCTCTCCGGTCTCGGCGTCCACGAGGTAGGCGGCGAACGCTCCCGCGTCCCGACGGAACAACGTGTTCGACAGCGAGACGTCGCCCCAGAAGAACCCGACGTTGTGCAGGCGGACCAGCAGCACCGCGAGAGCATCGACCAGGCGCGTCGCGGTCGTGGGGCGCAGTACCTGGGTGAACAGTGCCCGGTAGGGCAGCGAGAACTTCAGGTGCGCGGTGACGAGGGCGGCGGGAAGCGGCTCACCCTCGGCATCCCGGCGTCCGGCGATCACGGCCACCCGCTCGACACACGGCGCGTCCAGTCGATCGAGGTTGCCGAGCATGTCGTACTCGCGCCGCGCCATCTCTTCCGTCGTCTCTTTCACGGCGATGACCCGACCCGACAGACTCGCGAATCGCACCGTGTGGCGCGAGATGCCCTTGGGGAGGGAGACGATCGCCTCCGAGGGCCATTCGACCAGCGGCACCGACCACGGCAGGGTCAGCAGCCCAGGGTCGACGGTGCTCGCGGTGATCGAGAGTTGGGTGGACGACATCCGTTTCTCCGCATCCGGGGGCTTACGCGCGTGACGGCGCGGACGTCCAAGACATCCGCGCCGTCACGAACAGAGGATCAGGCAGCCGAGGCGACGGCCTTCTCCGAGAGACGCTCGCCCGACTCGACGTCGAACAGGTGCACGTGGTCCAGCAGCGGAGCCAGCACGACGGTCTCGCCCGCGTTCGGGTGGTTGCGGCCGTCGACGCGCGCAACGACATCCGTGCGCTTGCCCTTGATGTCGGCGTGACCGTACAGGTAACCGTCCGCGCCAAGCTCCTCGACGAGATCCACGACGACCGAGAGACCCTTTCCGTCGGCGGGGGCGACCTCGATGTCTTCGGGCCGCACACCGATGGTGACGTCGGTACCGCTGGCCTTGGACAGTTCGGCGCGCTCGACCGGAACGAGGTGCGTACCGAAGTTCACGCCGCCTTCAACGGTGTCGACGGTGAACAAGTTCATGGCGGGGGAGCCGATGAAGCCGGCGACGAAGATGTTCTTCGGGGACTCGTACAGGTCGCGGGGGGTGCCCACCTGCTGCAGGATGCCGTCCTTGAGCACCGCGATGCGGTCACCCATCGTCAGCGCCTCGGTCTGGTCGTGCGTGACGTAGACGGTCGTGACGCCCAGGCGCCGCTGAAGCGAAGCGATCTGGGTACGGGTCTGCACACGCAGCTTGGCGTCGAGGTTCGAGAGCGGCTCGTCCATGAGGAACACCTGCGGCTGACGCACGATGGCGCGACCCATCGCGACACGCTGACGCTGACCACCCGAGAGAGCCTTGGGCTTGCGGTCGAGGTAGGGCTCGAGGTCGAGAAGCTTGGCGGCCTCGAGAACGCGCGATGCGCGCTCATCCTTGTTGACACCGGCGATCTTCAGGGCGAAGCCCATGTTCTCGGCAACGGTCATGTGCGGGTACAGGGCGTAGTTCTGGAACACCATCGCGATGTCGCGATCCTTCGGCGGGACGTCGGTGACGTCGCGATCGCCGATACGGATGTGGCCCGAGTTGACCTCTTCGAGGCCGGCGAGCATACGCAGCGAGGTGGACTTTCCGCAGCCGGAGGGGCCGACCAGGACGAGGAACTCACCGTCGCCCACTTCGAGGTTCAGCTTGTCGACAGCGGGACGGGTTCCGCCCGGGTAGAGGCGGGTTGCGTTGTCAAAGGTGACGGACGCCATTTCTTCTTCTCCTTCACCGGCAGGTACGTGCCGGACGATCCGTTGTGAGGATGAGCGGGGGCTTGGCCCGCACGCCCGTCATCGGGCGCACCTTTCAGTATGCCACCCCCACCTGGGAGGATGCAGCGCGTCGGAGCGGCGCCGGGTTAGGCGTGATCGCGCCACGAGTGCTGGGGGGCATAGCCCAGCATCCGCGTGGCCTTCTCGATCGAGAGGAGAGTCTCGTTCGGCTCCACCTCGCGCGTGACCGCAACGTCGGGGAACACCTCCGCGAGCAGGTCGGCGCTGGGCCGGGACATCACCGTGTCGGCCGCGGCGATGATGTAAGGCTCGAAGCCGAGGGGAGCGACCTGCAGCGCGCGCTCCACGGCCTGAGCGCCGTCACGGGCGTCGATGTAGCCCCACAGATTCCACTTGCGGGCTCGCGCATCCTCGTCGAAGCCGGGGAAAGCTGCGTAGTCCTCGGGCACCATGACGTTCGAGAACCGCAGCGCCGTGATCGACAGATCGGGATGCCACCGCACGAGCTCGTGCGCCATCCTCTCCTCCATCGTCTTGACCAGGGAGTAGACGCTCTCGGGGCGCGGCGCGTATTCCTCGTCGACCGGGACGTAGGGCGGCGGAACGTCGAAGGGCAGACCCAGCACCGTCTCGCTGGAGGCGTAGACGAGGCGCCGGATGCCGAGCCTCACGCTCGCCCAGAACACGTTGAACGTCGCCGCCATGTTGTTGTGGAAGACGGCGACCTCGGAGCGGATGCCGGGAGCCGGGATCGCCGCCAGGTGGACGACGGCATCCAGCCCGCGGTCGTTTCGGTCGCCGAGGCCTGCCAGGGCGTCGATCACCTGCCCGTAGTCGGTGAGATCCACCTGTAGGAAGCCGGGCTGCGGACGGCCGGCGATGTCGAATCCGATCACCTCGTGCCCCGCTGCGCTCAGCTCACGAACGACGACACTGCCGAGCTTTCCGGTCGAGCCGGTCACCACAATTCTCATGGCTCCAGCCTCGCACGCTGCATCCGGGGGAGGGCAGACTCGATCGTCATCGGATGTTCATGCTGCCGTGGCGTCAGGTCTCGTGCGAAGAACGCCGGTAGGTGAGAATGCGAACACGGCGTACACGATCCAGACCGCGCCGGTGGAGGTTGTCATGCTCGAGAACGTGCCGAACGGAGACATGCGGACCTATATCGAGTACCTGCGCGAAAACGGCTACACCGTGCGCGATGGACACACGCCGGATCCTGATCTCATCGATCCCGAGGGCAACCCCGTCTACACCTGGCAAGAGGGGTACCCCTACGACGACCGGATGGGCCGCGATGAGTATGAGCTCGAGAAGTACCGGCTGCAGGTGGAGCTGCTGAAGTTCCAGTACTGGCTCGAAGACACCGGTGGCCGCGCCATCATCCTGTTCGAAGGTCGGGACGCCGCCGGTAAGGGCGGCACGATCAAGCGCTTCACCGAGCACCTCAACCCCCGGTCGGCGCGTGTCGTGGCGCTTGCCAAGCCCAGCGATCGCGAACAGGGCCAGTGGTACTACCAGCGCTACATCCAACACTTCCCGACCGCGGGTGAGATCGTCATGTTCGACCGCTCCTGGTACAACCGTGCCGGCGTCGAGCGGGTCATGGGGTTCTGC
The DNA here is from genome assembly GCF_015565955.1 of Microbacterium schleiferi. Taxonomy (NCBI): domain Bacteria; kingdom Bacillati; phylum Actinomycetota; class Actinomycetes; order Micrococcales; family Microbacteriaceae; genus Microbacterium; species Microbacterium schleiferi. The sequence continues at coordinate 2,452,308 of NZ_CP064760.1, read as the reverse complement.
TCGGATGACGAATACGAAACCTTCATGGAGCAGACGCCGTCGTTCGAACGGATGCTGGTCGAGTCCGGCATCCATCTGACGAAGTTCTGGTTCTCGGTCTCGCGCACCGAACAGCGCACGCGGTTTGCGCTTCGTCAGCTCGACCCGGTGCGGCGCTGGAAGCTCTCGCCGATGGACATCGCGTCGCTGAACAAGTGGGCTGAGTACACGGTCGCGAAAGAAGAGATGTTCCGTCGCACCGACAAGAAGTACGCGCCGTGGACGATCGTCCGCTCCAACGACAAGAAGCGCGCTCGTGTCAACGCCATGAAGTTCTTCCTCGGGCAGTTCGACTACGACGGCAAAGACCTCGAGGTCGTGGGCACTCCCGACCCGCTGCTGGTGATGCGCGGCAAGCAGGAGGAAGCCGACGAGTAGCCGTGCGCGTCGAACGACGCCCGCTTCCGGCGAAAGTCACATCCGCGATAGCGCCATGTCTGGGCTTTTCCCAGGCTCTCTGGCTACCATCGTGGGCGGTGGCCGTTACCTGAGCGGTATGCCCGGCCGACGCTACGGCCCCCTGTCGGGTACAGCCCGACCCCCTGGTTTGTGAAGAGGTTTCATGTCGAGCGATCAGACGCCCAGCGGCGAGCAGCCCGCGGCGCCCGAGGCGCGCGACCGCCGCGAAGCGGTCCGCGAGAAGGCGCAGAAAGTTCACGCGAAGCAGACGCGCGCGCGTCGCATCCGTGCCGGGATCATCGGCGTGGGAATCGTCGCCGTCGTCGGTGTTGTCGCTGTGTGCGTCACGTGGGCGGTCATCTCGACGACCTCAACGCAGGCGCTGACCCCCGCCGCGGCCAAGGCCGACGGTTTTGCTGTGACAGATGTCGATGGTGTCGTCATCGCGCAGGAGGGTGTCAACGACAGCACCTCCACCGAGGCCGGAACCACGCCGACGGCGACCGCCGATCCGACGCCGGCGCCGACGGATGCTCCCGAGATCGAGATCCGGGTCTACGTCGACTACCTCTCCACCGGCTCCGCTGAGTTCCAGCTCGCCAACGCGCCGCAGCTGTCGACCTGGGTCGACGAGGGTGCGGTCAGCCTCACGTACTACCCGGTCGCGATGCTCACGGCCAAGTCCAACGGCACGAAGTACTCGCTGCGTGCTGCAGCGGCATCCGCCTGTGTCGCCACGCACGCCTCCGATGCGTTCTTCGCCTTCAACAACGCGCTGCTGAACCAGCAGCCGGATGTCGACGCCGACGGGTACTCCGACACCGAACTGGCCGATATCGCGCAGGCATCCGGGGTCTCGAACCCCAAGGTCGTGCGGGCCTGCATCGAAAACGGCGACTTCCTCTCGTGGGCCAAAAAGGCCACGGAGCGGGCGGTGGAAGATATCCCCGAGACTGACGGCGTGCAGCTCACCGGCACGCCCCTGGTCCTGGTCAACGGCTCCGTCTACGTGGGCGCACTCGACAACCCGAAGGAGTTCGCCCAGTTCGTGCTGACGATCGACTCCGACGCGTACTACCAGACCCCCAGCCCCACACCGACGCCCACTCCCTGACGCCGGGAGCACCTCGGCGCCCCGATAGACTGGGGGCTCTGCCGACGTGGCGCAATTGGTAGCGCACCCGACTTGTAATCGGGCGGTTACGGGTTCAAGTCCCGTCGTCGGCTCCAGAACACCCCATAGGTGCCGTAATTGGATGCCGACCTGACGTTGTCATCGGGCGGTTACGGGTTCACGTCCCGTCGTCGGCTCCAGAACACCCCATAGGTGCCGTAATTGGATGCCGACCTGACGTTGTCATCGGGCGGTTACGGGGTCACGTCCCGTCGTCGGCTCCATCTATCGGGCAGCTTCCCGACTACGGGCAGAATGAAACGGTGACCTCTGGCAGAGCAGCGACGGCCCTCGGGCTCATCGGTACTGCCACGGTGGGCGCGCTGACCGCACTGCAGGTGCGCGCCAACGGACAACTCGGTCACCGCATCGACGACAGCACTCTTGCCGCGGCGTTCTCTTTCGGGTCAGGCCTCGTGCTCATCGCCGTGATCGCCGCCCTCACCCCCGCTGGGCGGCGCGGACTCCGCGCACTCCGCCAGGGCCTCCGCGGTGGCGGCATCCGGTGGTGGATGCTGGCCGGTGGCCTCGCGGGAGCGTTCACGGTCTCGAGTCAGAGCATCACCGCCGGCATCATCGGTGTGTCGCTGTTCACCGTCGGATTCGTCGCGGGCCAGATTGTCTTCGGCATCGTGATCGATCGGATCGGCTACGGACCGTCAGGCGTGGTGCCGGTGACGATCCGACGCGTGGTCGGAGGCGCCGTCGCGCTGGTGGCCGTGGCCATCTCGGTGACAGGTGGGAATCTCACCGGCGTGCCGTGGTGGATGCTGCTCCTGCCGCTTCTCGCGGGGGTGGTGTTGCCTGGCAGCAGGCCACCAACGGCCGCCTCCGCGGCGCGACGGGCTCGGCGATCGCGGCAACCGCGGTCAACTTCCTCGGGGGGCGATCGCGCTTGTGCTGATCGCCGCCGTTCACGTCGCGATCGTGGGAATGCCCGAGAGCTGGCCGAGCGATCCGTGGCCCTACACCGGTGGCGTGCTCGGGGTCGGCTACATCCTGTTGTCGGCCGCCCTCGTGCGCCGGACCGGCGTACTCCTGCTGGTGCTCGGGTCTGTCGTCGGACAGCTCGCGACGGCCCTCGTTCTGGATGCGGTCTGGCCGGCCCCCGCCAGTCCTGGGCTCGCGCACGAAGTGCTGGTCGCGCTCATCGCTGTGGCATCCGTGGCCATCGTCGTCGTGCCGTGGCCCCGTACGCGCCCGGGAGCGCGCGCGTGAGGATGGGGCGGGTCAGGACTCTTCGGGTGTGAAGCTCAGCGCGATCGAGTTCATGCAGTAGCGGTCGCCCGTCGGTGTCCCGAACCCGTCGGGAAAGACGTGTCCGAGGTGGGAGCCGCACTGCGCGCACCGCACCTCGGTCCGCACCATGCCGTGGGTACGGTCCTCGATGAGCTCGACAGCCTCGGGGCGAACAGACTCGTAGAAGCTCGGCCATCCGCAGTGCGAATCGAACTTCGTGCCGCTCTTGAACAACTCGTTGCCGCAGGCGGCGCAGGTGTAGAAGCCGGCGCGGCTCTCGTCGAGCAACTCACCGGTCCACGGACGCTCCGTCGCTGCTTCGCGCAGCACGGCATACTGGTCGGCGCTGAGTTCTGCGCGCCACTCGGACTCGGACTTCTTGGTGGGATAGGACATTGTTCCTCCTCGCCACAAGTCAACACGAACCCGCCCCGGACTGTTCCATCACGCGACGCATATCGTCGTCACCGTCGGCGCGCCCGCCGCGGTTGCAACGGCGCAGCCTTCGCGCGACACCCCGGCCCGGGGCATCCGCAGCCGGCGTGTCGCTGGCGGCGTGCGCCGTTACGACCGGGGGTGAGCCGCACGACCGCGGTAGCACTGCTTCACAATGGGGTCATGGTGACCTCCCCGGATGCCGAGGCGAGCCGCGTCGCCGAGCGGTACGACCGCTTCGCGACGCAGGAAGCGCCGGGTCGCTCGGAGCTCTACGCCGCCTGGGCCGCGGGTGTTGCGGCCGATCCCGATACCCAGCGCCTCCTGGCCCGTATTCCCGCCGAGCGCCGGCAACCGCCGCTCGTGTTCGCGGTGACGAGGATGCTGGGCGCAGCCGAGGGGAGTTTCGCGGAGTGGTCGCAGTGGCTGGCCGAAAACAGCGACGAGGTCGTCGCCGAGTGCATGGCGCGGGGGTTGCAGACCAACGAACCGTTGCGGTGCGCAGCGCTCCTGCCCGCCCTGAGCCTCATCGACGGACCGATCGCGCTCCTGGAGATCGGCGTGAGCGCGGGGCTGTGCCTCTATCCCGACCGCTACTCCTACCGGTATGAGGGTGGTCCGGCCCTGGACCCTGCCCGCGGCCCCTCGCCGGTCATCCTTCACAGCCGCGCCCAGGGACTGCCCGACCTCCAGCTGCCCGAGGTCGTGTGGCGCCGAGGCATCGACCTCGCGCCGCTGGATGCGGCATCCGCCGCCGACAGGCGCTTCCTGACCGCGCTCGTCTGGCCGGGCGAGCAGGGGCGCCTCGAGCGGATCACCGCGGCCCTCGACATCGTGCGCGAGGATCCACCGACCCTCGTCGCCGGCGATGCGACCGACGACGGGCTTCTCGGGGCTGTCGCGGCCGAAGCGCCTCGCGGGGCGACACTGGTCGTGACCACGCCCGGCGTGCTGCCGCACATCGCTCGTGCCGGACGCACGCGGCTGTTCACCCAGATCGATGCGCTGCGCTCCGCACGACCCGGAACCCGGTGGGTCTCCATCGATCCGCCCGGACTCCACGATCGCTGGGGTGCGGATGCGGCGACCTGGCCCGGCTTCGCGCTGGGGATGGATGAGCAAGCGCTCGCGGTCGTCGATCCACTCGGGGCGTGGGTGGAGTGGCGTGCTCACGATGTCGCTGCTCGCCGATAATCTCGCAGCGTGCCCCTGAATGAGCGTGAGCGCGCGATCCTCGACTTCGAGTCGTCGTGTCGGCTGCGCGGATGGGCCAAAGAGGAAGAGATCCGCCAGACGCTGGGCATGTCACCGGCCCGCTACTACCAGCTGCTGGTGCGGATGCTGGACTCGGTCGACGCGCAAGCGTACGACCCGCTCCTGATGGGGCGACTACGGCGGCTGCGTGAGCGCGGTCGGGGCGTGGGCCGCGCGGGTTCGGCGAACGGAGACTCCGCCGCCCGTCCCCGCACGGTTTCCTTGGGCGGCATCGGTACGATCGTCTGATGCCGAAGTCCGAGTTCCCGCGCGATCGATTCGACGACCTGCCCGAGGACGTCGGGCGCGTCGGTGCCCACCGCGCCGAACAGCCCCACATGCGCGGCGGTGTCGTCTTCTTCTGGGCGGCGCTGGCCACCGTCATCCTCATCGCGGTCGGGATCTTCGCAACGTTCGTTGTCTCGGGCCGCATCGTGCTCTTTCCCGAACCGACTCCCGAGCCGACCCCGACCGTGACCGTCGACCCGGTCGTCGACACGTCGTACTCGGTTTTGATCCTCAACGCGACCCCCGAGACGGGGCTTGCCACGCAAATGAAGGACCAGCTCATCGCCGCCGGATGGGGCCCTGACTCGGTGCTGGCGGGGCAGGCTGGAACCGAAGACTTCCCCGAGACGACCGTCTACTACGCGACGGACGCGGACCTCGCCGCGGCGTTGGGACTTGCGAACGTGATCGGCGGGGCCGCCGTGCAGCAGAGCGACATCTACCAGCCGACCGACGACCCCGCGACCGAGATCGACGAAGGTGCTACGAAGCAGCTCACGATCGTCATCGGCCTCGACCGCACGGCTGCCGGCGCGCCCACCCCGGAGCCGACCAGCTGATCCGCGCGGCCCGCGTGTTTCCGGGCCGTAACAAGGTGAAGACGCGCGTGTCAATACTTCGTGCGGGGGCCATATTCGGTCGATCCTGATGAATACGATGACGGTGTCCCATCAGCATCAGGAGTACGCATGGCCCAAGGCACCGTGAAGTGGTTCAACGCCGAGAAGGGGTACGGCTTCATCACCGTCGATGACGGTCAAGACGTGTTCGTCCACTACTCGAACATCGACATGACCGGATTCCGTGTTCTCGAAGAGGGCCAGAAGGTCGAATTCACCGTCGGGTCGGGCCAGAAGGGTCCCCAGGCGGAGTCCGTGCGCGTGGTCTGACCGCCCCGCGGGACAGGTTTCGGAAGAGACGGATGCCTCGGCATCCGTCTCTTCGTCGTCTTCGCCGAGCGCGGCTTGCACTCCCCATGCACGAGTGCCAGAATGAGTTAGCACTCCAGATCGGTGAGTGCTAAGACCAGCTCCGTCCGGGAGGGACGACACACATGGCAAAGATGATCGCTTTCGACGAAGAGGCCCGTCGCGGCCTTGAGCGCGGCCTGAACACCCTCGCCGACGCCGTCAAGGTGACGCTCGGCCCCCGCGGCCGCAACGTCGTGCTCGAAAAGAAGTGGGGCGCCCCCACAATCACGAACGACGGCGTTTCGATCGCCAAGGAGATCGAGCTCGAGGACCCGTACGAGAAGATCGGCGCGGAACTCGTCAAGGAAGTCGCTAAGAAGACCGACGACGTCGCCGGTGACGGCACCACGACCGCGACCGTTCTCGCTCAGGCGCTCGTGCGCGAGGGCCTGCGCAACGTCGCGGCCGGCGCCGACCCGATCTCGCTCAAGAAGGGCATCGAGAAGGCCGTCAAGGCAGTCACCGACGAGCTGCTCGCCGGTGCGAAGGAAGTCGAGTCCAAGGAGCAGATCGCCGCTACCGCGTCGATCTCCGCCGCTGACCCCGAGATCGGCGCTCTGATCGCCGAGGCCATCGACAAGGTCGGCAAGGAGGGCGTCGTCACGGTCGAGGAGTCGAACACGTTCGGCACCGAGCTCGAGCTGACCGAGGGTATGCGCTTCGACAAGGGCTACCTCAACCCCTACTTCGTGACCGACCCGGAGCGCCAGGAAGCGGTCTTCGAAGACCCCTACATCCTGATCGCGAACCAGAAGATCTCGAACATCAAGGACCTGCTGCCGATCGTCGACAAGGTGATCCAGGACGGCAAGGAGCTCCTGATCATTGCTGAGGACGTCGAGGGCGAGGCGCTCGCGACTCTCGTGCTCAACAAGATCCGCGGCATCTTCAAGTCGGCTGCCGTCAAGGCTCCGGGCTTCGGTGACCGTCGCAAGGCTCAGCTGCAGGACATCGCGATCCTCACCGGCGGCCAGGTCATCACCGAAGAGGTGGGCCTCAAGCTCGAGAACGCGACGCTTGACCTGCTCGGCCGTGCTCGCAAGGTCATCATCACGAAGGACGAGACCACGATCGTCGAGGGAGCCGGCGACGCCGCGCTCATCGAGGGTCGCGTGACCCAGATCCGTCGCGAGATCGACAACACCGACAGCGACTATGACCGTGAGAAGCTGCAGGAGCGCCTCGCGAAGCTCGCCGGTGGCGTCGCTGTCATCAAGGCAGGCGCTGCGACCGAGGTCGAGCTCAAGGAGCGCAAGCACCGCATCGAGGACGCCGTTCGCAACGCGAAGGCTGCCGTCGAAGAGGGCATCGTCCCCGGTGGTGGTGTCGCACTCATCCAGGCTGGCACGAAGGCGTTCGCGTCGCTCGAGCTCACCGGTGACGAGGCAACCGGCGCGAACATCGTCAAGGTCGCCATCGAGGCTCCGCTCAAGCAGATCGCGCTGAACGCGGGTCTGGAGCCGGGCGTCGTCGCGAACAAGGTCTCCGAGCTTCCCGCGGGTCACGGCCTCAACGCCGCGACCGGCGAGTACGGCGACCTCTTCGCTCAGGGCATCATCGACCCGGCGAAGGTGACGCGCTCCGCGCTGCAGAACGCGGCATCGATCGCGGGTCTGTTCCTCACGACCGAAGCTGTCGTCGCGGAAAAGCCCGAGAAGACCCCGGCCATGCCCGCCGACCCGTCGGGTGGCATGGACTTCTAAGTCACGCCGAGTCATAACGAGAATGGCCCCCTCCTTCCGGGAGGGGGCCATTCTTGTTCGCGGGGGGCCGTCAGGCTAGCGGCAGGCACACATCAGTCACGAGGTCCGCCTCGGCGACCTCATCGGGCGTACTCAGGTAACGGTTGAACGCGTGCGCGGCGATCGTGCCGTCGGACCGGGGGCTCAGCCCGTCCGCCGCCAGCCGGGCGTTGATGAGGTCGTGAGCCTGGCTGATCTGATCGTAGGGGCCGTTCACCCGCGCGACGAGGCAGTCGCGAGCGGGCAGGTCGATGACCTCGACCGGCGAATCGATCTGGGTGCCGGGTACAACCGGGACGAAGATCGACAGGTCGACATCCGACTCGACGTACTGGTCGTCGTGTTCGATCACGCCGCAGGGACCGATCGGGTTGATCGAGCGCTCGGCCAGGATTGGCATCAATTGCGCCCAGAGGCGTCCCTCGTCGGAATAGGTCGGGACCGTGCCGCGGAGGGTTGCGACGGTCATGGCGGGCAGGGTGGTGTGCGTAACGGTGATGGTCATGAGGGTGTCTCCGTGTTCGAGAAGGCGGGTGATGAGCGACACTCGTTCCTGCGCCTGACGGACCTCGTGCTGCAACTCCGCGTGCTGCAACTGCAGAGCGCGGGTCCAGGCCGGGGTTCCGCGAGCGTCGAGGAGGGCGCCGATGGCGGAGACGCCGAAACCGACGTCGCGGAGGTTCCGGACAGCGGCGGCGTCCACCAACTGATGGGGGGCGTAGCGCCGGTATCCCGTTGCGGCATCGACCACGGCGGGAACGAGCACGCCGTGGGTGTCGTAGTGACGGAGCATCCGGACCGACAGTCGGGTCAGCGAGCTGAACCGACCGATCGTCATGAGTGTCGAGGTCTCGGCCATGCCTTCATCGTGACGGATGACACCGTGTGAGGGTCAAGCAACTCGCGCTCAGAGCATCCCCATGATTCGCTCCGACCGCTCAGCGGAACAGGCCGAGGGTCATCTGCTCGGCCTCGGCATACTGGTGGCCGGCCGTCTCGAGGGCGACGCCGATCGCACTGAGTGCCTCTTCGACCTGGACGTTGGCTGCGCGCCACTGGTCGATCACGCCGGAGAAGGCAACGGATGCCGCGCCGGTCCACTGCGATTGCAGACCCGTGAGCTGTGCGAGCATCGCGTGCGTCTCGGCGCGGACGCGGTCGGCGGTAGCCCGCACACCGGCAGTTGCGGCCAGAACTGCATCGCTGTCTACGGAATAGATGGCCAAGGAAACCTCCCGATGTCGTGACTGTCGCTGACACGCTACGGGGGCGACTCCCTCTCGCAATCGGGGATCGGCGCCCACTGCGCACGGGCGAGCGCCGATGCCGCCCTGGGGAGGAGAGACCGGGAGTTTCGGGCGACTCAGTCCTGCGGGTCGCTCCGCAGATCGGCGGGGAGCCGCTCCAGCGGCTGTGTCTCGAGGAAGGCGTGATCGGCCGGGTCGAGGTGGCAGGCCAGGGGGAAGCCGACGCGGAAGGTGGCACCCCCGCCCGGGGTGTCCATCACGCGAACAGAGCCGTGCAGGGATTCCACGATCGACGCGACGATCGACAGTCCGAGTCCCGATCCGCCGGTCTCTCGCGTGCGCGAGGTGTCTGCGCGCCAGAACCGCTGGAAGATCTTGTCTTTGATCTGATCAGGGATGCCTTCGCCGTGGTCCACGATCTCGATCCAGCCGGATTGGGCCGCCGCATCCACCCCGACACGCAGGTCGATGGGGGAGTCCTCGGCGGTGAAGCGGCGCGCGTTTCCGATGAGGTTCGTGATCACCTGGCGGATGCGGTTCTCTTCGCCCAGCACGATCGGCGGGAGCGCCACGGGGGCAGACGAGGAGGGGCCGAGATCCAGCGGCGCGATGACGATCTGTTCGGTGGTCGGCGCGATGCCGCGAGCGTCCCGGGGCCGGCGGCGCAGCAGGATGGAGCCCGCGAGACTGAACGCTGATCGTGGGCGCTTCGGCGTCTCGAGCGTGTCGGTCTCCGTCTGCGGCGCCGGTGGCTCCGTCGGTTCGACGATGGTCGTGTCGATGACAGCGACCGGTCGCTGCGGAGAGGCAGCTCGGACATCGAGCGCGGCATCCCGAGCGAGGGGGCGCAGATCGATCGGAGCGAACTCGATGTCGCGTTTCTCATCGAGCCGGGCAAGGGCGAGCAGATCCTCCACGAGCAGGCCCATCCGCATGGCTTCCTTCTCGATCCGCTCCATCGACTGGGCGACGTCCTCGTCGGTGCGGATGGCGCCCATCCGGTACAGCTCGGCGTAGCCGCGCACCGTGACCAGCGGTGTGCGCAGTTCGTGCGACGCGTCGCCGACGAACCGGCGCATCTGGCGCACCGTGGCGTCGCGCTGGGCCAGTGCGGCATCGATGCGACCGAGCATCGCGTTGATCGCCGTCTTGAGTCTGCCGACCTCCGTGGCGGGGGCGATGTCGGTCATACGCTGGCCGAAGTCGCCGGCAGCGATCTCCATGGCCGTGTTCTCGACCTGGGTGAGGCTGCGGAATGCGAGGGTGACCAGCAGTCGGATCGCGACAGCACCGAGCACGATCGTGATCACCGAGAGGATGCTGTAGATGCCGAGGTAGGTGGCGAGCGTTTGAGTCACCGTGGTCAGCGGAACAGCGATCATCTGGGTGTAGAACACGGTGGTGCCCTTCACCTCGATGAGGGCCGATGCCGCGCGGAACTCTGTTCCGGGGGTGGTCCCGGGGATCGTGAACGGTTCCTGTTGCTGGGTTACCGAGGTCTGGGTCGGCAGGTACTGGGCGGGGAAGTCGGGCTCGTTGTTGTGCCGCCCTCCACCGGCGCTCGCGACGAAGTCGCCATCCTGGTTGTAGATCGCGACGAAATAGTCCGTCGGGACGGTCTCGGTTTTCGGGACGAAGGCGGGATCGGCGAGAAGATCGATGTCGAACAGGGCGCTCACGCCCGCGCCGGCGAGCTGGGAGACCTGCGTATCAACGCTCGCCAGCAGCTGGCTGCGCAGGAAGACCGTCGTCCCGATACCCGTCGCCAGCAGCCCGAGGGCGAGGATGGACACCGCGACACCGGTCACCTTGGCGCGCAGGCTGAGACTGCGCCACCACCCGGTGACGGCGTCGGTCTTGTCGGGCGCGCTGCTCACGCCGACTCCGGCGGATGCCTCACGCCGACTTGCCGGCCTTCAGCATGTAGCCGAATCCGCGCTTGGTCTGGATCAGCGGCTCCGACGAGTACGGGTCGATCTTGCGCCGCAGGTACGAGATGTAGCTCTCGACGATGCCGGCGTCGCCGTTGAAGTCGTACTCCCAGACGTGGTCGAGGATCTGCGACTTCGAGAGCACGCGGTTCGGGTTCAGCATGAGGTAGCGCAGCAGCTTGAACTCGGTGGGGCTCAGGTCGATCGAGACATCCCCGACCGAGACATCGTGCGTGTCCTGGTCCATCGTCAGCTCGCCGGCGCGGATGACGGACTCTTCGTCGGTCTGCATTGTGCGGCGCAGAATCGCCTGGATGCGGGCGACGATCTCGTCGAGGCTGAACGGCTTGGTGACGTAGTCGTCACCGCCCGCGTTCAGGCCGGTGATCTTGTCTTCGGTCTCGTCCTTGGCTGTCAGGAACAGGATCGGAGCGGTGTACCCGGCGCCGCGGAGGCGCTTGGTGACGCTGAATCCGTTCATGTCGGGCAGCATGACATCGAGCAGGATGAGGTCGGGTTCCTCTTCGAGAACTGCCGAGATCGTCTGGGCGCCGTTGGCGACGGCCTTGACCTGGTAGCCGGCGAACTTGAGGCTCGTCATCAGCAGGTCTCGGATGTTCGGCTCGTCGTCGACGACGAGGATGCGGGGTGCGCTCATGCCCCCATTATCGTGATGTCGCTGGTGTGGATGCTGGATATTGCGCGGATCGGCGGTTCTCGCCCTCCCCAGCGTAGGAAGAATCCGCAGCGTAGGACGTTTCGGGGCGGCATCCGCCGACCTCGGCGAGATCCCCTACCTCCGGAAGGCGGACGGATGCGAAAGGCTGCAGTGGACCGCGCGAGGTGGCCTACGCGGCGAGTCTGTCGGCATCCAGGATCGTGTAGCTGTAGCCCTGTTCAGCGAGGAACCGCTGGCGGTTCTGGGCGAAGTCCTGATCGATCGTGTCGCGGGCGATGAGCGTGTAGAAGCTCGCCGTGTTGCCCGACTGCTTGGGGCGCAGCAGCCGGCCGAGGCGCTGTGCCTCCTCCTGCCGGGACCCGAAGGACCCCGACACCTGAATGGCGACGGATGCTTCGGGCAGATCCACCGAGAAGTTCGCGACCTTCGACACCACGAGCACCGGGATCTGACCTTCTCGGAAGCCCTGGTACAGCTCCTCGCGCTCATCGACCGGGGTGGCTCCCGTGATTTGTGGGGCATCGAGCGCCTGGGCGATCTCGTCGATCTGGTCGAGGTACTGGCCGATCACGAGGATCTGTTCGCCGGCGTGTCGGGCGACGAGGTCTTTCACGACGCCGATCTTCACGGGCGCCGTCGCGGCCAGCCGGTACCGTTCGTCATCGGCTGCTGCGGCGTACTCGAGCCGCTCGCCGGCCGGCAGGTCGACGCGCACTTCGTAGCAGGCGGCGGGGGAGATGAACCCCTGCGACTCGATCTCTTTCCACGGTGCGTCGAACCGCTTGGGGCCGATGAGGCTGAACACATCGCCCTCCCGGCCGTCTTCGCGCACGAGCGTCGCGGTCAGCCCCAGGCGGCGCCGGGCCTGCAGGTCGGCGGTGAGCTTGAAAACGGGAGCGGGCAGCAGGTGGACCTCGTCATAGACGATGAGCCCCCAGTCGAGGGCATCGAGCAGCGCGAGGTGCGCGTACTGACCCTTCCGCTTGGCGGTGAGGATCTGATAGGTCGCGATCGTGACCGGCTTGACCTCTTTGGCCTGCCCCGAGTATTCGCCGATCTCCTCGGGCGTGAGGCTCGTGCGCTTGAGCAGCTCATCGCGCCACTGCCGCGCACTGACGGTGTTGGTGACGAGGATCAGCGTCGTGGTCTTCGTATCGGCCATCGCCCCGGCCCCGACGAGGGTCTTTCCTGCGCCGCAGGGGAGCACGACAACGCCCGAGCCGCCGTCGGTGAACGCATCCACCGCCTGTCGTTGGTACGGGCGCAGGTGCCAGTCCTGCTCGGCGAGATCGATGGGATGCGGCGTGCCCGGCGTGTAGCCGGCGAAGTCCTCGGCGGGCCAGCCGATCTTCAGGAGCTCTTGCTTGATCTGTCCGCGCGCCCAGGCGTCGATGACGTAGGTGTCGGGGGACGGATGCCCCACCAGCAGCGGCTGGATGCGCTTGTTCTTCGTGACCTCGGCCAGCACCGCGGCATCCGTCGAGCGCAGCACAAGCGCAGGCTCCTCGACCCCGGTACGGTGTCGCGTTCGATCACGAGCCTGCCGTAGCGGCCGACAGTCTCGCGGATGTCGATCGACACCGACGGCGGCACCGGGAAGCGGGTCCACCGGTCGAGAGTGTCGAGCATGTCTTCAGCGGTATGCCCGGCTGCCCGCGCGTTCCACAGACCGAGCCGCGTGATGCGGTACGTGTGGATGTGCTCGGGGGCGCGCTCGAGTTCGGCGAAGATCGCGAGTTCGTGGCGCGCGGATTCGGCATCCGGATGCGCCACTTCCAGCAGCACAGTCCGGTCGCTCTGCACGATGAGGGGGCCGTCAGCCATAGCGATCCAGTCTACCCGCGGGGTGGCAGTGTGGACGGCTGTCAGGTCGTCGAGACGTTGACGATGGTGGAGATCGGGAGGGTGCGCTCCACGTCGGCTCCCCGGTCTCTGCCGCGCAGTCGTCCACCGCCGAGCCCTGTGGCCTCCAGCGTGAAGGTGCGCGTCTCGGCGGGATTGATCTGCGCCGTGACCATGATGATCGACTTCGTGCGGACGGCTTGTTCGAGTTCGCGCTCGAGCCACGCGGCGTCGCCCTCGCCCCCGAGGTGCGCAGCGAGCCGATGAGGCGGGCGTAGACGTCGCTTGCCGGTTGCGCGGATGCCGGTGCCGCGGCCGTGCGGCGCCGGAGCGACTCGGGAGCTCCGTGCTCGTCGAGCGCCACGACCGGATAGCGGGCGTCGGCGAGCGCCCAGAACAGATGATCGCGACCGACCCGGCTCACGAGAACGTCACCGTGCCTGACGAGTCCGACCGGGCGCAGGGCCTGATCGATAGCGACGAGATCGAGCAGGTGGGGATCGCTGCTCTCGACGACCGTGTTCGGGTTCCCGGCGTCGGAGCGCACCGTCACCGATCCATGCCGGGCAGCTGTCGTGTCGATCACGTAGTCGAGGGGCTGAGGAATGCCGGTGAGTGAGAGCTCGCGCAGAAAGTCGCGAATGGTCTCGGCGCTTTCCCCGTCGGTGAGTCCGGCTCCGATCGACTCCGCGGTGAAGCGGTAGGTCGATGCCTGTGCGCGGGACTCACGCCGGGCGATCCTGCGCAGACGCAGATCCAGCCGCGGGGCGAGGGGCCGGGGGCGACGGCGGTCAGATCCGCCTGCAGATAGATGCGGTCGATCTCGGCGGGAAGGGCGTCCCGCAGGGAATCCGTGTCGAGGGAGGTTCCTTCGACAAGCCCGCGTGACCACGGCGGAACGGTTCCGTCGGCGGTGAGGATGCCCCACCGCAGCGCGGTCCGTCGCAGGGATGCAGCCTGCGCGGGCCACTCGGTGTTCAGGGGATACGCACCCGCCCACCCCGCGGGATCGATCAATCCGCCCTGCGGCGTGCGCAGGCCTGCCGGCAGTCGACGGCGATAGCCCTCGGCGATCGTGACCCACCGCGCCACGGTGCCTCCGTCAAGCCACTGTTCGCCCGCTGTTGTGACGACGAGTTCCCGCCCGATCGGGGCGAGCAGCACTGCGGCTTCGCCGGCGGCGATCAGGTCGTCGAGGTCTTCGGGTGCCCCGATCGCGCCAGACTCCGTGAGGCGCTTGCGGTCGGCTGCGCTGACCGCTCCCGCGCCGGTGCGGGTCAGCGGAACGTGCAGGGCGGCCAGCAGCACATCGGCGAGCGAGGCGGATGCCGTGAAGATCCGCTCGGCGGCGCTGGCGGTCTCTGCCGCCGATGCGGGCGCGCCCCCGGCCGTGACTGTGGCTGTGGCTGCGGCAGGTACCGGGGCGGCGTCGGCAGGTGGATCGGCGGGGTCGGTGGTAATTCTCAGCGCTGCGATCCGCTCGGCTACCGGCGCGTAGACGGCGCCTCCCGGGCGCGCCAGCCCCTGGGCCACCACGGTGGGAGGGGTGAGACCGTCCGTGCCCGCGGCGGCGAGTGCAGCCAGTTCGCCACGGTCGAGTCGCGCCAGCGCCCGGTCGATCGAGGAGGGCTCGAGCAGAGCTTCGGCTGCGTCGAAGAAGTCGCGCCAGGATGCCGCGGGCGAAACGCCGCGGCGGCGAAGCAATTCGGCGAGGGCGTCATCGTCGAGCGATGCCAACCAGGTGGCGAGGGTGCGCTCGTCGCCCGCCATTACTCGCTCCGGTTCGCCCGGGCCCTTCGCACGAAGGTCATGATCAGCACCGTCAGCAACATCGCGAACGCGAGGATCGGGGCGACATAGACGATGATGCCGACGGCGGGCCACAGGCCCACGCTGAAGTCGGCGTGCGACGCGGAGCCGATGAGAATCGCGAAGAACGAGATGACCGAGAGCGCCAGCAGCCCGAGAGACATCGACGCGAGCACACGGTCGACTGTGCGAACCGGGAGGTCGCCGCCAGGGCTTCGCGTGCTCATCCGCCCCAGACTACTCTGTCGCGGTGCTCTAGGCTTAACCCGGGATCGATCGGTCCCTGCGTCACTCCTGCCGCCACGCGTGCGGCGCTGTTCAGAACGAGGTTTCCCATGCCCACCGGCAAGGTCAGGTTCTACGACGAGGAGAAGGGCTTCGGCTTCATCTCCTCCGACGAAGGACAGGATGTCTTCCTTCACGCCACCGCGTTGCCCGCTGGGGCCTCGGTGAAGGCTGGCACGCGCCTCGAGTTCGGCATCGCCGACGGAAAACGGGGTCCGCAGGCGTTGTCCGTTCGGGTGCTCGAGGCGCCGGCGAGTCTCGCCAAGCGCTCTCGTAAGCCCGCCGACGATATGGCGATCATCATCGAGGACCTCGTGAAGCTGCTCGACGGCGTCGGCGGAGATCTGCGACGCGGTCGCTACCCGAGCAGCGCACACGGTGCAAAGGTCGCCGCCGTGCTGCGCAAGGTAGCCGATGAACTCGACGCCTGATCCGGCACTGCTGGCCGCGCACGATCTTGCTCTGGCGGCGCTGCATGAGATCACTCCCGTAGCGACCGTCGGGTCGGCTGCCGGTTACACCGTCGAGGCGGATGGCGTCGTCTCGCTCCGTTTCGAGACCACGCTGCGCGGCTACCCCGGGTGGTTCTGGACCGTCAGCGTCGCGCGGGTCGGTGAAGACCAACCGACCGTGCTGGAAGTGGAGCTCCTGCCGGGGGAGGAAGCGCTGCTGGCGCCCGAGTGGGTGCCGTGGGCGGTGCGTCTGGCCGACTATCAGGCTGCGCAGGCCGCGCTGGCAGCGGAGGCGGCATCCGGTGATGAGGATGACGACTCCGACGCGGGTGTCGACGACGCGAGCGACGCCGGTGATGAGGACGACGACCTCGATGACGTGGACGATCTCGATGTCGACGATTTCGACGAGGACGGGTCGCGGCTCTTGCACAGCGGCGACGTCGACGGTGTCGACATCGATGAACTCGACGACGACGCGAACGACGACGATGACACCGACGCGGACGACGACGACACTGACGACGACGACACTGACGCCGAGGACCTAGACGGCGAAGAGGATGCTGACGACGCCGAGGATGTCGACGATGAGTCGGACGATCCCGAGTCGAACGATCCCGTCGAGGACTAGAGCCGCTCGGCGGTGTACTCGATCGCCCCGATGAGTCGGCGCACGTCGTCCTCGTCGATCGAGACGAACGTCGCGATGCGCAACTGGTTCCGCCCGAGCTTGCGATAGGGCTCGGTGTCGACGATGCCGTTGGCTCGCAGGCTCTTGGCGATGGCTGCGGCATCCACGCTGTCGTCGAAGTCGATCGTCACGACGACCGGCGAGCGGTCTGCGGGGTTCGCGACGAACGGGGTTGTGTAGGCCGTTGCTTCTGCCCAGGCGTACAG
This sequence comes from Microbacterium schleiferi, assembly GCF_015565955.1. NCBI lineage: Bacteria > Bacillati > Actinomycetota > Actinomycetes > Micrococcales > Microbacteriaceae > Microbacterium > Microbacterium schleiferi. The sequence continues at coordinate 2,435,622 of NZ_CP064760.1, read as the reverse complement.
GGCCGCCGACGTGGCAGCGGTCTTGGCGCCTGCCCAGGAGAGTCCGCCGTTGTCGAGGATCCAACGCACCTGCTCATCGAGCATGAGGAGCGTCGCCACGGCCGGCGTGTTGAGGGTCTGGTTCAGTCGCGAGTTGTCGATCGCGTTCTTCAGGCTCAGGAACTCGGGGATGTACCGGTCGGATGCGGCGATCCGCTCGATCCGCTCGATCGCGGCGGGCGAGACGAGGGCGTACCAGAGCCCGCCGTCGGATCCGAGGTTCTTCTGGGGAGCGAAGTAGTAGACGTCGGCCTGGGCAGCGTCGAAGTCGATGCCGCCGGCGGCGCTCGTGGCATCGATCACCGTCAGCGCCCCGGCATCGCCTGCCACGCGCGTGACCGGAGCAGACACGCCCGTCGAGGTCTCGTTGTGCGGCCAGGCGTAGACATCCACGCCCTCGATCGGCTGCGGGACGCCGCCGGTACCGGGCGCGCTCGCGCGGACATCCGGCGCCTCGAGCCACGGAGCCTTCGCCGCCGCGGCAAACTTCGAACCGAACTCGCCGAAGGTCAGGTGCTGGCTGCGGCGCTCGATGAGGCCGAAAGCTGCGGCATCCCAGAACGCCGTCGAGCCGCCGTTACCGAGGATGACCTCGTAACCTTCCGGGGTGCGCAGCAGCTCGGCGAGACCTTCGCGGGTGCTGCCGACGAGGTTCTTGATCGGTGCCTGACGATGCGAGGTACCCAGCAGTGCGGCTCCGCGCGTGACGAGAGCCTCGAGCTGAGCGCCACGCACTTTCGAGGGTCCGCAGCCGAACCGGCCGTCGATGGGAAGAAGTTCTCGGGGCAACTCGACCATGTCCCGATTCTAGGGTTGCGCCGAGACGGGCCCGGACCGGGGGCCGGGGAAAAGGCTAGGCTCGTCTTATCCCCCACGAGGATGCCGACACGAGGATTCCGCATGACTGATCTCATCGATACGACGGAGATGTACCTTCGTACGATCCTCGAACTCGAAGAAGAGAACATCACTCCGCTTCGGGCCCGGATATCCGAGCGTCTCGGGCATTCCGGTCCCACGGTGTCGCAGACTGTCGGGCGCATGGAGCGCGACGGACTGGTCGTCGTCACCGAGGATCGCAGCCTTGAGCTCACCGACCTCGGCCGCCAGAAGGCGATCGATGTCATGCGCAAGCATCGCCTCGCGGAGCGGTTGCTCTCTGACGTGATCGGACTCGATTGGGCCTACGTCCACGATGAGGCGTGCCGGTGGGAGCACGTCATGAGCGAGCAGGTCGAGCGCCGACTCGTCGAGCTGCTGGATCACCCGACCGAATCGCCGTACGGAAACCCGATACCGGGGCTCGATCAGCTCGGCGACGTGCCGGCGCTGACGTTCGAGTCCGGCGTCGTGGGGCTCGTTCGCAAGCTGGATGCCGTCGGCGAGCCCATCACCGGCACGATCCGCCGGCTTGCCGAGCCCGCCCAGGTCGACCCCGAGTTGCTGCAGCAGCTCAAGGGCGCGGGGGTTCTGCCCGGGGCTCACGGCAGCTACCGCTACAACGAGGGGTATGTTCTCGTCGAGATGGACGGCGCCGAGGACGGCCTCGAGCTGCCGGTCGAGGTAGCCGGCCACATCTTCCTCGTTGACGACCGTCCCTGACTGCGCGGCGTGACGGCGGTCCATCCGCTCCTCCACAGCGTGAGGACCGGGGTTATCGCCGGCCGTCAACGTGACATGTTCGTTACCTTCCGGTAGCCTCGTACAGTCCGAGCGAGTCCAGCACGACCTCGGAACCCGATCGAATTGCCTCACGGCTCGTCATTCGAACGGTGCACCCCGTGATCGAGTGGAGCGCAGGCTCCGCACCGAAACGTGACGAGTCGGCGCTCCGGCGCAGAGGCGCCGGAGGACTTACTTGGCTGAAGACAACGACTCGACCGCGGTGGATGCCGAGGCCGCGGCGACCAGAAAGACCTCGCGTCTTGCTCGCATCCGTCGCGGTGCAGTGGATAAGGCCGCACGCGCGGCATCCGTCGCCCGACCCGCCGCTCGCACCCCCAAGGCGAGCCCCCGCGGTCCTGTGCGCAACATCGCAACCCTCGCGATCGTCGGCGGCCTCGTGGCTACGGTTGCCCTTCCGGCCTACGGTGCTTTCCAGCCGACCGAGGAATCGAAGACCCTGCAGCAGGTCGCCGAAGGCGATGCGCAGTCACTCGTCGTCGCATCCGATGCTGCGACGACCGAACTCAACCGTGACAGCTACTCGGCCACCACGCCCGAAGAGATCGAGAAGAAGAAGGCCGAAGAGGCTGCAGCGGCAGCCGCTCGTGCCGCGGCATCGCTCGCCTCCAGTGGCGGCGGGTCATCGTCGGTCAACATCAACATGGTGGCTCCGGGCTCCGGCGCTGTTCGTTGGCCGGTCGCCAGCTTCCACAGTGACTGGGCGATCAACGGATTCCGCACTCCCACGCGTCCGAACCACAACGGGCTCGACATGCTCAACTCGGGTGGCACGCCGATCTTCGCGGCAGCCGACGGTGTCGTGCGCGTCGCGCAGGATGGCCTCGGCGGCTACGGCAACGCCGTCGTGATCGACTCGGTCATCGGTGGCCAGGTCGTCACCACCCTCTATGCGCACATGATCTGGGGAAGCCGCACCGTCAGCGCGGGTCAAACCGTCTCGGCCGGCCAGATGATCGGCCTCATGGGCCAGACCGGATCGGCCACGACCACGCACCTGCACTTCGAGGTGCGCGTCGGCGGGGCGCTCGTCGACCCGATGGCCTGGCTGCAGGCCAACGCCGGCTGAGTTCCGGTCCGTTTCTCGACACGCCACGCTCCGTTCACCGTCGTTGGACGGAGCACACCGCGCAGTGCATTAGCCTGGTCGCGACGTGTAAGAGAACGGGAGAGAGTCCGATGGGCAGCACACCACGCAGCCGAACCACGGTTGCATTGGGGCGCCTCGTCCTTCGGCATCATGTTCTCGGACACCACGGGTTCACCGTGGCTCCAGGGCGCTGTCTGTAAAGACAGCGCCTTTTTTCATGCCTTGCGTCATCTGACCACGTCGAACGTCGAAGAATCCCGGGAAGCCGTCTCGGGCCGTTCGAGAGGACAGCAATGCGCACTCTGGTGTTGAACGCGGGCTACGAACCGCTGGCCGTCGTGTCGTTCAAGCGAGCCCTCGTGCTCGTGATGAACGAGAAGGCCACCGTCATCGAGCACATTCCCGAGGATCCGGTCTGGGGAACCGGCGGGTCCTACGATCGCCCCGCCGTGATCCTGCTCACGCGCTACGTACGCGTGCCGGGCGGTCGCACGATCCCGGTCACCCGCCGCGGCGTGCTGCGGCGGGATGCCCATCGCTGCGGGTACTGCGGCAGATCGGCATCCACGATCGACCACATCCTGCCCCGCTCGCGCGGCGGCGCCGACTCGTGGGAGAACCTCGTGGCGTGCTGCCTGAAGTGCAACAACCTCAAGAGTGACCGCACGCCGCAAGAGATGGGGTGGGAGCTGCGCCTCACGCCGGGAGCGCCCCGGGGAGCGCAGTGGACCGTGCGCGGGACCGACCGGACGGATCCGTCCTGGGAGCCCTACCTGGCGCTGGCGGCCTGACGCTCCGGGAGTGGTGACTCGAGGATGTCGAGCCACCGGCGCAGGAGCGGCTCGAGCATCTCGGCATCCGGCCCGAGCTCGTCGATAATGCGATGCTCGCCGGCCATGTGCGCTGTGAAGGCCTCGTCGATGACGGCGAGCCCGGCATCCGTGAGCCCGATGAGTCTGCCGCGGGCATCGGAGGCCTCGGGGCGCCGCTCCACGAGCCCGCGCGAGATCAGCCGATCGACGCGCTTGGTGAGGCCGCCGCTGGTGACCATGGTGTGGCCGGCGAGCTCGCCCGCGCGGCGCTGATAGGGGGCTCCGGCTCTACGCAGGGATGCCAGGATGTCGAACTCCGCGGAACTGAGGTCGAAGCGGGCATAGACCTCGTCGAGGCGCTGGTCCAGGAGTCGTCCGATGCGGTGGAGGCGGCCGATGACGCCCTGCGGGGAGGGGTCGATGTCGGGGCGTTCGCGCCGCCACTCGGTCTGGATCTGTGCGACGCGGTCGGATGCGGCATCCATGGTTTCACGGTAGCGGAATAAATCTTCCGCGGAAGCTATTGTTTCCTTCCATGGAAGATAAAAGGCTGCGGTGGATCCTGCTGACTGCGATCGCCCCGATCGCATGGGGAAGCACGTACTTCGTCACGCGTCAGTTCCTGCCCGCCGACGCACCGCTGTGGGGAGCGCTGTTTCGCGCGCTCCCGGCGGGACTCATCCTGCTGCTGATCTCGCGCCGTCTTCCCCACGGGGTGTGGTGGTGGCGCGCGGCGGTGCTCGGAGTGCTCAACGTCGGCGGGTTCTTCGTGCTCGTCTATGTCGCCGGCCAGCGGCTCCCCTCGAGCGTCGCGGCGACCGTGATGTCGGCATCCGCCGCCGCCATGATGCTGCTCGCGTGGATGCTGCGCCGTCAGCGACCGCGCGTGCTCGCCGTTGTCGGAGCGGGTATCGGATTGGTGGGCGTCGCGCTGTTGGTCGGCGTCGGCGGAGAACCGGTCGACGGATGGGGACTTGCTGCGGCTTTCGCCGGCATGATCTCGTCATCGCTCGGCTTCGTGCTCACGGGACGGTGGGGCAACGAGATCCCGGGGCTCACGATGGCGTCGTGGCAGCTGACGGCGGGTGGGCTGATGCTGTTGCCGGTCGCGCTTTTCGTGGACGGCCCGCCGCCCGCGTTGACGCCGACGTCGGTGCTGGGTTTCGCGTACCTCTCGCTCGTCTCGACGGCGCTCGCGTTCACTGTCTGGTTCGCCGGGCTTCGGCGCTTGCCTGCCGCCACCGTGGGGCTCGTGGGGCTGCTCAATCCCGTCACAGGTGTCGCGCTCGGGGTCTTTCTCGCGGGGGAGCCCTTCGGAATCGCGCAGACCGCGGGGCTTCTGCTCGTGCTCACCGGGATCGTGCTGGGCGTGGTGACGCCGCGGCGGGCACCGGTGGCCACGCCACCTGCTCCGGGCCCGACGGCTGCGCTCCTGACTGCGGCGCCGGCGGCGGCTCTTGCAGGGCCTCCCGCAGCAGACCCTTCGCCCGGGCATAGCGGCTCCGCGCCGTCGAGGCCGGGATCCGAAGCAGCCGGGCCGCGTCCTCGAGTGTGAGGTCGTCCCAGTGCACGAGCCGGATGAGCTCTGCCTGGGCAGCCGGAAGGGAGTCGACTGCACGCCGCACCTCGAGCCCGGCATCCGCCCCGGCGGTTGGCGACTGATCGAGTGTGTCGATGAGGCGCCGGGTCAGTTCGTCGCGGCGACGGATGCTGCGCCAATGGTGTCTCTGCACGTTGCGGGCGACACCGAACAGCCACAGGCGAGCCTCGTCGCCGTCGCCAGGCATCCGCCGACGGGAACGCCACGCCTGTAGGAGTGTCTCGCTGGCTAGATCCGCGGCATCCTCTCGGGAAGCCACGCGGTGGAGGAAGTACGCGAGGATCCGCGGAGCATTCGCCGTGAGTGCGGACCGGGCGTCGTCGTCGGTCACGGTGCGGGAGTCTCGGTCGCATCGGTCGAGCACTGGGTTTGCCATTCGCCTCCGACCCCGCTGACGAAGAGGGACTCGTCATCGGGAAAGGAGGCGAAGACAGACTTGGCCATGCCGTTGAACACCACCACGGCGAGAGCCTCCTGGAGGACATGCGCGTCGCTGACAGTAGGGTCAGGCTGGGGTCCGCCAACCAACGTGAAGTCGAAGTCCGCCATGTCGGCACCCGGGATCAGGTGAGAGAGCCGGTCGGCGCGGTCGAGGTGGGCGAGTCTTACCGCGACGCTCGCAGAGTCCGGCGCCATGTTTGCGATGTCCAGGTCGGAAAGGTAGGCGCGGGCTGCATCCTGCACCTCCTGAGTCGGGAGGACGTCTGCCTTCATTCGCGTCTCGCAGAAGCCAACGAAGTTCCCGTCGACATCCGTCCACGAACGGGTGAACGCCAGATCCGGGTCGGTGATGTTCCATGGTGCCCATCCGCCGGCAGCCATGGCGCCGCCGCCGACGAGCACGAGTGCCGCGCCGAAACCGATCGCCGGTGCCAGGATGCGGCGGCGTTGTGGTGTGCGTCGTGTGCGTGCCGCCGCGAGCACGTGCACCGCCGTGACCACGGCAGGATCATCGGTCTTCGCACGTGCGTTCCGCAGCGTCTCGTCGAGATCGTCCATGTGCACTCTCCTATGGTCGGGGATCCCGGATGGTGGGTTCACAGAGCACATGCCACGGTGATGGTGTTTCGTCCACGTCGGGCGAGAATCCGCGGATTAGTGCCAAAACCTGATGTTCTCGCGGGGGTGTCGGCGTGGCGTGGTGGGATGGGGGCATGACGCGCGCACTCGTGGTGATCGATATGCAGCAGGGGTTTGATGACCTCGACTTCTGGGGGCCGACGGCCAACCTCGACTGCGAGGCCAATGTCGCGCGGCTCATTGCGGCGTTCGCGGGGAGCCGGTGGTGGTCGTGCGGCACGACTCTCGGCATCCGGATTCGCCGCTGCATCCCTCCCACCCAGGCAACGCGCTCGTCGATGCTGTCGCGAAGACGGATGCCGCGGTGCTGGTGACCAAGAACGTCAATTCGGCTTTCTATGGTGAGCCGGACCTCCACGCCTGGCTGCAGGAGCGGGGGATCGACGAGCTGGTGGTGTGCGGCATCCAGACCAACATGTGCGTCGAGACCACCGCTCGGATGGCCGGGAACCTCGGGTATGACGTGACAGTCGTGCTGGATGCGACGCGGACGTTCGACCTCGAGCAGGTCATCCCTGGGGTGGGGGTTGTGCGGCGAACCGCGGCTGAGCTCATGGCGAGTACGGCGCTTGTTCTCCAGGGCGGCGACTTTGCGCGCATCGCCACCACTGCCGATTTCGCCACAGCCTGAGGGGCGCAACCTTCAACGCTGACTCGAACAAAGTATCTATTCGCGCACATCGGTCGGATTGATCGGGTTCTGTCGGATCGTTCCGGTCGGTTGCTCCGGCTAAAGGCGTGAGATCCTATAAAAGCTGAACTTCCGATGTCGGATGCCCCGCGTAGCGTGCTCTCATCGCATTGACGCATTAGAACATGCGTTCTAACCTGTGGGAGTGAGGGCGATCATGGGAGCACAGCGCGCGGAGGCTGCCGCTGACGTCCGTGACCGGCTGGCTGAGGTGCATCGCCTCCGAGCCCAGGTCGAGCAGGTGCAGGGGCGGACCCTCGACGTTCCGGTCTTGCCGTCGTATCCGGCGCTGTCGCGGCTGCTCCCCGGCGGCGGGCTGCGGCCCGGGTCGGTGTACACGGTAGCGCCGGGGGCGGCATCCGTCTCGCTGCTGCTCGCGCTGCTGGCTTCGCCCTCGCAGGCGGGGTCGTGGTGCGGAGTCGTCGGGATGCCGAACCTGGGCGCCGAGGCTGCGGAACGCTTGGGAGTCGACCTGACTCGGCTCGTGATGGTTCCGGACCCGGGATCGCGATGGCTCGCGGTGACGGCCACGATCACCGAGGTGCTGCCCCTAGTGGTGGTGCGTCCACCGGGACGGGTCTCGGATGCCGACGCTGCCCGGTTCGCGGCTCGCCTGCGCGATCGTGACGGTGTGCTGCTCGTGCAGGGGCCGTGGCCGCAGGCCGAGGCATCCCTGTCAGTGAGCGATCCCGGCTGGAGTGGTCTTGGTCGCGGGCACGGGTATCTCGACGCACGAGAGGTCACCGTCACGGTGTCCAGTCGGCGCCTGGCGACTCCGAGGCGGGGACCTGTGCTGCTGCCGGCGCCGGGGGAGTCGTCGACGCCGTCCGGGGGCCTTCTCCCGTGGTGCGAGATGCGCGTGAGCAGGAGATCGAGACGGTGCCGATTCGGGAGGCGCTGCCCGTCCGGGAAGCAGGGTGACATGCCTGCCGACTCACCCCCACGAACGCTGACGCGAAGCCTCGCACGAACGCTGACGCGAACGGCGACGCGAAGCCTTGTGGTGTGGATGCCGGATTGGCCGGTCACCGCGCTGACGCGGGACGGGCCGCACCCGCTCGACCCCACCGACCCGATCGCGGTCGTCGACAAGAACCTCGTCGTCGCGTGCTCAGCCACAGCGCGCCGGGACGGAGTGCGGCGAGGGCAGCGTCGGCGCGACGCGCAGGCACGGTGCCCGGCCCTCGCGATCGTTCCGGCTGACCCGGTGCGCGATCACCGCGCGTTCTCGCCTGTCGTCACCCAGCTCGAAGAGCGTGCTCCCGGTGTGCAGATCGTGCGTCCGGGGCTCTGCGCACTGCGCGCTCGGGGCCCTGCTCGCTACTACGGGGGTGAATCTGCAGCCGCGCGGGTGCTCCTCGACCGGATGCGGGAACTCGGCCTCGTCGATGTCCGCATCGGGGTCGCCGACGGACCGTTCACCGCCGAACAGGCAGCGCGCAGTGCGACCACGGCGGCTGATCCCGTCCGCATCGTGCCGGAGGGAGCGGCATCCGCGTTCCTTGCCCCCCTATCGGTCGCGGCACTCGACGATGCGGACCCCGCCTCGAACGTCGGATCCGGCATCGTCGATCTGCTCGCGAAGCTCGGCGTCCAGACGCTGGGAGCTTTTGCCGCGATGCCCGAAGAGCGCGTGCGCGAGCGGCTGGGGGAGCGCGGAGTGCGGTTGCAGAACCTTGCCGCCGGCAGCGACTCACGCCCGATCGAGCCGCGGGTACCGCCGCCCGAGCTTGTCCGTGAGATCGCCTTCGAACCCCGCTGGAACTTGCCGAGCAGGTCGCTTTCGGGGTGCGGCAGACCGCGGATGCTTTCCTGGCCAGCCTCGGGGCGATCGACCTGGTCTGCACCGAGGTGCGCATCGAGCTGGTCGGTGACCGGGGGAGCGCAGCGAGCGGGTGTGGCTGCATCCCGGGTCGTTCGATGCCGCCGCAATCGTCGACCGGGTGCGCTGGCAGCTTGCCGAAGACGCCGCCGATCTTCTTACCGGCGTCGGGCTCGTTCGTATCTCACCCGAGGCGGTGGATGCCGCATCTCACCACGCCCCGGCGATCTTCGGCTCGGGACCCGAAGAACGCGTGCACCATGCGCTCTCTCGCGTGCAGGCGATGCTCGGGCACCGCGGTGTCGTGACCCCCGCGATCGGGGGTGGGCGCTGGCTGGACGAACGGCAGGTGTGGGTGCCGTGGGGTGACCGGCTTCCTCGCGACCATCGCACGCTCGCCGCCGAACGCGCCCGCCCGTGGCCGGGGAGCCTGCCCGACCCGCTGCCGGCCACGGTGTTCACCGCTCCCGTGGCCGTCGAGGTGGTGTCGGCATCCGGGGTCACCGTCTCGGTCGACGACCGCGGGCAGCTCACCGGCACGCCGACGCTCTTAATCGAGACCGGGCGTCGCCGGGCCGTGGCGGCGTGGGCGGGGCCGTGGCCGGTCATCGAACGCGCCTGGGATGCCGCCCGCGCGCGCCGCGCGCATCGGTTCCAGGTCGTGGACGCCGATCAGACCGCGTGGCTGCTGGTGTGCGAACAGGGAGCCTGGCATGCCGAGGGACGGTACGACTGATGGGGTTCAACAATCCATCGGTGCCGTGGTCGGAGATGGAACGGTTGCTCAGCGACCGCCGGCGTCCGAAGCCGCCACCCGGGGACGGCGGCGACAGCCCGGCGTGGTCGCACAAGCGCGGGCCGTACGTCGCCCCGGCGATCGAGCGCCCTGCCGAGACGGTTCCGTATGCCGAACTGCACGCGCACTCCTCGTTCTCGTTCCTCGACGGGGCGTCTTCCCCCGAGGATCTCGCCGAAGAGGCCGAGCGGCTCGGCTTGCACGCGCTCGCGATCACCGACCACGACGGGTTCTACGGCATCGTCCGGTTCGCCGAGGCCGCCGAGCAACTGAGCCTGCAGACGGTGTTCGGCGCGGAGATGTCCCTCGAACTCCCCAAGCCGCAAAACGGCGAACCCGATCCCGTCGGTGCGCACCTGCTCGTGCTGGCCCGCCACGAGGAGGGGTACCACCGTCTCGCGTCGGCCCTCACCCGGGCTCAGCTCCAGGGAGCGGAGAAGGGCCGCCCGCACTACGACCTCGAACAGCTCGCCGCGTTCGCCCGAGGAGACGAGCGTCTCGACGGGTTCTCGGGCAGCCGGGGCCGTTCGGAGTGGGCGGTGCTCACCGGATGCCGCAAGGGTGCCGTTCGTCGTGCGTTGGCAGGCGGTGGCGCGGATGCTGCGGCCGCCGCCCTCGACGAGCTGGTCGCCCTCTTCGGGCGAGAGTCGGTGCACGTCGAACTGATCGACCACGGCAACCCGTCGGACACGCGGGACAACGACATCCTCGCCGCGCTCGCCGCCAACCGCGGCCTGCCGCTGCTCGCAACCAACAACGTCCACTACGCCGCCCCGCAGCGGGCGCAGCTGGCGGCGGCCGTTGCCGCGGTGCGCGCGAACCGGGGCCTCGACGAGCTCGATGGATGGCTCCCCGCCCATGCCGGCGCGCACCTGCGTTCGGGCGCCGAGATGGCCGAACGCTTCGCCCGGTACCCGGGCGCCGTCGCGAAGACGGTGGCGCTCGCCGATGACCTCGCCTTTCCGCTGCGGAGCGCAAAGCCGGCCCTCCCGAAACTCCCCGTCCCCGAGGGGCACACCCCGATGAGCTGGCTCCGGCACCTGGTCTGGGAGGCGGTTCCCCGCAAGTACCCCGACCTGGCGTCGAAAGATCGTGACCGCATCGAACGGGAACTCGGCGTCATCGAGATGAAGGACTTCCCCGGCTACTTCCTCATTGTTCACGGCATCGTGCAGGAGGCGCGGCGTCGCGGCATCCTGTGCCAGGGGCGAGGGTCGGCGGCCAACAGTGCCATCTGCTACCTGCTGGACATCACCGCCGTCGACGCGATCGCCTACGACCTGCCGTTCGAGCGGTTCCTCTCGAGCCTGCGCGACGAAGAACCCGACATCGATGTCGACTTCGATTCCGACCGGCGCGAAGAGATCATCCAGTGGGTCTACGCGACCTATGGCCGGGACCGGGCGGCGCAGGTCGCGAACGTCATCCAGTACCGCCCCAAGAACGCCGTGCGCGATATGGCCAAGGCGCTCGGGTACTCGCCGGGGCAGCAGGATGCCTGGTCCAAGCAGGTCGAGCGTTGGGGGGCGTCGTTGGAGAGTGGCCCCGACCACGACATTCCGGATCAGGTCATCGCGTACGCGGGGGAGCTGCTCAAGGCGCCGCGGCATCTCGGCATCCATTCGGGCGGCATGGTTCTCACGGAGCGACCCGTCGGCGAGGTCGTGCCGATCGAGCACGCGCGCATGGACAATCGCACCGTCATCCAGTGGGACAAAGACGACGCCGCCTGGATGGGCCTGGTGAAATTCGATCTGCTGGGCCTCGGGATGCTCGCGGCGCTGCAGTACTGCTTCGACATGATCCATGCCGCCACGGGGGAGAGGTGGGAGCTGGCGACGCTGCCCAAGGAGGAGGCCGCGGTCTACGACATGCTGTGCCGGGCCGATTCGATCGGGGTGTTCCAGGTGGAGTCGCGCGCACAGATGGGGTTGCTCCCGCGCCTGCAGCCGCGCCGGTTCTATGACCTCGTGATCGAGATTGCCCTCATCCGCCCCGGCCCGATCCAGGGCGGCGCGGTGCATCCGTTCGTGCGTCGCAAGCTCGGGGACGAGAAGGTCACCTACCCGCATCCGAAGCTCGAGCCGGTGCTCGAACGCACGCTCGGGGTGCCGGTGTTCCAGGAGCAGCTCATGCAGATGGCCGTCGCGATCGGCGACTGCACGCCCGAGGATGCCGACCTGCTGCGCCGCGCGATGGGCTCCAAACGCGGGCTGGAACGGATCGAGTCGCTGCGCGAGAAGCTCTATGAGGGGATGGCCCGCAACGGCCTCGTCGGAGAGGATGCCGACGCGATCTACGCGAAGATCCAGGCGTTCGCGAACTTCGGGTTCGCCGAGTCGCACTCCCTCTCGTTCGGCCTCCTCGTCTATGCCAGCTCGTGGATCAAGCTGCACTACCCGGCGGCGTTTTTGGCGGGACTGCTGCGCGCCCAGCCGATGGGGTTCTACTCGCCGGCGACCCTCGTCTCGGATGCCCGCCGCCACGGTGTCGAGGTGCGCCGCCCCGACCTTCATGCTTCGGGCGTGTGGGCCGGGGTCGAGCCGGTCACACCGGGCGAGGCATCCGTCGAACGCCAACCCACGGGAATGGATGCCTGCACGCACCGCATCCAGCCGCCGGTCGGCCGGTTCGACAGGAATGCGCCGGACGAATCCGCCGCGCACCGGCGTGATGGCGGCTTCGCGGTGCGGCTGGGGCTGGCGGGCGTCAAGGGAGTGGGGCAGCCCACCGCCGAACGGATTGTCGCCGAGCGTGAGGCCCACGGTCCGTTCCGGGATCTGCGAGATCTCGTGCGCCGGACGGGGGTGACCGAGGCGCAGCTGGAGGCGCTCTCTACGGCGGGGGCTTTCGAGTGTCTCGGGATCTCACGCCGGGAGGGCGTGTGGCTGGCGGGCGCTGCCGCGCAGGACCGCGCCGAGTACCTGCCCGACTCTCTCGTATCGGTACAGCCTCCCCTGTTCACCGATCCGACGAGCTACGACATCCTCGCCGCAGATCTCTGGGCCACCGGGATCTCGACCGACGACCATCCGCTGACGCACTACCGCGCTCCCTTGGATGCCCGGGGCGTGCTTACCTCGCGCGAGCTCCGCGCTCACGAAACGGGGCGGCGCATCGAGGTCGCGGGTCTCGTGACCCACCGGCAGCGCCCGGCGACGGCATCCGGGATCACCTTCCTCAACCTCGAAGACGAGCACGGTGTCGTCAACATCATCTGCTCGGTCGGTGTCTGGAATCGCTATCGACGCGTCGCCCGGGACGCTCCCGCACTCATCGTGCGCGGGATGCTGGAACGCTCACCCGAGGGGGTCACGAACGTGCTCGCCGACCGTTTCGAAGACCTGCGCGTCGGCGTGCAGCATCGCTCACGCGACTTCCACTGACCGGGCAGCGCTCAGGGGGCGGGCTGGCGAGAGTTGTAGTCGCTCAGCGAGGGGCGACGACCGTGTCCGTCGCGAGCGATCTCGCGGGCGACGGCGAATGCGCTGACGATGATGACGGCGAGCAGGATGAGGATGAGGATGGCGAGAGACACGGGCGGGCTCCTTTCACCCTCCACTCGACCGTGTTCGGCTCTGGCGACAAAGAGCCACCTCCGCTGGGGTGGTCTGGCGACCGTGTCGCGGCCCGGAATCTCAGGCATGCGAACTGACCGGGCAGTCCAGCATCCATCGATTGGCCTCCCCGCTGCATGCCAAACGGCCCCCGACGACCGAAGTCATCGGGGGCCGTTGTTGACTGGGGGATCAGCCCTGAGCGGCGAGCGCGAAGCGGACGGTGCCGTCCTGCTCGAGCTGCGCGTCGAGGACGCGATCGTTGAGCGCGAGCGAGGCAGCCGTGTCGAGGAAGACGCGAGCTCCCTCGGTCACAACAACCGTGTCGTCGGGCTCGGGGGCGGGTGCCACGCTGAGCTCGAAGCCGGTCTCTGCGCCAGCGTCTCGAATGCGAAGACCGCCGTCAGCTGCCTGCGGCACGCGGGCGACGATTGTCTTAACGGCCTCAGCCGCGGTGTCGGTCATGGTGAGCATTTGTGCTCTCCTTCCGTTGCGGTCTCTGGGCCAGCCACGATTCCGAGAGTTGGCGGACGTCGCAACCTGAGAAGGGTCATACCCAGGGGATTCCCATGTTCGGCTCGCGGCATGTGTCTCGGCGAGACGGGCCTCATCTGCCCACTAGCGTGAGAGCGTGGAGCGCTTCTCAGGTCATGCACCGGGGGACGCAGCCTACCGACGCCTGGTGATCGGTCTCTTCTTCGCCGGCATCGCAACGTTTGCTCAGCTCTACTCGCCGCAAGCGGTCTTGCCGCTCATCGCGGAAGAGTTTGCCGTCACGCCGGCAACCGCCGCGCTCGCAGTCTCGCTGTGCACGCTCGGGCTCGCGCTCGCCGTGATCCCGTGGTCGCGCGCCGCCGATCGCATCGGACGCCTGCCGGCCATGACGATCGGCATCCTGGCGGCGACCAGCGTCGGCATCCTCGCGACCTTCGCCCCGACCCTCGAGGTCTTTCTGATCGCGCGCTTCATCGAAGGCGCGGCGCTGGGAGCGATGCCCGCGATCGCCCTCGCCTACCTGAGCGAGGAAGTGGATGCGACCCACGCCGTGCGCGTGGCCGGCAGCTACATCGCGGGAACGACCGTCGGCGGCCTGGCGGGCCGGATCATCGCGGGGCCCGTGTCGGATGCCGCTTCCTGGCGGATCGGGGTGCTCGCCGTCGCGCTCCTGTGCCTCATCAGCGCGGCGCTGTTCGCGCGGATCGCACCGCCCGCCCGAGGTTTCACGCACGGGCGCGGGCAGACCGACGGACTTCTGAGGAAGGTGCTCGCGAGCCTCCGTTCGCCGATCCAGCTCGCTCTCTATGCGCAGGCATTCCTTCTCATGGGTGGATTCGTCGCGATCTATAACTACCTCGGGTTCGTGTTGATCGCGCCGCCCTTCTCGCTGCCGCCCTGGGAGATGAGCCTGCTGTTTCTCGCCTATCTCGCCGGCTCGGTGTCGTCTCCACAGGCTGGCGCGCTCGCCTCCCGATGGGGGAGGCTTCCGGTGCTCATCGGATCGACGGCGGCGATGGTGGCAGGCGTCCTTCTCACTCTCTCGAGCTGGCTGCCGCTCGTGCTGGTTGGACTTCTCGTGCTCACCGCGGGGTTCTTTGCGGCGCACGCAATCGCCTCGGGGTGGACGCCGGCGAGCGCTCCGCGGGGAGCCACGGCGCAGGCATCCTCGCTGTACTACCTCGCCTACTACGGAGGGTCGAGTCTGCTGGGATGGCTGCTGGGCTTCGCCCTGGTCGGCCTGGGCTGGCCTGGCGTCGCGGGCAGCGTCGTCGCGATGTGTCTGCTCGCCGCAGGCATCGCCGTTCTCTTCCTGCGGCGCGCCGAGGGCTTACCCCGAACGTCCTAGACTGGATGCCGCCAGCCTCTGTAGCTCAATGGAAGAGCAGTTCCGTCCTAAGGAAACGGTTGGGGGTTCGAGTCCCTCCAGGGGCACTGACCCGACACGTTGCGCGGCGTACTCCTTCCGACCGTCTGTCAATGTCGGCTGCCCCGGTCGGTGGCGATCCTACGACCACTTGCACCCCGAATGTCGACGATGAAGATGTGATCCTCCGCCGGAAAAGATCCACACGTGAGGAATAAAGCGGTGAACAGTGGCTCGCGGCGGGATGCTCTCATGCTGGTCTCATTTAGGGCTTTGTATGGTCGCTCTACTTGAGGGCGCGGCGGTGTGTGATTGACGGCCCCGTGGTGAGAGGAGATGGAAAGTGATTCTCATCATTGAAGACGACAGGTTCGTCGCGCAGAGGGTGGGTCAGATTCTGTCCGAGGCGGGCTACGTATGTGTTGACGCAATCGAGGCGGACGCGGGGTTCGAAGCATTCAGGAGCACCGCGGTGCTCGACCTCGTCGTGCTGGAATTGGCCGACTCCGACTCGGCGGATGCGGACATCGCGCTATGCCGCTGGATCAAGGAGGTCAGCGACGTGCCGGTAGTCATGTTGACGGCGAATGATTCGGCGAGAGCGAGGGTTGAGCGACTGAATGCCGGTGCCGACGACTGTCTTGCTCGGCCATTCCACCCCAGCGAGCTTCTCGCTCGGGTGCGTGCGCAGCTTCGCCGCAGCGCGCACGACTCTGCGCCGCTCGCCGCGACAATGGATGCATGGCGCACCTGACTGCCGCAGTTGACGTGCTTGTCGTTGAGGACGATCCGCAGATGGGCGTCATGCTCAAGCGCGGACTGCTTGCCGAAGGGTATGCGGTGACGTTGCTCGCTGACGGGGTACGGGCGCTGATTCACGCGGATGACCAACGACCACAGATCGCGGTGTTGGACGTGATGCTTCCAGGCATGTCCGGATTTGAGCTCTGCCGTCGCCTGCGCGAGATGGATCCGGCTATCCGGGTGCTCATGCTGACCGCAAGAGACGATGTCGACGATAGGGTTCACGGGTTGGATGCCGGTGCAGACGACTATCTGGTCAAGCCGTTCGAGTTTCGCGAACTCGCTGCGCGGCTCCGAGCGTTGCAGCGGCGTGACGCGGGCTCTGTTCCGGTTCGCCTCACGGTGGGTGGTGTCACGCTGGATTCTGTGAAGCGGGACACAGAGGTCGACGGACAAGCCTTGCACCTGAGCCCGAAGGAGTTCGCGCTGCTGCTGGCCCTGATGGCTCGGGCGGGCGCCACCGTCACACGGGACGAGATCCTGGGCGACGTGTGGGGGACCACTTCGCATGCCGATCCGAACCTCGTCGATCAGTACGTCAGCTATCTGCGTCGCAAACTCAATCACGCTCACGCGCGCATCGCGATCCGAAACGAACGTGGCATCGGGTTCCGACTCGTGGCAATGACGTGAAGCATCTCCGTCGCTTGTCGATCCGCGCGCGAATCGGCATCGGCACTGTGCTGATGGCGCTGGCGGTGTTCACTGTCGTCGGGCTGTTGGTGCACGCTTTCGTCGAGCGCCTAGTCGATGACGCGGCGTCGAGCCTGCTGGCGTCGGATCTTGCGTCGTTCGCGACCGCGATCCGCGACGAGCCCGGCGATGTGGTGGACGTTCCCGCCGAGGGGCAGCTGGTGGCCGTCGTCGACCCGACAGGGACGGTGCAGGTGTCCACGCTCCCTGTGGCCCTGCAGAACGAGCTCGGCGACATGACCCGCCTCCCAAAGACTCCGATGACGACTGTGGTCGAGGGGTCGCAGTGGCAGGTGCTGGGCGAACGGGTTACCGGGGTCGGGGGGACCTGGACCGTGGTCGCGGCACGAAGCGAAGGGGCGTCCGAGGTCGTGATGGCACGTCTGGATGCCGGGCTGCTCGTGGGCATCGGGCTGATCGTGCTGGTGTTCGCCGGTGCGTCCTGGTTGGTTACCGGTGCGTCGTTGCGTCCAGTGACACGACTACGGCACAGCGCGGAAGGCATCGTCGCTTCCGGTTCGCAGGATCTCCTTCCCGTCGGTCCGGCGCGCGACGAGATCAGCGCGCTGGCAGAGACGCTGAACGGTCTGATCTCGGACTTGCGGAGCTCGGCCGCGCGCGAGCGTCAGATGGTGTCGGATGCTAGCCACGAGCTGCGCACGCCCTTGGCGGTGTTGCAGGCCCAACTTGAACTCATCCGAGCAGAAGACCCGGACCACCTGAGGAAAGACTTGGACGACGCCAGGGCGGCGACTGGCCGCCTGGCGCATTTGGTCGCTGAGCTTCTTGAGCTGTCTCGATTGGAAGCCGGTGAGGTCTCTCGCCACACCTCGTCCGTCGTTCAGCTTGTCGAAGAAGTCGGCCTCGCCGTGGACCGCGCACGCCTCGCGGCCGGTGTGCGTGTTGTCCGCGTGGAGCTCGATGTTGGCATGGCGCCGGATGCCGGCGGACAGGTCGCGGTGCGCCGCGAAGCGTTCGGCCGCATAGCGGAAAACCTCGTGAGCAACGCTCTCGCGATAGTTGAGTCGGGCGGGTATGTCGGGGTGACGGTGCTCGCCACCCGAGCAGAATTCGCGCTCGTCGTCGACGACGATGGACCGGGAATCGACCCCGACTTCCTGCCGCGGGCATTCGACCGCTTCTCCCGGCCGGATTCCTCGGCCCGCCGCAGCGAAGGCGCCGGTCTCGGGCTCGCAATCGTCGCCGCAACGACCGAGGCCGCAGGAGGATCAGTCACGCTCGAGAACAAGCCCGATGGTGGTGTGCGCGCTCGGGTGACTCTTCCCTTTGTGCGCGCGGCTCTCTGAGCCTCACACCCATGGCGGTGTTCCTGTAAGAAGTTTCAGAATGTCGGCTCGTTCTTTGAGGTGATGCCACAGGTCCGCCTTGGAGGGTCAGACTATGACCGCTTCCGCGCTGACATCCCGGGGCACTGCCCGGCACCTGCTGAACAAAGTTCCTGAAGTCACGATCTGGTTCTGGATCATCAAGATCTTGTGCACGACTGTCGGAGAGAGTTTCGCGGACTGGATCAACAGCACGTTGGGCGTGGGTCTGATGAACACCGCGCTCATGTTCACGCTCCTCATGGCAGCTGTCCTTGCTGGCCAGATGATGCTCACTCGATACGTTCCCGGCGTGTACTGGCTCACCGTGGTTGTGCTCAGCATCACGGGCACGCTCTACACCGACATCCTCACCGACCAGCTCGGGGTGCCTCTCGGACTCAGCACTCTCCTGTTTGCGGCACTGCTCACCGTCGTCTTCGTGATCTGGTACAGGCGGGAGAAGACCCTCTCGATCCACAGCATCAACACCCGTGGCAGGGAAGCGTTCTACTGGTTGGCCGTGCTGGTGACATTCGCGCTGGGAACCGCGACCGGCGACTGGACGCTCGAACTCACCGGATGGGGTCCCGGACTGTCCATCCTGCTGCCGCTCACCCTCATCGGCATCGTGACCGCACTGTGGCGATACGGCGCCAACCCCGTACTGAGCTTCTGGATCGCCTACATCCTTACCCGCCCGCTGGGCGCGAATATCGGCGATTTCCTCGCCCTCCCCGCCGACGAGCAGGGGCTGGGCCTGGGAACCATGCTCACCAGCGTGATCTTCCTCGTCGCGATTCTCGCCGTCGTCGTCTATCTCTCGTTCAGCCACTCCGACGTCACCGAGCGCCACACTGAGCGGGCAGCTTCGCGCACTCCGGCGCGGGCTCGCGCCGCCCACAGCACACTCGGAGTCATAGCGATCGCGACGATTGCGCTGTTGGCGTTCACCAACGCGCAACCGCACCAGAGCGCACTCGCTGACGAGGGCCCCGCGCCCTCCTGCGAAGCGAACGCCGCTCCACTCGACCAGTCGGAGGCCAGCGCGGCTGTGATGCAGAACTTCCCCAGCGATGCGACCGCGGCCTTCCGAACGATCGTCTCTGATGTCGTGAACAGTGTGCAGCAGGGTGACCAGGCCGCGGCGACGTCGCGTATCACCGACCTGGAGACAGCGTGGGATGACGATCAGGACACGCTCAACGCTGCGGACTGCCAGGCATGGAGCTACCTCGACCACCAGATCGATCAAGCACTCACCGCGGTGCGGTCCTCGTCTCCGGACCAGTCAGCGGAACTGGCCGCGCTCCAGTCGCTTCTGACCACCCTTCCGGCATGATGGCCCTGATCGCCGGCCGCACACGCGGCGCCCGAGCCATGGCCGACAAGGTTCCGCACGTCACCGCACTGTTCTGGGTCGTGAAGGTGCTCACCACCGCCATGGGCGAGACCGGGAGCGACTTCCTGGTCACCACGATCGAGCCCGTCATCGCGGTCGGGGCTGCTTTCATCCTCCTCGCGGGGACCCTGGCGCTGCAGTTCCGCACGCGCCGCTATGTCCCGGCGATCTATTGGGCCGCAGCCGGGATGGTCAGCGTCTTCGGAACCATGGCCGCAGACATCGTGCATGTCCAGTTCGGCATCCCCTACGCGATTTCCACCGCGGTGTTCGCTGTTGCCCTTGCTGGAACATTCGCGCTGTGGTGGCGCAGCGAGCACACGTTGTCCATCCACTCGATCCGAACCACGCGGCGTGAAGCGTTCTACTGGACCACAGTTCTGCTTACCTTCGCCCTGGGGACGGCGGCGGGCGATTGGACCGCGAACGCGCTCGGTCTGGGGTACCTGATGTCGGGAGTGCTCTTCGCGGCGCTGATCGCCATCCCCGCGGTCGGCTACGGCTTTTTCCGGTTGAATGCCATCGTCGCGTTCTGGATCGCGTACATCCTCACCCGCCCACTTGGCGCATCGTTCGCTGACTGGCTCGCCGTCTCACCAGGGCGCGGCGGTGCAGGGTTTGGCACGGGAACCATCACCGTCGTGTTGCTGATCGCGATCGTCGGATGCGTCGTCGTGTTGAGCACCACCAGCATCGGCGAGAAGGCTGCGGCGTACTCTCAAGGCTGACGCTGCCAGCGGCCCGAAGATGCCGCGTGCGCGCGGTCCGCACCCTTACGTGTGAACAGCGAAATCCGGCCCGTCCACCGCACCAACGCCCACACGAGGAACGGGACCAGAAACATCGAAGCGAGCGTGTCTGTGGGGTAGTGCACGCCGAGATAAACCCGCGACCACGCCGTTGCAGCGACGAGAATGATCGCTGCCGCAAGCGTGATGTACCGCGCCCGGGCCAGCGTGAGGAGCGCGAACACGCTCACGCCGAGGGCAACGGCGAACGCGGTGTGACCGCTCGGGTAGCTGAACGTGGTCGGCTCGACGGCGGGCGGGAAGGGAAGGAGGGCAGGATCGGGGCGGGGGCGCTGCACGAGCGCCTTGACCAAGTCTGCGGTGCCCCACGAGAACCCGATGAGGATGCCGAGCCGCAATCCGAGGACCCACGATCGTGCAAGGAGCGCAGCCAGTGCCATTGCCCCGAGGGTGATGACTGCCGCCCCCGTGGGGCCGAGGAGTACTGCGATCGTGTGGGCGATGGCGTCCAGCGCCGCGGTCGACGTGCCGTTGACCGCGATGACGATCCGTATCTCTTGGGCGGACCATCCCGGGTTCGAGGTGATGAGAACGCCGATGAGCGCGATCGCAGCGAAGGCCGCGGCCGCGACGGTGGCGACGACCCATCCAGGAACGCGCCGGTGGCGTGCGGTGCCGATCATGACCGTATTCTTCCGTGCGCGGGCAGTCGGGTCCTGCCCGCGCACGGACGCGGCTCAGTCCGCTGTGCCATCTTCCACGTCGACGCCGTTGACGTCGTCGCTGGTGTCCTCGGTCTCGGACTCGTTTCCGGGGCCTTCCTGCACGTTGTCGGTGTCGGCACCCGCCTCGTCAGCTGTCTCGTTGTCGTCGGCGGTCTCGGCGTCCTGCGTCGTCGATGTGGTCGCGGGTTCGGTGACGGCGACAGTGGGAGTGCTGGTCGGCGCGGCTGCGCCGGCTGTGAGTGTTGCTCCGCCGGCGAGCATCAGCGCGACGGCCAGGGCGGGACCGCCGATCCATGCGGCTTTCTTGTTCACGATTGTTCCTTTCATCGGGTGGAGCCGGGGGAGCTCCATGTTTCGACGTTAGGAAAGGGCGCGTGAGATCACCGTGAGAGACCGCGACTGGTCGTCAGCGGCAATCTGATGGTTGCCGTCGTGCCCTGTCCTGGCTGCGACCGCAGCTCCAGGGAGCCGTGGTGGGCGGCGAGTATCGAGTCGACGAGCGCTAGTCCGAGCCCGTGGCCGGTGCGAGAGCGTGCGGTGTCTGCCCGCCAGAACCGCACTCGGGCGTGGCGGAGTTCGTCGGGTGTCATCCCGACACCCGTATCCGCGACTGTGATGAAGACGGCGTCGGCCGTCGCCTGCGTCGTCACGGCGATCTGCCCCTCGGGCGGAGTGAATTTGGACGCGTTGTCGACGAGGTTCGAGACCGCGCGCGCGAGCAATGTGGGGCTCGCGATCACGTGGGCGCCGGAACGGCAGTCGACGCTTACGTGCGGAACGGTTGCGCCTGCGCCTGCAGCGCGTGCGACGAGGTCGTCGACATCGACGGTGGTGAAGGACTCGCTGAGTTCATCGCTGTCACCGCGCGCCAGAAGGAGCAGGTCGTTTGTCAGCGCGACCACAACGTGCGTCGCTTCGGCAGCGGTCTCGATCGCAGCGCGGTACTCAGCGGGTGAGCGTGAACGAGACAGCGCCAGCTCCAGCTCGCCTTGGATGAGCGCCAGCGGCGATCGCAGCTCATGCGAGGCGCCGTCGATGAATCGTTGCTGCAACTCGTAGCTGCGTTGGATCGGGACCAACGCGGATCGCGCCATGATCCAGCTCGCGAGCGGAATGACGACGACCAGGACGGCGAACGCGACCAGGAGAGCTTCACGGAGGGTGGCGAAGCCCTGCTCGGCGGACATGACGCCCGGCTCGGTGCTCTCTGGGTCGAAGTCGAAGGTGCTCACGACGTACAGATAGACCGCGAGGGCGAACACACCGTACACCGCGAGCTGCGCGAGGGCGTAGGTGAGAGTGAGGCGGATCAACGCCCGGCGGAAGATCATGCGTCAGGGTTGATCGTGTAGCCCGAGCCGCGTCGGGTGACGATGATGTCAGGTTCACCATCGGCGGTCAGCTTCTGGCGGAGGTAGCGGACATAGGTCTGCACGACGTTGCTGAAGCCGTCGTAGTTGCTGTCCCAAGCGTGGTCGATCAGCTCACTGCTGCTGACGATGCGTCCGGTGTTGCGCATGAGGTATTCCAGCACAGCGAACTCCTTCGCCGTCAGCTCGATTCGCCTCGAGCCCCGGATCGCCGTCCGTGTCGCCGGGTCCAGGCTCACACCCTGCGCGCTGAGCACCGGTGCATGAGCCGTGGGAGAGCGTCGCAGCAACGCCCGCACCCGGGCGAGGAGCTCGGCGACATGGAAAGGCTTCACGACGTAGTCGTCGGCACCGGCATCCAGCCCCTGGACCTTCGTGCGCATCGAATCCAGCGCCGTGAGCATCAGGACCGGCACCCCGCTGCTGAGTTCCCGGATCCGTTCGCAGACGGCCATGCCACCTCGCTCGAGTCCGGGCAGCATCAGATCCAGGATTACGAGGTCGTACGTCGGGTCGATTTCGAACGCTTCGATTCCCGAGGGCGCGTCGAAGGCGACATCTGCCGCGTAGCCGGCCTCGGTGAGAGTGCGTCTGACCATGTCGGCGAGACCGGAGTCGTCCTCGACGAGGAGAATCTTCATGCGCCTGTTCCTTGCGTTGTCGGGTTAGTCTGCCACTTCGCCGGTGCCGACGCCCTTGGTCGCGATGGCCGTCGCGGGGGCGAGTCCGGGCGTGCTGACTTCGATCGTGAAATCGACCTGGTTGCTGGAGCTGCGGTAGAGGCTGAACGTGTTCTCCGGGTAGTGTCCGGCTCCGGTGCCGGTGCCGGTGCCGTTGTCGAAGTAGACGGTGACGTCGGATCCTGCGGGTACGGTGAGTGCACCGAGGTCCTGGTAGTACGACTCTGACTGCCCGGTCGTTGCGTCCGTCATCGTGTAGAACACTTCCAGTCCACTCACATCGGTCGAGGTGGCATTGGCGATCGTGAGCTCCAGCTGATCACTGATGGCCTGACCGGTGGCCTGGTCGACGTTGTCCTCGACCGCGGCGTAGGTCACGGACAAGCCGGGGGTGCTGCTGTCGTTCACGATCGGGTTGGCATCCACCGGGAGCACCGTGTCGGACGATCCCGAGGTCGACGCGGATGGCGATGAGGTGAGCGAGCCGGCAGTTGCCGTCGCAGTGCATCCGGTGAGTGCAGCGAGTGCGACGGCTCCGGCGAGGAGGGTGGCGGTGAATCGACGGTTGTTCATGATGTCTTCCTTTGCAGTGTTCCGCGGGTGGTGGTCACCGCTGCCAAGGAGACGGCGGCGATGGTCGCGGAGAAGAGGGTCAACGCATAGGGCCACATGTCAGCCCAGACAGCGCCGAGCGGCTGCTGGTTGTACTGGTCCTTGATGCCGAGGAACGCGAACGACAGGCGTTCGGTGTGCTTGGTGATCGAGGAGACCTCGATGCCGTTGCGGATGCCGTCGAAGCCGGCGAAGTGCGCCATCACCGTCAGCTCGTCAGGACGTTGAATCTGAAGTGCCGCGAACAGTCCGCCGGGGACCTGATTGTCGGGGTCCATGGTGTCGCCGATCTGCGGGAGGATCAGCACCACCACCAGCCAGAGGGCGACGGCGATGATCAGGCCCGTGCTCGGCCGGGCTGTCAGCGACGTGACGGCAATTGCGACTGCTGTCCAAAACACCAAGTACAGCCAGAGCACGACCGTGGCGAGCAGGATGTTGCGCAGCTCGTATCCGCCCAGGGACGCGCCGCCGATCGTGAGGAGCGCAATCGCTTCGATGATCGCGAGCGCGACCAGAACCACCGCCCACACCGCGGACAGCCCGGCGACCTTTCCGAGGCCCAGCGAAAAGAGGCCGACCGGACGGCTGAGCACAAGGTCGAGTGTGCCGCGGCGCTTTTCGGCCGCGATCGAGCCGTAGCCCACGACGATAGCGAACAGCGCTCCGAGCAGCTCGACGTACTCGACCGCGCCGCGCAGCAGCTGCATCGGGAACAGCCGAGGTGCGGCAGCGGCGGTCTGGCTGCCGGACGCCGTCAACTGCTCGACGTAGGCGTTGTAGGCGTCGAGTTCCACGCGAAAAGCACCGGATGCGACGGTCACGGAGACCACGCAGGCGATTCCGAGGAAGGCGATCAGCCCGATCAGGAGCGGGTCGCGGCGGCGCTCGCGGAACTCTTTGGCGGCGATGATGGCGATATCAGTCATCGAGAGGCCTCCTCAGGCGCGGGCGGGGGAGAACACGACGATGGCGATCATCGCGACCAGGGCGATCGACACAGAGGCGATCGCGATGCCGACCGAGCCGCTGGCCGACGGGTCGTGCAGCAGATAGGACCCGATTCGCTTGAACTCCTCGGTGATCGACAGCGGCCCCGTGATCGCGGCGAGCAGGTCGAACCCGCCACCGGTCGCGGCGATAGAGGGGACGGGGTTCAGCAGCGCGATCGGTCGCGCCGCTGTTCCGATTTGGGGAAGGACGAAAGCGATCCCCGACCAGACGAGGATGGGCACCAGGAGTGCTGCGGTTTCCTGCTTGGCGACCAGCCCTGCCAGCATTCCCGCGCCGACGAATATCATCATCAGCGCCCAGGACGCGGCGCCGAAAAGCGCAAGTCGTCCCGTCTCCCCCATCGTCAGCGGTGCGCTGGTGATCGCGCCGATCACCAGCCACGACAGGGTGAGACTCGACACGAGCGCAACCGCGATCACGGCGCCGATTCCCACCATCTGCCCGAGTAGCCGGGCTGGAACGCTGACAGGGCGGGTCAGGACGAGGTCGGCGGTGCGTAGCTGGCGGTCGCGGAGCGTTGCTGCCGCCCCCAGGATGATCGCCATCAGGCATCCGATGAGTACGACGTAGATCGCCGAATTCCGAGCGAAGTAGAGCGGCGACGCTCCCGTGAACGGGTTCGGGGCGTTCGTCATGCCGTCGGCGCGAATCTGCTCGTAGACGTCCGTGACGGTGCGGGTGGTGATCCAACCGATCACGGCTGATGCCAGCACCATCGTCACGAAGACGACCACCAGGATCAGCGCGATCCGGGATCGTCGCGTGTAGAGGATCTCGTGACGTGCACTCGCCAGAAACGTCCTCATCGCGCTACCGCCGGATCGAGCTGGAAGTAGATCTCCTCCAGTGAGGACTCTTCGGGGAACATCCCGAGGGTGTTCTGGAGCGTGTCGTGGTGGACGAGCTTCCCTTCGCGGAGGATCCCGATGCTCGTGCAGGTTCGGGTCACCTCAGACAGGAGGTGGGTGTTCATGAAGACCGTGATCCCGAGCTCGGCGTTCAGCTGCACGATCAGCTCGCGCAGCGATCTCACACCGGCAGGGTCCAGGCCAGAGGTCGGCTCGTCCAAGAACAGCACCTGCGGCTCGTGCAGGATGGCCTGTGCTATTCCGACGCGCTGGCGCATGCCCTTGCTGAACGTTCCTACGCGCTCTCGATCGTGGCCGGTGAACCCGATCAGTTCGAGGACCTCCGAGATCCGGCGATCCGGCCGCCGCACCCCGGACAGCTCACCAAAGAACCGCAGGTTCTCACGCAGAGTCAGATGATCGTAGAACCGGACGTTCTCGGGCAGATAGCCGATCGCGCGCCGCACACCCGCGGGGTGATGTCTGATCGAGTTGCCGCCGATCTCGGCCTCACCCGAGGTCGGTTCCATCAGCGTCGTCAAGAGGTTAACCGTCGTCGTCTTCCCTGCGCCATTGTGTCCCAGGAGTCCGAAAACCTCGCCAGCCGGGACCTCGAGGGTCAGACCGTCCAGCGCAGCGTGCGGACCGTACGACTTCGTGAGGGCGTGGAGCCGAATCGGCGAATCATTCATGTCTCGACGCTATGAAGGCGAACGTGAGACGAGGATGAGAAACGGCTTGTGCCCATCTCGACGCGGAATTTGCGCGAACGTCGGCGCACGCGGAAGAGGTCACGCGTGAAGTGCCGATCGAAGCGGTGACCAGATTTTCGGCGGTGAACCCGAAGATCGATTCGCGGCGTTTGTCGCGTGCGTTTCTCGCTGCCTTCGCTGATCATGAGGCGTTCACGAAGGAAAAGCGCAAGCGCCGCTAGCGTTTCTGTCGCCGAGCTTGCACGTCGACGCCTGCGTTGATCGATGCCTTCTTGACGGTCTTGTCGTTGAACCCGATCTTGAACCCGATCTGCCGGAGCGACTCCCCGGACTCATAGAGCCGCTGGGCCTCGAGGATCTGGCTAGGGAGAGACCAACGGCTGGTGACGAGTAAGTTCTTTCCACCCGTTCCCCCGCCGCACGGTTGCAGAGGTCACGCAGCTTCGCCACCTCTGGGGAAGAATTCAAGTAGCGTCCCTCCAGGGGCACCGATCCACTCGCGATTCTGCTCCGGGCAGAATCCATCGTCCGACCGGACGCGGTCGCTTTAGCATGAGGCATGACCCAACCAGGCGCTCGTCTCCATCTGGTCCCTCAAGCGTCGCCGCAGAAGGCGGCGCGCCGCGAGTCGCTGTGGCGGCACGTCCTCGGCGGTCGACTCCGCTCGCTCCGTCACGAGCGCGGCGAGACGCTCACCGAGACTGCTCGCCGTGCAGGCGTTTCGGTCCAGTACCTCTCTGAGGTGGAGCGCGGGGTTAAGGAGCCGTCGAGTGAAGTGATCGCCGCGGTGGCTGACGCGCTCGAGGTCACCCTGCTGGACCTGACTCTCGGGGTTGCCGCTGACCTTCGGACCGCGAAAGTCAGCGCCCCGCCGTCTGCGACGTGCTCGGCGGCCCTTGCGCTCGCAGCCTGACGTTGCCGCTCACCGCTGTGCGATGACGCTGTCCACCAGCCCGTACTCCCGTGCGCCCTCGGCGGTGAAGATGCGGTCGTGATCCGTGTCGCTGCGGAGGGTTTCGAGTGTTTGCCCCGTGTGCTGCGACAGGATCGACTCCAGATCCGAGCGGATGCGCACGACTTCCTCTGCCTGAAGGATGAGGTCGGGGATCGTCCCTCGTCCCTGGGCTGCCGGCTGATGCAGGATGACGCGTGTGTGCGGGAGGGCCGCCCTCTTTCCCCGCGTTCCCGCCGCCAGGAGAACCGCGCCCACGGCGACGGCCTGGCCGACGCAGGTCGTCGCGATCGGCGAACGGATGTAGCGCATGGTGTCGTAGATCGCGAGCATCGCGCTCGGGTCCCCGCCCTCGCAGTTGATGTAGAGCTGGATGTCGTGCTCCGGGCCCTCGGACTCGAGGTACAGAAGCTGCGCGATCAGTGCGTTCGCGACGCCCGCGTCGATCGCGGTTCCGAGATAGATGATCCGCTCGGTGAGCAGATGCGAGTAGACATCCATGATCCGCTCGCCGCGGGCATCCCGCGCGATGACGTTCGGAATCGTGTAGGTACTCATCGCGACATCCCCTCGAGTTCCCTGTGGAAGCCGGCGCGAACGGGAGGTCGTGGAACGAGATCCTCGAACCGTTCCACGATCGTGTCGATAAGCCCGTACTCTCGTGCCTGCTCCGCCGTGAACCAGCGATCGTGGAGGGAGTCCGTGAAGACGCGCTCGATCGGCTGACCCGAGTCTTCGGCAATGAGCCCGAGCACCGTGTCCCGTGTGTGGCGAAGGTCGTCGGCCTGCAGCTCGATGTCGACGGCAGTCCCTCCGATCCCGGCCGAGCCCTGGTGCATGAGCACGCGGGCGTGCGGGAGTGCGCGTCGCTTGCCGGGTGTGCCCGAGGAGAGCAGAAATTGCCCCGCGCTGGCGGCCATGCCCAGGGCGAGGGTCGAGACGTCGCACGGGACCAAGCGCATGACGTCCCTGATCGCGAGCATGGCCGGTACCGAGCCCCCGGGGGAGTGGATCCAGAGGGCGATATCGGTGGACGGGTCTTCGGCCGCGAGGCCGAGAACGGATGTCGCCAACAGCGTTCCGTTGTCGTCATCGAGGGCGCCATCGAGGACCAGAACCCGCTGCTCGTAGAGCTCTCGACGGGTGCGTTCGGTGAACTGCGGTGGGGTGGGGGATTCGCTCATGACTCAACGATGTCGTGAGCGCCCCCCGCCGTCGCTACTCTCTGCCAGCGGCAGAACTGCCCTCAGCAGAACGAGCCGCTTGTCGCCACCCGCGAGAGGTCACCGGGTCTCGGCAACCATCGACCTCAGGAGCTCGGCGAGGTCGACCGAGCATACGCCGATGCGTGAGTCCGTGATCCCGATCGGAATCCACAGCACGCCTTCGTGGATGATGCCGCCGCAGGAATACACCACGTTGGGCACGTACCCGTCGCGTCCGTCAGAACGCGGCTCGAGGATCGGCGTCGCGGTTCGCCCGATCACGATGCTCGGGTCCTGCAGATCGAGGAGCAGCGCGGCGAGGACGTACGTGCGCATCGGGCCGACGCCATGGGTGAGGACGAGCCAGCCGTCGTCCGTCTCTATTGGCGGCCCACAGTTGCCGGTCTGGACGATCTCCCAGGACTGTCGCGGACTGTGAACTGTCGGGCCCTGGCTCCAGATCACGCCGTCGGTGGACTCAGCCAGCGAGATATTCTCGCCACCGGTACGGCACAACGCGAGGTGCCTGCCGCCGACGACGCGAGGAAACAACGCCATCCCCTTGTTCTGGGCGGCCGCGCCCGCCAGCCGATGGACGGTGAAGTCCCGAAGGTCGGGCGTGATGATCAGCCGGGGCGCGATGTTTCGCCCGTCATAGGCGGTGTAGGTGGCGCGGTATTCAACGGCTCCCTCGGCGTCGGTGAAGCGGACGAATCGGGCATCCTCCATGCCATGGTTCTCCTCTGCCGCGACGGGAGTGAGGACGCGCTGGCTCAGCCCTGTCTGTGGCGAGAAGGTCGTCCGATACGCCGAGGCGGCCAGCGTCCGGAGCGCATCGATCTGTCGACGGCTGTCGGCGCGCGTGGACAGCTCAGCGGGGAGTGCGGCGACAGCGATGTCGATGTCGGGAGGTGAGAACCGCGCCGGCAATTCGCGCAGAACCGCGTGCGACGTTTCGTTGAGGATCCCCTCGTGCTCGGCGGCCGCACGGAAATGCGTGATGCTCCAGCTGCCGTCGCTCAGGTGCGGGCGCCACGGTGGTGCCTCGCGGTCGTGGAAGCTCCAGGTGGCGCCGGGACCGATGGTGGCCTCGGCAAACCCGATGGATGAGAGGTGACCCTCTCCGATCGCGCGGAGGGCGATCGCCACACGCAGGTGACCCGGTGCCATGCCGTCTTGGTCGGGATGCTCGATGGCGCTCGGGTTGCAGATTCCGGCGCCTTCGAGGGCGAACTCCGCGGTGAAGCTTGCGCCCAACACGATCTTGCGTGACTCGGTGATCTCCTCCAGGTCAGAGACCCGCGAGCTCACCGCATCCGCGTTCGCGACGAACAACGCACGGATGTCGGGATGGCGCCCATCGAAGTCTCGGATCAATCGCGCGGCGATCTCTTCGGTGGCGGGGCCAGAGAGGGCGAGGACCCGCTGCACGATCTGCGCTGCGCGTGAGTGGGTGTTCGCTGACTCCTCGCCGGGGAGAAAGAGCTGCCCGATGACCCGACTCGGTTCCGCACGAAGGGTGGCCGTCTCCATCCGTCCGAGCGTCATACGTGCGGCTCCGGTTCGAGGCGGCGCATCTGTTGATAGGTGCTCAGGGCCGCCAAGGTCGACTCCGCACCCCTGTTCTCGTTGCGTCCGTGACGCTCGAGTCCGTCAAAACCTGCTCCCGTGGCGACGTCGACCATGACGGTTCGACTGTCGTTGTGCCCCAGGAACCACTGCCAGCAGAGCTCGATGCCACGCCGCCAGTCTTCGCCGCCGGTCAGCTCGTAGGCCCGTGCGCAGGCATCGGCGATAGCCGCCACCTCGATGGGTTGTTGGTCGAACTGCGGTCCGGTCTGCTCGGGACCACGTCCGCCGCTGCCTGTCACCGATAGGCGGTCACTCGGGCTCTCCACCTGCAGCAGGAAGGCGAGTAACTCCCACCCTCGATCGCTTGCCGACTGGTTGTCGAGTCGTTCGCCGGCCACGATGAGCGCTTCGACAATGGAGCCGTTGGCGTACGTCAGACGTGGCTCTGGCCAGAGCCAGGTCTCGCCATTCGAGGCCGGAACAGCATCCACGAGCGCGCCCAGGAGACGGCGAGCCGCCGCGTCCGTGGGATCGATGACGGCGACCTCGCTGGCGCCGAGGGCAGCGAACGCGATCGTCCGCAGGTCCGGCGACTGCTGCTGCGCGACCCGCTGGAACGCGCGCATCGCGCGGGCTCGGATTGACGGGTCCGGTGCCCGGGCCGCGGCGGTGCCTACCGCCCACACGAGGCGTCCCCACCAGTCGCCCATCGAGTGGTTGTCGGTCCAGTCACCGTGCACGTTCATGCGGTTATGAACGAGCCCGTCCGTTCCGATGGCCGATTCAAGGAATCCCAGGTAGATCTCGCTGAGCCTCACGAGGTCAGGGTCCGGGTCTGGATCGCGGACAACCACGATCAGTGCGCGGGCGACGTCGTCGACGCAGTACCCGTGGTCAGGTCGGGGCGCGTCCAGGAGCGCGTGCTCGAAGACGCCGCGGCCGTCGGTGAGCGCGTGCAGGTGGTGGTACCGATCATGCTCGCGCATTACGCTGCCGCTGCCGTGGTGTGAACAGCGGCGGCCAGAATCCGATAGCGGTCGGCGACCGCGGACCACGTCATGTCGCTCGCGTCGTGTAACGCCGCCTCTCGCATCTGCCTCGCGACCTCGTCGCCGCGAAGGATCGTTCGCACCGCTGCCGCGATAGCTTCCGGATCCTGATGAGTGACGACGGTTCCTGCGCCGCTTGCGAGCAGTTCGACAGCGTGGGGAAACCGCGTCGCAACAACGGGGATACCCGCCGCGACGGCCTCCGCCAGCACACCCGAGGTTGCTTGGTCGAGCGAGTCGTAGGGGAGGAGGACGACATCTGCCGATGCCAGGAGAGCCGCGAGCTCGTCGCCGTCGAGGTATCGCCCATCCAAACGCACGGATGCGCCGAGGTCGAGCTCGTCGACCAGTGTCGTGAGCGCGGTCCGGTAGCTCTCGCCGGCGAGCGCAAGAACCTTCGGGTGGGTCTGCCCCGCGACGACATACTCGATGTCGGGCGCCAGATCGCCGAGCTGTGCCATGGCGCGGATACCCCACTCGATGCCCTTTCCCGGTGAGATCAACCCCCACGTGAGGACACGCTTGCGGCGGTGAGGAGTCGTGGGACGCAGGGCGAGATTCGTCACGCCGTGGGGGATGGTGTGAACGAGTGCGGCATTCACGTCGTAGTTTTCCAGCAGGGTCTCGCGAGCACTGCTGGTCATCACGACGGTCGCGGACGCTGCTGCGCATACGCGCGTGAGAACTGCTCGCTGATGCGGCGTCGGCGCGGGGAGGACCGTGTGCAGCACCACAATGGTCGGAGCGGTGATGGCCGCGAGGACCTCGAGGATCTCGTCACCGTCTGCGCCGCCGTAGATGCCGTACTCGTGTTGGACGATCGCGACATCGCAGACATTGAGAGCGGTCACGACAGCGGCCCTGCTTCCGCTGTCGTGCGCGATCAGGTCTGCTCGTACCCGAGGTGCGCCGTCGGCGGTACGAGCCGCGGCCGGCTCGGGGGTGTCCAGCACCCGCGCGATGTCGGCGCTGTCTCGCGGGTCGCCGCTCAGGGCGTGGGCGAGTGCCTCGGTGAACGTCGCCAGGCCGCAACGGGTGGGCGGGTAGGTGCTGAGGAATCCATAGTGGGTCACGACGACGCGCTCCTCGGTAGGCCCGAGCGGTGCGACGCCCGGCGTTGGCGAGACGTCTGCCAGCGGCATCCCTCGTGGGATCGTGGCGTCGATGGCGCGATCCGGTCCACGCCCGAATGGTGATGTAGGTGAGGACGCTGTGGGCCCACCATACGCCGGTCAGCTGTGAACAGGCCTGGGCTGAGCTGCCAGGATCTGTTCGTACACGCTCAGGTAGTCATCGACCATCCGTTCGACACCGAACCGGGCCGCTGCTTGCTCGTGGACCTGCCGTCGGTCCAGCGCCACGATGTCGTCAACCGCGCTCACGGCCTGCTCGAGCGTTGCGACGGTACGACCGGTGATGCCGTCATCGACGACTTCACTCATCGAACCGCGCCGATAGGCGATGACCGGCGTGCCGCACATCATCGCCTCCACGACAGATAGGCCGAACGGCTCATTGAAGGCAATCGGATGCAGCAGTGCGGCAGCGTTCCCGAGAATGTGAGCACGGTCAGTCGCGCCAACCGAGCCACGAAACTCCACACGATTGCCGTCGATGTGGGGCGCGACCTCGGATGCGAAGTACTCCTGATCGTGCACGATGCCGCAGATGACCAGCCGACGCCCCGCCCGGCGGGCGATCTCGATGGCCTGGGCGGTGCCCTTGTCGGGGTGGATCCTTCCGAAGCACACGAGATAGTCATCCGGGGAGAGGGCAACCGGGAGTTCTGCCGGATCGATCCCGTGGTGCACGGTCGCGATGTAATCCAGCTTCGGCGATCGGTCGCTGTCCGAGATCGAGACGAAGGCACTGGACGCGGACTCATAGACAGGCAGCGTCGCTGCGCCCGAGAACCCATGAATCGTCGTCAGCATCGGCGCGCGCCACTGAGCCCCGAAAGCCAGTGGCAGCCAATCGAGCTGATTGTGCACGATGTCGACCTCGGCAGAGCGCGTCATCGCGTGTGCCACGTGGAGTGCTTCCCAGACCCGGCCGTCCATTGACGGATCGCTCGCGTATCCGTGAGGAACTACCGGGTCCAGCCGCGCCTCGGTGACCGAGTCCGCGGTCGCGAAGAGTGTGACCTCGACGCCCCGCCGCACCAGACCCTCCGTGAGGAGACTCGTCACCCGTTCCCAGGGGCCATAGTCATCGGGCGGCGTGCGCCAGGCGACCGGCCCCAGCATCCCGACGCGGAGTGTCATCCTGTCCTGACGGTCGGAGTTCGCTCACGGTGTGACGCGCACTGCCTCGTCACGAACTCGTGCGCGCATCGCCGCCATCGTCATTCCACTCCTCGATCTGCGCTTGCTCGTCCGCATCCAGGCGAGGGAGGGTCGTCGCGGTCGCACTCTCGCCGGAGCGATGGAAGGCGACAGAGCCTGCAAGTTCGACCACGGCCGCCGCGCGAAGATGCTCGGTCGCTGCCGCATCATGAGAGCGCGCGGCCGCCTCATCCCGTCCGGCGCGGACGCTGTCGCTGATCGCGGCAAGCCGTTCCGCGAGGACCGTTGCCAGGCCGTCTCGCAGCTCTTCAAGATTCGTATTCGCGATTTCCAAGCGGCGGTCCGAGACAGTGATCTCCACGGTGGGGTACCCCGCTCGAGTGAGAGCATCGCGGGTCTGGTTGTCGAGGATCTGGACCACCTCGTCGCGGTCGGGACGGCGTGTGAACACGGCCTCGACGGTATAGCGGTCGGGGCTCTCGTCAGTCAGTAGCGCAGCAGGCAGCGAACCCACCAGCACCGATCCCAGGCCCAGCGTCGCGGCATCCGAGCCGCTCGTTCGTGTCTGTGTCTTCATGATCGGACGGTACGCCCCGAACATGTACGACTCTCAGGTTCATCTCGCCGAGTGCGCGTGCGTTTCCTGGGGCTGACGGGTGGGGAGAGGGCGCGCGGCTTGCTGTGAATGTGGCTGGCTGGCACTGCCGTGCTCATCGAGCGCGTACGGTGAGGACTATGTGGACAGTACTCATCATCTTGCTTGTCGCGTGGGCGGTGCTGTCGATTGTGGGGTTCGCCTTTGAGGGGCTGCTCTGGCTCGCCATCATTGGAATCGTGCTGTTTATCGGCACCGTGATCTTCGGGATCATCCGGCAGCGCGCACGGGGCAAGAAAGCCTGACGCGCTCGGCATCCTCGTCGCGGCGAAGCCGCCGCCGTTCTCAGACGTCGTCGCGCGCCACCGCTTCCCGCGCCAGCACGAGGTAGGCGGCTGCTGTCCAGGTGTAGGCCCGGTCGCGCAGGCCCTCCCCGGTCAGGGCGTCGAAGTTCTCGGCGAAACCGGATGCCTCGCACAGCCGCCGAAACCGTAGGCTGACGGCATCCGCGGTCTCGCCCGCGCCGGCGCGGCGCAGGCCGTCTTCGATCAGCATCGTCGACGGTGCCCAGATCGGCCCGCGCCAGTAGCCGTCTGACTCGTAGTGGGGGCTGGAGACGAGCTCCGTCGCCGGGCCCCAATCGGTGAGGAACGGCTCGACTCCCTGCGCGAGCGCGTGCGAGACCTCGGGATCGAGAAGGTCGGCTGCAACGATCGGGATCGAGGTGAGCAGACTCGATCGGGTGCTGTCGGCGCCCCCCGAGATGCCGCCGGTGACGCCGCGCGCGACGAATCCATCGCCACGCCACAACTGGGTCATGAGCGCGTCCCGCACGTCGTCGCGACGGGCGAGCCATGGCTGGGCGGACTCGCCGACCTCGGCGGCCACCTCCGCGAGGACGTCGAGTTGGATGACGAGGAACGCGGCCAGGTCGGGGGCGTGAACGACACGATCACGATCGAACATCGTGGAGTTATCCCACCCACTATCGTTGCCGTGTTGATAGACCGGGAGCACCGAGCCGGGCGCGGTA
Source organism: Microbacterium schleiferi (assembly GCF_015565955.1). NCBI lineage: Bacteria > Bacillati > Actinomycetota > Actinomycetes > Micrococcales > Microbacteriaceae > Microbacterium > Microbacterium schleiferi. The sequence goes on along the minus strand of NZ_CP064760.1, from coordinate 2,400,965 downwards.
CGCCGCTCGAGCCAGAACCGCGTCCACCGGGTCAGCCGGTCGTAGGCGTCGCGCAGCTGCTCCTCAGACAGCGTCACTCCCGAGGCCCGCAGCCGGCGCAGCGCCCACCCGTGGATCGGTGGCTTCACGAAGTTGTAGAGCCGCTCCGAGTGCGTGATCGAGTCGGGCAGAGCCCCGCTCGGATCTTGCTGATCGAAGGGCGCGAGGAACTGGTCCCAGGCGGCGTCGGGTAGGCCGGGAGCCAGTGCGAGGGCGTTGAAGCAGTGGTCCCAACTCCACACCTTGTCCATCCAGTGCTTGGACATGAGTACCGACTCGCGCTCTAGGAAACCCGCGGGTGCGACGGTGGCGGACCACAGCACGTAGCAGGCGAGCCCGGTGGCGGGAACCGTGTCAGTTCGCCATGCCGCGAGAGCGTCGACATACGAGTGGAACTCCTCGCTGACCTCTGTTACGACCTCATCGAACCCCGATTCGGCGATGTAGGGGGCTCGTGCTGTCTCGAACTCTTCGATCACCGCTTCCCAGCCCGCTGCGCCCGACAGCGTGACGGCGCGGTCGGTCTGGCCGAGTCCCTGCGCCCCCGTGACGGTGAGTTCTCCGCGGATCGGCGTCACGCGGTAGCGGCAGCCGGTCTCATACGACGTGAACACGGCGGCGCCGTCGGCAGGGTCGACGAACAGATACGTCCCGGTGAACGGGGTGAGGTCGGCTGCAGCATCCGCCAGCTCCACCTGCGTCCCCGCGGAGCCACGCATACGTACCGCGTCGACGCTCTCGAACGCGGCATTGACCGTGTGACGTCCCTCGCCCCAGGTGAGGATGGCGGGCGTGGCTGCCGGCGACGGCGCGCTCTGCCAGGCTCCGGCCGAGGGGCGGATGCGCAGCACCGGATGCATGCCGGTGCGATGCGAGACCAGGTGCACGTCCTCGACGGTCGTATGCGCCGCGATGACGGGGGAGAGGTTCATCCACGACCCCCGACGACTGAACGGAATCGTGCGCACATCAAACGGGGGCAGGGGCTCGTCATCGAGGGGCTCCGATCGTCGTGATCGATCCGATACTTGCGGATCGCTGGGCTCCACTGTGCATTCGAACCGGTTCGAATCGAACCGGATCGACACTCATCAACGAGGAGACGTGAATGGTCACCATCGGCGACGTAGCCCGGGTCGCGGGTGTCTCGCGGAGCACGGCCTCGTACGCGTTGTCGGGCAAGCGGACGATCTCGCCCGCCGTGCGCCAGAAGGTCGCCGATGCCGTCGCCGAACTCGGCTACACGCCTAACGCCGGCGCTCGGGCCCTCGCAACCTCGCGCACCAACGTCATCGCGCTTCTCGGTCAGTTCTTCGAAGACGAGTTCGCCCCCGCGATGCTGCAGTACATCCTCGGCGTCACCGACCGGGCTCGTGAGCTGGGCTTCGACACGCTGCTGGTCTCCGACAGCGACGGCGTCTCGGCGCTACGCCGCATTTCGGACTCGCGCATGGCCGACGGCTTCGTTCTGCTGAATGTCGCCGAGAACGATGAGCGACTCGCCCCGCTGCGCAGCGCGTCACAGCCGGCCGCTCTCGTGGGGCTCCCCGGAAACTCCGAAGGCATCGACGCTTTCGACCTCGACTTCGCCGCGGCAGGCGAGCTGATGGTCGAGCGGATGCACGAACTCGGGCATCGCGAGCTCATCCTCGTGTCACAGCCCGAGCACGTCGTCGAGCGCGGCGGCGCCTACGTCTGGCGGCTCGCCAACGCCGCGGCCGCCCGCGCGGCCACGCTGGGTGTCACGCTGCACCACTACTACGCGGCCTCGAGTCAGCCCGAGATCGGCAAAGACCTGAACGCCTTCCTCGATGCGCATCCCGACGCAACGGGGCTCCTGCTCAACAACGAAGCCGCCGCGGCGGCGCTGCCCAACGTGCTGCAGGCACGCTCTCTCGCCGTCCCGGCAGACATGTCGGTGATCGGTCGCTACTCCGAGACCTTCGCTCGCACGTTCTCGCTTCCGTATTCCGCCATCGACAGCGCTCCCGACCTCCTGGGTCGCCGCGCCGTCGAGCATCTCGTCTCCCGCATCGACGGCACTGCCGATGCGGACACCCACGTCGTCGATCTGATCGCGCCCATCATCGACGACCGCGGCTCTGTGGCCGCACCACCATCCCGATAGGGACACCAAGAGTCCGGTTGCGACCGGGCACGTTCAAGGAGGAACCATGATTACCAGCAAGCTGCGGGTGCCCCTCGCGGTCGCCACTGCGGCCGTCGCGGTGGGCGCACTGGCCGGATGCTCCGGCTCGGGCGACGGCGGATCGACAGCCGCCGCCGACACCTACACGTGGTGGGATCCGTACCCCCAGCACGAGGAGGGCTCGGACTGGGCCAACCGCGTGCAGGACTGCGGCACGGAGGCCGGTGTCACCATCGAGCGCACGGCGTACGACACGACCTCGCTCACCAACCAGGCCCTTCTGGCTGCGCAGGAAGGCACCTCGCCCGACATCATCCTGCTCGACAACCCCGCCGTCTCGACACTGGCTGACACCGGCATGTTGACGACGATGGACGAGCTCGGGCTGGACACCTCCGACATCGACAGCAACCTGTTGGCAGCCGGCGAGATCGACGGCCAGGCCTACGGCATCCCGATCGGCGCGAACACGCTCGCGCTGTACTACAACGAGGACGTCCTGTCCGCTGCCGGCGTGGACCCCGCATCCATCACCGACTGGGCATCGCTCACCGACGCGCTGGCGGCAGTGACCGCCGCGGGCCACAAGGGCATCAGCTTCGCCGGGATCAACACGGAAGAGGGATCGTTCCAGTTCCTGCCTTGGTTCTGGGGCGCCGGCGCCGACCTGACGCAGCTCGATTCGCCCGAAGCCGTCGACGCTCTGCAGTTGTGGACCGACTGGGTGAACAACGGCTACGCGCCGAACTCCGTGATCACCAACTCTCAGAACACCGTCTGGGAGGAGTTCCTCACCGGCGACTTCGGCTTCGCCGAGAACGGCACCTGGCAGGTCAACAGCGCCGCAGAGGCTGACTTCCCGACGGGTGTCATCGAGCTTCCCGCCATGAACGGCGGCGTCGCACCGGCACCCACCGGGGGCGAGTTCATCATCGCTCCGGTTCAGCAGGACACCGGCCGGTACGAGACGACGAAGCAGATCATCGAGTGCATGACCACGCCCGAGGGCTTCGTTGAGACGGCTAACACGTTCGCGTACTACATCCCGCCGACGGATGCCGGTCAGCAGGCGCTGCTGGAAGAGCACCCCGAACTCGAGACCTGGGTTTCGGCGGTGCAGGCCGCGAAGGGGCGTACCAGCGACAACCTCGGTACGGACTATCCGCTCATCTCGGAGCAGCTGTGGACGGCTGTGCAGAGCGCGCTTTCAGGCGCAGCGACGCCGGAAGAGGCGCTCGCCGCAGCCCAGGAGGCTGCCGCCGCCGAGACCGGAAAGTGACACCGTGCCCGGGCGGGCTCGTCCCGCCCCGGGCACCTCTCTTCAAGGACAACCATGACCCTCTCTTCGACGCTGTCGCCGGCGCCCGCTCCCGACACGGCGACCATGTCGGTACCGCCGGAGCGACGCAGGCCCGCGCGCCTCCAGGGGTCGCGATGGATCGCGGTCGGGTTCGCGGCGCCGCTGCTGGTCTACCTCGTGGCGTTCTACGTCTACCCGCTGATTCGCAGTATCGACCTCAGCATCCACGACTACACCGTGCGGGCTTTCGTGCAGGGCAACGCCGAGTTCGTCGGCCTGCAGAACTACATCGACGTCGTCACCTCGCCGCTGTTCGGGCAGGCCATCGTCAACACGGCAGTGTTCGTCATCGGATCCCTCGTGTTCCAGTACGCGATCGGACTCGCGCTCGCGGTCTTCTTCCGCAACAACTTCCGGCTCTCGGGTGTTCTGCGGGCCCTGTTCCTGGTGCCGTGGTTGCTGCCGCTGATCGTCTCGGGCTCGACCTGGTCCTGGATGCTCAACAGCGACAACGGCATCGTCAACGCTGCGCTCGAAGCGTTCGGGATCGGCTCGATCAACTGGTTGACCTCGCCCGACACCGCGATGATCGCCGTGGTCATCGCCAACATCTGGCTCGGCATCCCGTTCAACCTCGTCATCCTCTACTCGGGGCTCCAGAACATCCCCGGGGACCTCTACGAAGCTGCGTCGCTCGACGGCGCCGGGGGCTGGCGACAGTTCTGGAGCATCACGTTCCCGCTTCTTCGTCCCGTCTCAGCGATCACCCTGCTTCTCGGCCTCGTCTACACGCTCAAGGTCGTCGACATCATCTGGATCATGACGACCGGCGGTCCCGCCAACGCGACGACCACGCTGGCGATCTGGTCCTATCGCGAGGCGTTCGGTACGGGGCAGCCCGACCTTTCACCCGCCGCCGCCGTCGGCAACGTCCTCATCGTCATCGCGCTGATCTTCGGATTCTTCTACCTGCGCATCCAGCGACGTCAGGAGAACTCATGAACGCCCGCCGCCCCTGGTGGAAGACTGCGCTGGGCATCGTCTTCACCGCCTTCATGCTCTTCCCGGTGTACTGGATGCTCAACGTGTCGCTGACCAAGACCAGCGACCTGCGGCTCAGTCCGCCGCACCTGTTCCCGATCGATCCGACCTTCGAGGGCTATGCCGACGTCCTGCGCCAGCAGCTTCCGAATCTCGGAACGAGCCTGCTCATCGGCCTCGGATGTGTCGTCCTGACGCTCGTGATCGCAGCGCCAGCTGCCTACGCGATCTCGCTGCTGAACCTGCGCGCCGGTCGTTCGCTGAACTTCGTGCTGCTGGTTGCCCAGATGATCCCCGCGGTCGTGATGGCGATGGGCTTCTACGCCATCTATGTGCGACTCGGCCTGCTCAATTCGGTGGGTGGACTCATCCTCGCCGACTCCACGATCGCCGTGCCCTTCGGGGTGCTGTTGTTCACGGCGTTCATGAGCGGCATCCCGCGGGAACTGCTGCAGGCAGCTCGCATCGACGGCGCCGGCGCGTGGCGCGTATTCACCTCGGTCGTGCTGCCGCTGAGCCGCAACTCCGCGCTGACCGTCGCCCTGTTCGCGTTCCTCTGGGCCTGGTCGGACTTCGTGTTCGCCTCGACCCTGGCGCGCAACTCGCCGCTGCGGCCGATCACGCTCGGGATCTACGCCTACATCGGCAACAACACGACGCAGTGGAACGCCATCATGGCAACCGCCGTCGTGGCCTCCATCCCTGCGGCGATCCTGCTGGTCGTCGCGCAACGCTACGTCGCCGCCGGGGTCACCGCCGGCGCGGTGAAGGACTGACCGTGACGCTCTCTCCCTCTTCGGAGGCCACCACGTCGTCGCGCGTCACGGACACTCCCGCGCGCACCGGCGCCGTGCCCGTCGCGCCCATTCACAGTGACCGGTTCGGGGTGAGCACGGGTGAGGTGGTCCTGGATCCCGATGGTTTCTGGGGGCACCGCCAGGAGGTGAACGCCACAGCGACGTTCGCGCACTGCCTCGAGTGGATGGAGCGTCTCGGATGGCTCGCGTCGTTCGACCGCATCGCACGGGGCGAGGCCACGACCGACCGTCCGGGATGGCAATTCTCTGACTCTGAGGTCTACAAGCTCCTCGAGGGCATGGCGTGGGAACTGGGCCGCAGCGATGACCCGGCGCTTGCCGACATCTTCGGTCAGCTCGTCGCCCGCGTGGGCGCCGCGCAGGACGCTGACGGCTACCTGGGCACGGCCTACGGGCATCCGGGGTTGCCGCCTCGGTACTCGGACCTGGCCATGGGGCACGAGCTCTACAACATGGGGCATCTTCTGCAGGCGGCAGTCGCGCGCATCCGCACCGGCTGGGTCGACGACCCGATCGTGCACATTGCGCGGCGCGCAGCCGACCACATCTGTCAAGAATTCGGCGTGAACGGACGGGATGCCGTCTGTGGGCACGCCGAGATCGAAGTGGCGCTCGCCGAGGCGGGGCGCGCCCTCGGCGAGCGTCGCTACCTCGAACAGGCCCGGCTCTTCATCGAACGCCGCGGCCGAGGGTCCCTGCCCGTGCCCCCGCTGCAGTCGCCCGAGTACTTCCAGGACGACATCCCGGTGCGTGAGGCCGACGTGCTTCGCGGCCACGCGGTGCGGGCGCTGTACCTCAGTGCCGGGGCCGTGGACGTGGCAGTCGATAGCGCGGATGCCGAACTCCTCGCCGCATTGCAAACACAGTGGGAGCGCACCGTCGCCCGTCGCACCTACCTGACCGGGGGATGGGTTCCCGTCACCAGGACGAGGGGTTCGGCGAGGACTTCGAACTGCCCGCCGACAGGGCCTACTGCGAGACCTGCGCCGGCGTCGCATCGGTCATGTTCGCGTGGCGTCTCTACCTCGCGACCGGTGACGTTCGCTATCCGGATCTGATCGAACGCACCCTCTTCAACGTCGTCGCGACCTCGCCCAGCGCTGACGGCCGGTCGTTCTTCTACGCCAATCCGCTCCATCAGCGTGAAGCGGCGCCGCGGGCGCTGGACGGGGTCAACACTCGAGCCGAAGGCGGCGTTCGCGCGCCGTGGTTCGAGGTGTCGTGCTGTCCCACCAATGTCGCCCGCACCCTCGCATCGCTGGGTGCCTACGTGGCGTCGGTGGATGCCGAGGGTCTCACGATCCTGCAGTACGCGGCAGGAACCATCGCGGCGGGAGGGTTCCGGCTCACGATCGATACCGCCTACCCCGACGAGGGTCGCATTCGGATCCGCGTCGAGCGAGCACCGGCCCAGCGCTCGCGGTTGCGCCTTCGCGTGCCCGACTGGGCTGGCGCCGGCGCCAGGGTGCGACTCCGCGGCGGTGCCTGGCAGCAGGCGGGTCGGGGATGGCTGGATCTTCATGATCAGTTCGCTCCGGACGATGAGATCGTGCTGGAGCTCCCCACCACCCCGAGGTTCACGTGGCCGGACACGCGTATCGATGCGCTGCGCGGCTCGGTCGCCGTCGAAAAGGGGCCGCTGGTGCTCTGCCTCGAGTCCACTGACCTGGCAGAGGATGCCGCGCTTGACCACGTGCGTGTGGACACGACCGCGACCCCGGATGCCGACGGTGACGGCGCCCTGATCTCGATTGCCCAGATGCCGCCGCCGCCTACCGACGTCCTGCCGTACGCCGCGTCGGCTCCGTCATCCGTTCCGCTCTCGATCTCGACAGCGCGTCTCGTGCCCTACCACCGCTGGGCCGAACGGGGCCCGTCGACGATGCGCGTGTTCATGCCCGAGCTCTCGGAGCTCGGACAGGCGTAACCGACTGATTCGCGCGGTCCGCAGGAAGCACCGCAGCACGGAACTGAGCTACGCAGTCAGCGTGTCGAGCATCCGCTGCAGTGCGCGTCGCTCCGCATCCCCCGATGCCGCGGCAATGGCCAGGGAGTACTGCGCCGCCGCCTCTTCGCGCCTCCCCGCGCGCAGAAGGAGGTCGGCGCGTGCCGCGGGCAGGAGCGGGTAGCTGCCGAGCGCATGCGCCACATCGTCGAGGGCTGCGAGTCCTGCATCCGGTCCCGCCGCCATACCGAGGGCGATCGCCCGGTTGAGAGCGACGACGGGGGAGGGTGTGGTGGCGAGCAAGCGGTCGTAGAGGGCGACGATGGCGGCCCAGTCTGTGGCATCCGCTGTCGGTGCAGTCGCGTGAGCAGCGGCGATCGCGGCCTGCACGTGGTACGGGCCGATGTGCTGCTGGCGGGCGGCGCGGCTGAGCAGCGCGCGGGCTTCGTCGATGGCGGCGGCGTCCCAGAGCGCCCGATCCTGCTCTTCGAGCGTGAGGAGCATCCCGTCGTGCTCGCGCGCGTGGCGACGTGAGTGTTGGAAGAGCATGAGAGCGAGGAGCCCGAGCGTCTCGGGTTCGCCGGGGAGTAGGTGCACGAGCGCGCGAGCGAGTCGAATGGCCTCGTCGGCGACCTCGCTGCGTGTCGTGTAGCCCTCGTTGAACGCGAGGTAGAGCACGGCGAGCACCCCACCGAGGCGCTCCGGCAGGAGGTCAGTACCGGGCACGCGATAGGGGATCCCCGCATCGGTGATCTTGCGTTTGGCGCGAACGACGCGCTGGGCAATGGTCGATGTCGGCACAAGAAAGGCGCGTGCGATCTGCTCCGTGGTAAGTCCGCCGACGGTACGCAGGGTGAGTGCGACGCGGGACTCGAGGGGGAGTGCGGGATGGCAGCAGGTGAAGATCAGGCGCAGTCGGTCGTCGGGAAAGTCCGGAAGCTCGGGGTCGAGGTGTTCGAGTTCGGTCATCGTCGCCACCTCTTCCAGCTTGCGGGTGAGCACCGCCGCGCGGCGCAGCCGGTCGAGCGCGCGGTTCTTCGCCACCGTCGTGAGCCACGCGCCCGGATTGCGTGGCACTCCGTCCTGGTCCCACGCCCTGAGTGCGGTCTCGAAGGCTTCGGCGGCACAGTCCTCAGCCAGTGACCAGTCCCCGGTCACACGGATCAGAGTGGACACCACGCGAGCCCACTCTGATCCGTGCGCATGGGCGACGGCGTCGCGAACCGCGTCTACAGCGGCCACACCGGCCGCAGCTCGATACGTCCGAAGCGCGCCATGGGATGCTTCGCTGCGATCTTGATCGCCTCGTCTAGGTCCTCCGCCTGAATGATGTCGTACCCGGCGATCCACTCCTTCGACTCGGTGAATGGCCCGTCGGTGACGAGGACCTCGCCATCCCGCACGCGGACGAGCGTGGCATCCTCGATCGGACGCAGGCGGTCGCCGTGCAGATGGGCGCCGCGCGCGGTCACATCGGCGATCCAGTCTTCGATGTTGTCCTGGTCCTTGTCATAGGGCTCGGCCTCGGGGTCGGTTGCCACGAACATCATGTACTCCACGGGACTATCCCTTCGTTGGTGAAACGGTACGACAGTGCGACGAACGGGGGAATCGTGATTCGACACTCACAGCAGGCGAATTCCCAGCGCCGCGGGAATGCGCTCGATCCAGCTGATCTCATGATCCTCGCGTGGCTCCTCGGCTGTCTCGTTCTCGTCCATGGCGATCTCCTCTCGGTGAGGATCCCGGCGGATTCCTCGTCACCCTCACGACGAACGCAAACCCACAGATTCGACAGGGCCTGTGCGTCTCCTTGTCGGGACCGCGTGCGAAGGTGGGAGCCATGGATACGGATGCCGTCGGGCGCTGGGTTACGGAGTACGAGAGAGCCTGGCGTGACTGCGATGCGCCAGCGGTGCGCGATCTTTTCACCGAGGACGTGCACTACCTCACGTCCCCATACGAAGAGCCGCTCGCCGGGCACGAAGCGATCGAGGCTTTCTGGAACGATCCGCGCCCGTTCGACATGGGGGTCGAGTCGGTCACGCTCGATGGATTCCACGCCGTTGTGCGTGTGCGAGTCAACTACCGCGACCCCGACCAGGAGTACCTCGACCTCTGGGAGCTCGACTTCGCGCCAGACGGGCGCGTCGAGCATTTCGTCGAGTGGGCTTACTGGCCCGGCAAGAGCTTCACCGCCTCGTAGAGCGAGGTGGCGGACCATACGTGCGAACGGGCCTACTATGAGGAGCCGTGAGCTCCGTTCCCGCCATCTCTGTTGACCTGGAGGCGGGGAGGCGGATGTGGAGCGACTACTCCGCCGCGTTCCCCGACGCTGCTGCCGCAGGCCCCGAGTACACGATCGAGTACTTCGGTGACTCTCCGCGGCTGGCCGATGAGCTGCTCGAACACGTCCTGAGCGGGCGGAAGCGTGCAACATCCGAGCTTGTCGCGGCCTTCGTTAGTCGCGGCGACAGCGTGCCCCGCGTCGGATCCCACTGGATCGCCTGTGACGGCCGGGGCAAGCCCAGGATCGTCATCCGGAGCGTCGAACTGCGCATTGGTGACTTCGCAAGCGCGGATTCCTCGTTTGCGCACGATGAGGGAGAGGACGACCTCAGCCTCGAGAGCTGGCAACGAGAGCACCGCCGGTACTGGACTCGCACGTGCGCTGCGGAAGGGCGCGACTGGTCGGAGGGTGAGGAGATCGTCTTCGAACGCTTCCGCGTGGTGTGGCCTCCGGAGCACGCGGACTGATGGCTGTTCCCTCAGCCCGCGGCCTCGACGGCACACGCGGTCTCGAGCTTGAGGTGCAGCATCCCATCGATCGTCGTCGAGTCACGGATTCTCATCCGTTCGATGGGCAACTCCGTGCTGTAGCGAAAGTCCTCCTGCATCGCTCGATCGGGCATGTACCCGGCGCTATCCCAGGCAGCCAGGATGCGGACCAGTGAGGCCGCGTTATCACCCGTGCGGAACGTGAGGTCGACGGTCAGCCTAGCCCCGACCTCGCCGCACGGAGCTGCGGCCACCGGCGTCTGATGAACGGTTACGGGAGTCTCCTCGGGTGTCCGAAGGGGCGGCGTGCTCGCCTCGATCGTTGCGTGCAGCATCCGCGTGATCTCGTCCCGCGCCTGGGTGACAGTCAGAGGATCCGGTGCTGGCGTCGTGGCTGCCGGCGGCAGGATCGCGGGAGTGTTCCCGATCGCGGATGTGGCTATCTCGGTGAGCTTTTCGACATTGTCATCTCCCCACGCGACGAGCACGAGCGAGCAGGAGAGCAGCACCCCGGACACGAGGCCGGCTGCCAGCCAGTTGACGGATCGCCTCCACACGGCGAAGGCGATGATGGCGCACACCACGATGAGGGTGATGCTCAAGATCGCTGATGCTCCACTCTTGGCCGACGCGGCTTCAGCGATCTCCTCCAGCCAACCAGCCGCTGTCACCGGTTTGTTGTAGCCGACGTCGCCGCTGAGCATCGCGAACAGCACCGAGGCTCCGCACAGCACGACTGTGGTGGCGACGAGGGCAAGAATCGCAAGCGCGTTGATCACTCGCAGCGCGGCGGTGGAGATCCTGCTCACGTGCCGCCGGCGGTCGCATCGGGCTCCCACCGCAGGATGTCACCGGGCTGGCACTCCAACACGCGGCAGATCGCGTCGAGCGTGGAAAAGCGCACGGCCTTGGCTCGGCCGTTCTTGAGGACCGACACGTTGACGGGGGTTATGTCGATGGCGGCGGCGAGTTCCGAAACACTCATTTTCTTCTTCGCGAGCTGCACATCGAGGTCGATCACGATCGCCATCAGACGACCTCAGACAGGTCCTGGCGCAGCTGCGTCGCTTGCTTGAGGAGCCCGCGCATCACGACGACCACCAGAGCGAGTCCCGCTGCACAGATCACCGCGATGACGCCCATGAGCGCGAGGAACGGGCTCCCGGCGCTCGCAAGGGATAGAAGCACGAGGCCTGCAATGACGAGCACTCCCGCGGCGAGGATGCTGGTGATAATGACGTCGACCCAGAGCAGAGCCGTGGCGTCGAAGATGTCTTCCCGCGCGACGCGCGAGAGCAAAGCCCACACGCAGATGAGGACGACCTGGCCGCACAGAAGAAGCGCGTCGACCATGATGATCCCCGGCACTTCGAGTGCAGCGAACTCGGGAGCGGCCAGGGCGAAGCTCGTGGCATTGACGGGAACGAAGACGACCTGACAGAAAACGATCGCGGCGAACAGGATCACGATCAGAGCCTTCGTTGTGACGATCACGACGCGCCGCATGCATCTCCACCTATCGTTTATCGCTTGCAATCTATCGAAAAACGATAGTAGCTTACCTGCGAGGGTCGCAACACGCGGTATGTCGTGCGTGCCTCGCGGCGTGTTGCGACCCCTCGATGAAGACCGAGGAGGGTGTGGAGGTCGCGGTGACGGATCGTGCTGACTGGCTGCGGTCGGCGTATTCTCGGGCGACCTGGCTGGCGCTCCTCGTCGGCGTCATCGTCGGCGCTGCGCTCGGATTCGTGGTCGTTTCGATCGTGGGTTCCGGGGCGCCGTGGGGCGTTGTGACAGTCTCAGGTGTCGCCGGCGGCATCGTCGCAGCGATCGCCGCGGGTGGATGCCTCGCGATCCTCGCAGGCATGAACGCTTATGTGCCGGCGCGCTCGCGCGGTCGGATCGCGATCGCGACGATCACGGCATCCGTGGTTACCGGGGTACTTTCGGTCGCCCTCCTGTGGATCATGTTCCTTCGCGCCGTCCTGTGGGTCGCGGGGATCGCCGCGGTCATCGCGGGGATCGTGGCCATCGCCCTGGCGCTGGCAGCTGAGAAGCGCGCTCCGACCTTGCCGGCTCCGGTGCGGCGCGACCATATTCCCAGCGGGATCGCACTCTGGCCGCTGGGCGCCGCAGCGCTCACTCCGATTGGTGCCGGCGGCTCGATCTTCCTGCTCCGGACACAGCTGCATGTCCAGTGCGGCATTTACTTCGAAGCGGGCGTCTCGCAGATCGAAGCGAACGGGACCTGGGTCTGCGCGGACGGCATCAGCTACCTGATGCCGGGCCTGATCCTGCTCTGCGGGCCCGTCGTGCTGTCTATCGCGGGTGCCCTCGTCGCGCACCTCATCGTCCGTGACCGGTCGGCGCGGCTCGTCTTGACGCTCCTCGCCGCAGCGAGCGTTGGGTGGGTCCTCGGGTGGACGTCGTACGCCTCGCGCGAGTCCGTGCACTCCACGCCGCCGGGCGTCGACTCACTGCACTACTGGTACGTCGCCGTCGGGCCTGCCGCGGCCGTGTCGGCATCCGCCGTGGTGATCGCACTCATCGCGCTCGCCATGCGCCCCGTAATCGCCAGACGGATGCTGGGCCTCGCGATTGCCGGCATGCTCATCGCGAGTGTGGCCTGCCTCGGCATCTCTGCCGGCACATTAGTCGCCGCAGGTCTTCTCGGTGCCGCCTACGGGCGCGGGCCTGTTCACGACGACCCTCTCGCGCCGAGCGAGAACTCCGTTGCCCGCCCCGGCCAGGCCGATGGCGCCCGTATCGACTCGGGAGACTAGTTCCAGGCCGCCGCCACGGCGCGGTACGTCTCGGCAGCGGAGACGGTGGGGACCGCTTGAAGACAGACGTGGTCGGCGCCGGCATCGCGGTGCGCGCGCAGTCCGGCGACAAGAGATTCGGCATTCCCGTGGATGACAATCCGATCGACCAGCTCGTCGCTTCCGGATCCTGCCACGTCTGCGTCGCTGAACCCGCCTCGCTTCATCGTGGTGGTGTAGTTGCTCAGGCCGAGATACGGCGTCAGGAACGTTCGCGCAGCAGCTCGAGCTGACACCGGATCCGTGTCGAGAACGACGGTTTGCTCGGGCGCGATCAGGATGCCGGGGCCCAGCACTGTGCGCGCCTCGGCGGTCTGCGAGGGCACCGTGAGGTACGGATGCGTGCCTGCGCTGCGGGTGCGGGCGAGCTCGAGCATCCGCGGGCCGAGCGCCGACAGCAGGCGGTCTTCGTGCGGCACCCCTTCTGCGTCGAGGACATCCAGATAGTGGCTCATCGCCTCCAGCGGCCGGGCGCGTTCGTGCTGTCGCTCGCGATGCCCGGATCCGATGCCGAGGAGGATCCTCCCGGGGTGTCGGGCAACGATGCGGTGGTAGGAGGCAGCAAGTTCGCGGGCATCCGACATCCATATGTTGACGATGCCGGTCGCGACCACCACCGATTCGGTCGCATCGAGCAGCCGCTCCGCCTCGGTGAGGTCGGCGGCGGGAGACCCACCCAGCCAGATCGTGCCGTATCCGAGCCGCTCGACCTCCTGAGCCGTCGCCTCGTCGATGTCGCTGCTGCGGCGCCAGACGCCGAGTTCACCCAGTCGATCCGTCCACGTCATGTTCGCATCCTCGCATGCGTGCGGATGCCGGGGGTCGAGGGGTGGGGAAGTGACCGACGTCTCCGCGATCGTCGCTGGTTGACGCGCAGCGTGCCTGTCGCTAGCGTTGCAAGGCTGTGCCACCGTGGCACGGCAATCCGGCACGCCGAGAGGACGACGCGATGACTCCCCAGCGGGTGTTTCGCACGCTCGCGGTTCTGGGTCTCAAGCCCCAGAACCGCTACGAGTCGACCCCTCCGGCGCCGGTCGTGTAGACGCATCCGTCTTCCCACGCCCCGCACCGAATGGTCCGGGGCTTTTTCTTTTCCGCGCAGCGGAAGGTGCACCCCGGACGGCCTGCCGGCCCTCCCCGCGCCGCCGGCGCAGAACAGGAAAGGAATCATGGAAAAGCTCACCGACAGACTTCTGTCGTGGGCGAGCCTGATCGATGAGAAGACCATCGATCAGGCGCGCACCTCATCACGGATGCCGTTCATCTACCCGCACATCGCCCTGATGCCCGACGCCCACCTGGGCCTCGGTGCCACGGTCGGCTCGGTCATCCCGACACTCGGCGCCATCATGCCCGCCGCGGTCGGGGTCGACATCGGGTGCGGGATGATCGCTGTCAAGACGCAGTTCACGCGCGCTGACCTTGCGGGACGCGATCTCGCGGAGTTGCGGGGGCAGATCGAGCGAGCGATCCCGCTGTCGGCAGGGCATGACAACCGGAAGATCGTCGCGAGCGCTGAGCCGCGGGTGGCGGAGCTCGAGGAAGCCGCGCAGGCTGCCGAGTTTGACCCGGCGTCGTACGCGGCGCACTGGCGCCTGCAGCTCGGGTCACTGGGCAGTGGCAACCACTTCATTGAGGTCTCGGCCGACGAAGCCGACGTGGTGTGGATGTTCCTGCACTCGGGGTCGCGGGGAGTGGGTAACAAGATCGCTCAGCACCACATCAAGGTCGCCCAGCGGTTGGCGAAGCAGTGGTGGATCGATCTGCCCGACCCGGATCTTGCCTACCTCGTCGAGGGCACGCCCGAATTCACCCGGTACATCCGGGAACTGCGGTGGGCGCAGAGGTTCGCGCTGCTGAACAGAGAAGAGATGATGGACCGCGTCGCGAATCAGCTTGGTCGGTTCCTCGGCGAAACGGTGCAGGAGCAGGAGCGGATCAACTGCCACCACAACTTCACCGAGTCGGAGATGCACTTCGGCAAGCGGGTCTGGGTTTCCCGGAAGGGTGCGATCCAGGCCGACGCGGGACGCGCAGGTCTCATTCCCGGATCCATGGGAACCGCGTCGTACGTCGTGGTCGGCAAGGGCAATCCGGTGGCGCTGCACTCTTCTCCGCATGGCGCGGGCCGCGAGTACTCGCGGTCGGCGGCGCGGAGAACCTTCACCCACGACCAGTTGCGTGAGGCGATGGTCGGCATCGAGTACCGGGACACGAATGCCTTCATCGACGAGATTCCGCAGGCGTACAAGCCGATCGATCGGGTCATGGCGGATGCCGCGGATCTGGTCGAGGTGAGGCATACGCTGCGTCAGCTCGTGAACGTGAAGGGCGACTGATGCGTCTCGCCCGGGGGAGCCGGCTCCGGTTCCCCCGGGCGCGGTGACACCCGATCAGGCAGGATCGGAGGATGGCCAGTCGATTCGTCGTGCGCACCCGCGCTGAGGTGGCTGCGGAAGAACTCTTCGACATCTCGCTCGACATCGACACGCACGTCGCCTCGATGGAGCAATCCGGTGAGCGTGCGATCGGTGGCGTCGTCTCGGGTCGGATCGACCTCGGCGAGGAGGTCACCTGGCGTGCACGTCACTTCGGTGTCTGGTTCACGATGACCTCGCGGATAGCCGCACTCGATCGCCCTAAGCGATTCGTTGACGAACAGGTGCGGGGTCCGTTCCGATCGTTCCGCCACGAGCATCGATTCGACGATCGCGGCGGGGCAACCACCATGACAGACACCATCGACGTCGCGTCACCGATCCTCGGTGTGCTCGCCGAACGCGTCGTGCTCGTGCCCTACCTTCGTCGACTCATCCGGCTTCGCAACGGGCATCTGCTCGACCGGCTCGGACTCGCACCATCCACCGACCCCGGTGCCGCCGTCTGGGAGTCGGGGGAGTGCTACCCGTTCCGGGCCGCCGAGAGCACGACTCTCCTCGGTCACGGGGCAAAAGTGTGGGAGTTTGCCGCTCGCGAGGTGCTCCGCTGGGGCGTGAAGACCCGCAGTGGGTTCCGGGTCGCTGACGTTCGCGATGTCGTGCCCGGTGAGCGGCTGCAGATCACCGCGCGCGTCGGTCCCGTCAGGGTTCGTGAACCGGTCGAGGTTCGCCGCGTCATCCGTGAACCCGACCGGGTCGGCTTCTCCTATGCCGCACTGCCGGGACACCCGGTGCGCGGGGAGGAGGCATTCATCGTCCATCGCGACGGCGACGAGGTCTTCCTCAGCATCCGGTCGCTCACGGCCCCCGCTGACCGGGGACTGTGGCGATTCGCATACCCCTGCTGCGGGTGGCCCAACTCGTCGCGCGACGCCGCTACCGGCGCGCGCTGCGCTGAGATCGACCCGGAACCTACCGGCGCGCAGCTCGAACGGCGGCCGCGGGGTCGAGGTCGATGCGCCGCAGGAGTTGGGCGTTCAGGGCCACGACGACCGTGGACAGCGACATGAGGATCGCCCCGACCGACATCGGCAACACGAACCCGATCGGAGCCAGGATGCCGGCGGCCAGCGGTACCGAGATGAGGTTGTACCCGCCCGCCCACCAGAGGTTCTGCGCCATCTTGCGATGGGTGCGGCGCGACAGCGCGATCACCGATAGCACGGAGCGGGGATCGGAGGTGGCGAGGATCACCCCGGCCGAGGCGATCGCAACGTCCGTCCCCGCGCCGATGGCGATGCCGACGTCGGCCTGCGCGAGGGCGGGAGCATCGTTGACGCCGTCGCCGACCATCGCGACCCGCTTCCCCTCACTCTGGAGTGCGCGCACCGCATCGGCCTTGTCTTCAGGCCGCACCTGCGCGAACACGCGGTCGATGCCGAGCTGGTCGCCGACGGAGTCGGCAACGCTCTGAGCATCCCCGGTGATCATGATGACAGCGATCCCGAGAGCATGCAGGGCCTCGACGGCCTCGCGGGACTCCGGCCGCACACGGTCGGCCAGTGCCAGCGCTCCGATCACCTTCCCATCTCGCGCGACATGCAAAATGATGGCTCCCTCGTCGCGCCAGGATGCCGCGGCCTCGACCTCCCGGGCGCCGAGCTCTTCCAGCATCCGGGGCCCGCCCACCCGGATCTCGTGTCCGTCGACCGTCGCTGCGACGCCGACCGCGGGGAGGAAGAGAAGCCGCGTGCCTCGGGAACCGGGATGCCGCGTTCTTCCGCCGCGCGAACGATGGCGGCGGCAAGTGGGTGCTCGCTGGGCGTCTCAGCGGCCGCGGCCAGGGCCACGACCTCGTCGTCGCTGGCGCCCGTCCCCGCCACGCCCGTGATCGCCGGCGCGCCCTGCGTGAGGGTGCCCGTCTTGTCGAAGAGCACGGCGTCGACGGTGCGCATGCTCTCGAGCGCGAGTCGGTCCTTCACGAGAACACCGGCGTGCGCTGCGCGTTCGGTGGCGATCGAAACGACGAGGGGGATGGCCAGCCCCAGCGCATGGGGGCAGGCGATCACGAGTACGGTGATCGAGCGGACGACGGCGGAGTCAGGGTCTCCGAGGAGCGTCCACACGGTAGCGGTCACCACGGCCGAGCCGAGGGCAAACCAGAACAGCAGCGCGGCAGCCCGATCGGCCAAGCGCTGTGCGTGGGATGACGAGTTCTGCGCCTCGGTGACCAGTCGCTGAATGCCGGCGAGCGCCGTCGCATCCCCGGTGGCGGTGACCTCGATCCGTAGCCCCGAGTCGACAGCGACGGTGCCGGCCGTGACGGTGTCGCCAACGCCGCGGGAGATGGGGCGGGATTCTCCGGTCACCATCGACTCGTCCATGTCGGCCCGGCCGTCGATTACCCGGCCGTCGGCGGGTACGCTCGCGCCCGGGCGCACCACGACGACATCGCCCACGCGCAGCTCGGCGGGCGCGACGGTGACGATCTGATCGCCCTCCACGCGCTCCGCCTCGTCGGGCAGCAGCGCGGCGAGCGAGTCGAGCGCCGAGGTCGTCTGCGCGAGGGAGCGCATCTCGATCCAGTGGCCCAGCAGCATGATCACGATCAGAAGCGCGAGCTCCCACCAGAACTCGAGCGTGTGGTCGAGGATGCCGACAGTCGCGCCCCAGGATGCGAGGAAGGCGACGGTGATCGCGAGTCCGATCAGGAGCATCATCCCGGGCGTGCGCGAGCGAAGCTCTGAGACGGCGCCCGTCAGGAAGGGCCAGCCGCCCCAGACGTACATGACGGTGCCGAGAACAGGAGCGACAACCAGCGCCCAGTCGGGGACCGCGTAGCCCAGGATCATCGCGAACATCGGCGAGGTAGCCACGACCGGGATGGCAATGAGGAGGTTGATCCAGAAGAGCCGTCGAAACTGGCCGACGTGGTCCCGGTGGCCCGCGTGATCCCCGTGGCCCGCGTGATCCTCGTGTTCCGCGTGATCGTGGTGTTCCGCATGAGCGGACATGGGTGTTTCGCGGCTGTGTGCGTCGGTCATCGCCGTCAGTCCCTCCGTCGTTGCGGGACAACAACGATACCCCGTGAGGGTATTCCGACCGAGGGAGTGACGACGCTACGCGTGCAGTGTGCGGGCGACGTCGGGCGTGCCGACGGCGCCGGCTCGCGCCTCAATGTCGCGTGCCGCCGCCAGCGCGATGTGCTCTCCGTTGCGGGCGGCGATCACCTGGACACCCGAGGGGATCCCGTCGGCGTCGAGCCCGGTGGGAACGGCTACCGACGGCAAGCCCAGGAAGTTGACGGTCACGAGCAAGCGGTGGTCTCGCCACAGCTGCGTGGTTGCCTCGGGGCCCGACAGGTCGTACCCGATCTTCGGCATCCGTCGCGCGGAGACAGGGCCCAGCACGATGGGGTACTCGGCCTGGAAACGTTCCCAGGCGGCGGCGATGGCGAGGCGCTGGCCCCACGCGCTCACGTAGTCGCCGACCGTTTCGAGAACGGTGACTTCGCTCGCATTGTCGAGGAAGTACTGCGTTGCCCCCGCTCCGAGGGGCACCTCCCGCGCTCCCGGGGCGAACGAGTCCACCAGCTCGGTGACCGAGAGCTGGCGCCACAGCGAGGCGGCGTCTTCGATCAGCGGCGGCTCCACCTCGACAACCTCCCACCCGGCGCGAGCCAGGGCGTCGGCAGCGATCGAGAGGGCCTCGTCTACTTCGGGATCGATGCCCCAGCCGAGGGGGTCGCGGGTAAGCGCAACGCGACGCACGCCGTCATAGGTAGAGGGGTGCGGAATGGATGCCGCGGTCGGATCGAGCCCGTCAGCGCCGTGCATGAGCGAGAACGCGAGGTCGAGGTCGTCTATTGTTCGCGCCAGGGGCCCGTTGACGGAGAAGAACTGCTCGGTCAGCGGCCATGCCTGGATGGGTGTCACAGCGGGGATTCGCCCCGCTGAGGGGCGCAGTGCACACACGCCAGCGGCATAGGCCGGGAGCCGCAGTGATCCGCCGTAGTCATTGCCGAGGGCGATGGGCGTCATCCCTGTTGCAACAGCGACGGCGTCGCCTCCGCTGGACCCGCCAGGAACCCGGTCGTGATCCCAGGGATTGAGGGTTCGACCGAACAGTTCGTTGTCGGTATCCCACCGCAATCCGGTCTCGGGCATGTTGCCACGACCGATCGGGATGGCTCCAGCAGCCATCAGGCGCTGCACGATCGTTGCGTCGGAGGTCGGCACGGCATCCGCGAGGAAGGTCCACCCCTCGGTCGACGCCGACCAGGTGATATCGATGTTCTCCTTGATCGTGAAGGGCACGCCGGCGAGCGCGCCGATCTCCTCGCCTCGCGCGATGCGACGGTCCACGTCGTCTGCCAGCTCTCGTGACTTCTCCTCGAACACGACGGTGAGCGCGTTCAGCGTCGGGTTGAGATCACGGATGCGTGCAAGGTGTGTGTCGATCACCTCGCGTGCCGTCACCTGCCCGGTGCGCACGAGGTGCGCGATCGTGTGGGCGCTGGACTGCAGGAGGGGAGGGCGTTCGCTGTCATCTAAGCCTCGAGATCGGAGCGGTGGGGTCTGTGTCGGATGTCGGTCTGCCGCCACGAAGCGAGACATCCAGTTGGGGAGAGTATGGCGATAGTTAGTGAGATAGTCAATGATATTCACTAAAGACGTTTCGGGGCGGCGCGATCCACTCGCTCCGGTAGGGTCGAGGACGAATGGGAAGAGGCTGACAGTGAGCGAAACCACGCGCGTAAGGCGCAAGCGCGGGTCGATCACGCAGGACGAGATCGTCACGGCGGCGCTCCGGCTCACCGACCGTGAGGGTGAGTCTGCACTGACGTTCGCGCGCTTGGGACACGAGCTCAAGGCATCGCCGACCGCGGTCTACCGGCACTTCGCGAACCGGAACGAGATCCTGCGTGCCCTCGCGAACCATCTCGACGGCATCTCTATCGACGGCTACGTGCCTACTGACGACTGGCGGCGTGACCTGGAAGACCTGGGGTGGCGCGCCTGGCGCACCGCGATCACGCACCCTGCTGCTGCAGCGATCTCACTGTCGTTGGTTTCGAACGGCGCCAACGAGCTGCGGGCTGTCGAGTGGGTACTGCGGGCCATCCATTGCGCCGGCGTATCCGGCCGCGACGCCGTCGTTCAGTACCAGGTGTACACGAATCTCGTGCTCGGGTCGGCGGGGGCTCAGGCGGCGCGGCTCAGTGCTGCCGACGCCGTGGAGTCCTCAGAAGGATGGATCCAGGTCTACGCGCCGAAGGATCCGTCGCGGTACCCGCACGCCGAAGCGGTGAAGGCCGAACTCACCTCGGTGACCTACGAGGAAGTGTTCGCCAAGCAGATGCAGATGTACCTTGACGCCCTGGCGATGACCAGCGCGGGCCGGTCGGAGGCCCCGGCGTAGGGAGCGAGCTTGCCGGCGATGCGGGAAGATCAGGCGCCTCGTTCTTCGGCGATGGTGTTGGCGCCGTCGACGACCAGGAGCTGGCCCGTGATGTACGAGGCCCCGTCGGAAGCGAGGAAGGCGATCGCGTGCGCGACCTCATCCGCCGTTCCGGAGCGGCCAACCGGCGTCGCGCGTCCCATCGCGCGCTCGTGATCGCTCGCTGACCCGGTGTCGATCCAGCCGGGGGCTACCGCGTTGATGGTCACGCCATCGGCCGCGGTATCGATGGCAACAGCTCGCGTGAGTCCCACCATCCCGGCTTTCGCTGCGTGGTAGGCGACGTCGCCGGGATAGGCGGCGACGGGCCCTGACACGGAGGCGACATTGACGATCCGACCGAACCCCGCTGCGCGCATGAGCGGCACGGCAGACCGAATCATCCGGTAGGCGGTCGTCAGGTTCCGATCGAGCGAGGCCTGCCACTGTCCCAGGGAGAGATCCTGAATGGGCGCGGGGTCATCGGGGTCCGCGACCGAGGTCATCCCAGCGTTGTTGACCAGAACATCGACGCTCCCCGAGATTCGTGTCGCCGCGGCCATCACCGCTTCGGCGCCCTCGTCTCGCGTGAGGTCGGCGACAACTCCGGTGGCCGTGACGCCGATCGCGTCGAGTTCTGCAACACGGTCGAAGATTCGGTCCGTCGTCGAGGTGACGACAACGTTCATGCCGGAGAGTCCGAGCAGCCGTGCGGCGGCGAACCCGATACCGCGTTCTCCGCCGGCTCCGGTGATGATGGCGGTGCGCCTCGGCTGTGCGGACACGTCTGTTCCTCTTCTCGATCGGCTGTTCCATTCTTGCGGGGAGCAAGACGGCACCGATTCGAGGGCTAGGCTAGCAATAGTTGAACGTTCGTCCAAGACATGATCAGGCAGGATCTCCATGGCCGAGTCATCCGTATCGCCCGGAGCGAAGGGCGCGCATCGGAAGGCGCTGATCATCGACGCGGCGCTCACGATCGTTGGCCGGGACGGCCTCGGACAGTTGTCGATGCGCTCGCTTGCCGCCGAAGCGGGTGTTCCCCTGGGCGCGATCGGCTACTACTTCGAGAACAAACGCGCGCTCATCCTCGAGACCTTCGATGCCCATTCGCGGCGTGAACTGGAGCGCGTCATTGGCGCTATCGCGTCGATGGGACGTGCTGCGTCACCGCAGAAGCTTGCGGAGGTGCTGATCGACTTCGTCCTCGACGGGCTGCGCAACACGCAGTGGCGTCTTGTCGCGGAGTACGAGTACCTGCTGGAGGCCAGCCGGATGCCTGAGCTGGCGCGGGCCTCGACGCTGTGGCAGCAGTCTCTGCGCATTGCGGTCGCGGACGCTGTTGAACGGCTCGGCTCGCACCATCCCGGTGCCGATGCTCAGGTCATCCTCGCGGTGCTCGTCGGTCTCGAGGTCGAGAACCTCACGGGAAAGCCCCCAGCGGCGCGCAGCGAACAGACATCGAGCGCACGATCAGGCACGCCATCGATGGCGCGAGCGCCGCGTGGTCCGGTCCAGCCGCCGGCGACTCGCGGGGTGACGCAGCCGCCGATGGCTGAGGGTCAGCCCTCACCGCCGATCGGCGGGTTTCGCCGCGAAGCCGGTCACATGCCGAACGCGGCGCGCACCCCGTCGTTGACGACGACTCCTGCGCGGACGTTGAGTCCGCGGGCGAGGGCCGGATCGGCCTCGGACGCTGCATCCCAGCCGTAGTCGGCGATCGTCGCGATGTAGGGAAGCGTGGCGTTGCCGAGCGCGCGCGTGGACGTGTGCGGAGCCGCTCCGGGCATGTTCGCGACGCAGTAGTACAGGGACTGGTGCACCGGGAAGGTGGGGTTGTCGTGGGTCGTGGGGTGCGACCCCTCGAAGCATCCGCCCTGGTCGATCGCAATGTCCACGAGCACGGAGCCGGGCTTCATTGCGGCGACCATCTCGTCGGTGACGAGCTTGGGGGCCGCAGCGCCGGGGATGAGGACCGAGCCGATCACGAGGTCGGCATCGGCGAGCTGCTCGGCGATCTCGTAGCGGGTGGATGCTCGCGTCTGGATGGCTCCGCCGAAGCGCGCTTCGAGGGCGCGGAGCTTGTGCAGGGAGATGTCGATGACGGTGACGTTTGCACCGAGGCCCAGGGCGTTTGCCGTGGCGTGTTCGCCGGCGACGCCGCCGCCGATCACGACGACCTTGGCCTTCGGGGTGCCGGGCACGCCGCCCAGCAGCATCCCGCGTCCGCCGGAGGGGCTCATGAGCGCTTGCGCGCCGACGGTGATCGAGAGCCGGCCCGCGACCTCGCTCATGGGGGCAAGGAGCGGAAGTGCGCGATCGACGGTTTGCACGGTCTCGTACGCGACGGCGGTGGTGCCGGCGCTCATGAGCGCGTCCGTCAAGGGGCGGTCGGCCGCCAGGTGCAGGTAGGTGAAGAGCGTGAGATCCTCGCGCAGCAGCCCGTACTCGGGGGCGATCGGCTCCTTGACCTTGACGACCATCTCGGCGCCGCCCCAGGTCTCTTCCGCGCTGTCGGCGATCTGGGCGCCCGCTGCCACGTAGGCCTCGTCGGTGAACGCACTGCCAAGTCCCGCGCCGCGCTGCACCGTCACCGTGTGTCCCCGGCTCACGAGCGCGTCGACTGCTGCCGGCGTCATGGCGACGCGGTTCTCGTTGTTCTTGATTTCGGTGGGTACGCCGATCCGCATGAATCTCTCCGTTCTTCCTTGAGCATCTTCCGTGAGAGCGGCCACACAGCTCGCCGTCGGAACAGAGAATCGCACGATCGTCGGTTCTTTGTGTTTCAGAACGAAGAAATTCACCGAGAAAGCGCTCATCAGGGCACCAATTCATGACGAAAGGTTGGTGTATCGGCTGTAATGCCGAAGAATATTCGCCATGGAGAAGGAACTCGACCCCATCGACGAGCGCATCGTCGCGCTGCTTTCCGCCGACGGCCGGATGACCAACGCGGCGCTCGCGGACGCGATCGGCCTGGCCCCTCGACCGTCCACACCCGCGTTCGCGCCCTGACCGACCGCGGGGTCATCGCGGGGTTTCACGCCGCACTCGATCAGCGCGCCCTCGGACGCGGGCTGCAGGCCGTGATCGGCGTCACCCTCCGTCCCGGCGCGCGCCAGGAGAGCATCCGCGCGTTCACGCAGGAGGTGCGACGCATCCCCGAGGTGATCCAGGTCTTCTTCCTCGGCGGTGCGGATGACTTCCTCGTGCACATCGCGGTCGAAGACTCGTCGGCGGTGCGGCGCTTCGTCGTCGACCATCTCTCGGCTCGGCACAGCGTCGCATCCACCCGCACGAGCCTCATCTTCGAATACCACCGCAACGGCGTCGCGGCCGACTTCGACTAGGGCAGGCTCCCGCGGCGAGGCGGAGGCGTAAGAAAGCGCCGCGGAATTGGGCCCCGGGGCCCCACACGACGGATGATGGAGGAACGGCGCATCACAGCACCCGTGCGCCGACCCACCCTTGGAGGCCCTGTGTCCCGTCCCTCTGGCGCATCGCGCGCCCGCATCCTTGCCGCCGCTGCCGCACTCACGGTCTCGGCGCTCGCCCTGGCCGGCTGCGCCGGTTCGAGCGAACAGACCGATTCTGCCGATGCCGCGTATGTGACGCCTGGAAAGCTCACTGTCGCGACCGGGCAGACCGCCTACGAGCCGTACGTCATCAACGATGACCCGGCATCGGGCGAGGGCTTCGAGGCGGCCCTCGCGTACGCGATCGCCGACAAGCTCGGTTTCGCCGCCGACGATGTCGAGTGGGTGCGGACGAGCTTCGAATCCGCGATCGCTCCCGGTCCGAAGGACTTTGATTTCAACATCCAGCAGTACACGATCACCGACGAGCGCAAGCAGGCTGTCGACTTCTCGTCGCCGTACTACTCCGCAGCGCAGGCGGTCGTCGCCCTCGAGGGCGGGCCGGCGGACGGTGTCACCGATATTGCGGGGCTCAAGCCGCTCGTGTTCGGCGCGATGTCGGGATCGACCAGCGCGCAGACGATCGACGCTGTCGTGCAGCCCGATACCGCTCCGCAGCTGTACTCCTCGAACGAGGATGCCGTTGCCGCCCTCAGCGCGGGGCAGATCGACGCCTTCGTGATCGACCTGCCGACGGCCTTCCTCGCGACCTCGCAGTACATCGAGGACTCGTTCATCGTCGGTCAGCTGCCCCTCGGTGGCATCGCTGACGAGTGGGGTGTGGTTCTGGCCAAGGACTCTCCCTTGACCGCGTCGGTTTCGGCAGCGATCGACGAGTTGCGCGCCGACGGCACCCTCCAGCAGATCACCGAGCAGTGGCTGGGTGCCGAGCAGGACGTTCCGATCCTGCAGTGACCCCGTCCGACCCGGCCCTCGCGCCCGCGAGCGGCGGCGGGCTCCCGCCGCCGAGCGCCCTTGAGCTCGACCGCCGCGCCTACCGGCGCCGGCGGTCGCAGCGCTCGGTCCTGCTGGCTATCGCGTCGACCGTCGTCTTCGCGGCGATCGTCTGGGTCAGCGTCATCCAGACGCCGGGATGGGCGGCGGTGCAGGAGGCGTTCTTCGACCCGCGGATCGCGCTGGAGGCACTGCCGAAGGTGTGGGACGGGTTCCTTCTGAACCTGCAGGTTCTCGGGCTGTCGGTCATCACGGTCAGCGTCGTCGCGCTGGTCGTCGCGGTGCTGCGCACCCTCCGCGGCCCGGTGTTCTTCCCGCTGCGGGTTCTGGCAGCCGGCTACACCGACCTGTTCCGCGGGTTCCCCTTCATCATCGTGCTCTACCTCGTGGGATACGGGATCCCCACGATCGTCGGGGAACGGATCGAGCCCGTCATCCTCGGGGTGATGGCGGTCACTCTCACCTACTCGGCGTACGTCGCGGAAGTCATCCGTGCCGGGATCGAGGCGGTGCATCCCTCGCAGCGGTTAGCGGCGCGCGCCCTGGGCCTCGGGCACGCGCAGACACTGCGGCACGTCGTGCTGCCCCAGGCGCTGCGCAAGATGACGCCGCCCCTCATGAACGACTTCATCTCGATGCAGAAGGATGTCGGCCTGATCTCGATCCTCGGAGCGGTGGATGCCATCGCCGCCGCGCGCTCCGAGGTCTCGCTCACCTACAACTTCACGCCGTACGTCGTTGCCGGCATCCTGTTCGTGCTACTGGCTGTGCCGACGATCCGAGTGGCTGACTGGTATACGGCGAGGCTGCAGCGCCGCGAGCAGGCGGGATCGATCCTGTGACCGCGGTGCTGCGGGCCGAGGGCCTCTGGAAGAGCTTCGGCGAGCAACCCGTCCTGCGCGGCGTGTCGCTCGAGCTCTCCCGCCACGAGGTCGTGGCGCTGATCGGTGCGAGCGGCTCGGGAAAGTCGACCCTGTTGCGCTGCCTCAATCTGCTCGAAGGCATCGACGATGGCCGCATCCTGCTGGGGGACCAAGACATCTCCGATCCGCGCGTTGACGCCGACCGGGTGCGCTCGCGCCTGGGAACCGTCTTCCAGAGCTACAACCTCTTCCCTCACCTGAGCGTGCTCGACAACGTCACGCTCGCGTCGCGCGTCGTGCGACGGATGCCGCGGCGCGACGCCGAAGAGCGGGGGAGAGCCCTTCTCGACCGCGTCGGGTTGGGGGCGTTCGCCGGCGAGCATCCTGACCGGCTGTCGGGAGGTCAGCAGCAGCGCGCGGCGCTCGCCCGCGCCCTGGCCACCGACCCCGACGTGCTCCTCCTGGACGAGATCACCTCGGCCCTTGATCCTGAGCTGGTCGGCGAGGTGCTGGGGCTCGTGCGGCAGCTGGCCGAGGACGGCGCGACGATCCTCATGGCTACCCACGAGATGGCGTTCGCCCGTGATGTGGCTCACCGCGTGGTGTTCCTCGATGAGGGCCGCGTGCTCGAGGAGGGACCGCCAGCTCAGGTGTTCGGCGCGCCGCGCGAGGCCCGCACGAGGGAGTTCCTCACCCGTTTCCGCGCCTAGCCCGGTTCAGCCCGGCGACGAGCTCGGCGTCAGTGGCCGGCGCCGAGCTCGCCCGACAGCCTGCCGTGGAAGTCGGTTGTGGCCTCGTTCATCCCCTCGAGGATGACGCGCTTGCCGCGCTGCTCGTACTTCGTGACGACGGCATCCAGGGCGGCGACCGTCGAGGCATCCCAGATGTGAGAGTTCGACATGTCGATGATGACGCGGTCGGGGTCATGCGAGTACTCGAACTGCGTCGTGAGGTCGTTGCTGGAAGCGAAGAACAGCTCGCCGTCGACGGTATAGCGCACCGTGGGGACCGATGCCTCGGCATCCGGCTCACGGCGCACCTGGACGAAGTGGGCGACGCGCCGGGCAAAGAGCACCATCGCCGCGAAGACACCGACGACCACACCGATCGCGAGGTTGTGGGTCCACACCGTCACGATGACGGTGATGAGCATGACGGCGGTCTCGCTCTTGGGCATCCGTCGCAGGGTCGACGGACGGATGCTGTGCCAGTCGAAGGTCGCGACCGAGACGACGATCATGACGGCGACGAGGGCCGCCATGGGAATGACCGCGACGATGTCGCCGAGCACGAGCACGAGGATCAGGAGGAAGACGCCCGCGAGGAAGGTCGAGATGCGCGTGCGTGCGCCGGACGCCTTGACGTTGATCATCGTCTGGCCGATCATCGCGCACCCGCCCATGCCGCCGAACAGGCCCGACAGGATGTTCGCGCCGCCCTGCCCGAAGGCTTCGCGGGTCTTGCGTGAGTGGGTATCGGTGATGTCATCGACGAGCTTTGCCGTCATGAGAGATTCGAGCAGTCCGACGACGGCCACTGCGAGGGCGTACGGGGCGATGATCTGGAGGGTCTCGAGGCTGAACGGGACGTTCGGGATGAACAGCGTCGGAAGACTCTCGGGCAGATCACCCTGGTCTCCGACGGTGGGGATGTTCATCGCGAAGACGACAGCTGCGGCCGTGAGCAGCACGATCGCCACGAGCGGGGCGGGCACGATCTTGGTCCACAGCGGCATGAGGTACATGATCAGCAGGCCGGCGACGACCATCGGGTAGACGAGCCAGGGCACGTCGATCAGCTGCGGGAACTGCGAAACGAAGATCAGGATCGCGAGCGCGTTGACGAATCCGACCATGACGCTGCGGGGGATGAAGCGCATGAGCTTCGCGACCCCGAGGGCCGCGAACACGATCTGGATGAGGCCGCCGAGCAGAACCGTCGCGACGAGATAGTCGACGCCATACTCGCGTGCCACGGGCGCAACCACGAGCGCGATGGCGCCCGTCGCTGCGGTGATCATCGCCGGCCTGCCCCCGAGGAAGGCGATCGCCACCGCCATGACGAACGACGAGAAGAGGCCGAGGCGCGGATCGACCCCCGCGATGATCGAGAAGGCGATCGCTTCGGGGATCAGGGCGATCGCGACGACCAGGCCCGCGAGCACTTCCCGGGTCAGCAACCTCGGGCTTCGCAGCGCGTCAAGCACGGTCGGTTCGATGCGGTAGCGGCCAGAGGTCTCGGGCGCAGCGGGGGCGGTATCGGTCACGGCACTCCAGGGGCGAGGGCAGGGCGGGCGCCAGGAATGGGCGCGGGAACGGGCGGCGACCACCCTACCCGGGAGTGCCTGAGCGTTGCTAACTCCGCAGAATCGCTCGTGGTTCGGAGTTCTCCGGGCCGGATGCTGAGAAGACCGCGCGAAAGTGCGGGGTTCGCGACGGCCGGCGCCGGCGCTCGCGGCCCCGAGCTCCCACCCACGCCGTAGTGTGTTCCGGGTTGGCGACGAAGGGACGAGGGATGACGACAGTCGAGGATGTCACCCGGGTCGAGGCGATCAGCCACTACGACCTGATCGACTCACCACCCCGCTCGGACCTCGAGGGGCTTGTGCGCCTGGCCGCCCTGCTCTGCGGGGTCCCAACCGCCGTGATCAACATCATCGACGATCGGTTCCAGCATCAGATCGCGGCGGTGGGGATGGAACCCGCGGTATGCGACCGCGACGACTCCCTGTGCGTCGCGGTGCTTGCGCAGCGCACCCCGGTCGTCGTCCCAGACGCCCGGGAGGACCCGCGGTTCAGCGCCAACCCCTTCGTCACCGGCGACATCGCTCGCGTCCGCTTCTACGCATCCAGTCCGCTCGTGACCCCTGACGGCGTCGTCATCGGGACGCTGTGCGTCTTTGACGAGAACGTCCGTGATCTCGATTCTGAGACTCAGCGCGCGCTCGACATCCTGGCGAACCAAGTCATCGATGTGCTCGAGTTGCGCCGCATCACCCGCGAACTCCTGCAGACGAACGAGATGCTCTCGCAGTTTGCGGGACAGATCAGCCATGACCTGCGCAATCCGCTCACGGCGTTGACGGGCTTCCTGGAGCTCGCATCCGACAGTCCCGACATCGACCATGCGCCGCAGGCCGCCAGGTCACTGGCTCACGCCGAGTCCGCCGCCGACCGGATGGCGGCGATGATCGCCGACCTGCTCGAGTACGCCCGGCGTGGATCCGCGGCGCCGCGGCCGCACACCGTGCGGCTCGACGAACTGGCGACGGAGGTTGTCAAGGATCTCCGCGTCGCCATCACCGCAGCGGGAGCGGACGTCGTGGTGGATGCCGATCTTGAGGTGTGGGCTGACCGCACGCTCTTGGGTGTTGTCATCCAGAACCTCATCGCCAACGCCGTGAAGTTCGCCGCAGCGGATGGGGTGGAGCCGCGTGTCGAGGTGCGAGCAGAGGTGAGTTCACCGGGCTGGCTCATCACCGTCGACGACAACGGGCCGGGCGTCCCCGTGGCGCTCCGGAGGCGTGTGTTCGATTTCATGGATCGCGGCAACGCGGAAGGCGTCGACGGCCTCGGCATCGGGTTGGCGACGTGCCGTCGCATCATTCAGGCACACGGAGGCCGCATCGGTATCGACGATTCTCCGCTCGGTGGTGCACGGGTGTGGATCACGCTGCCGTCCCGCCCTGACGTGCGCTGACTGACACTCAGAGAAGTCCCGGCTGTCTTTCGCGTTGGCCGGAAGCGCTCCCATAGAATTGTCGGCGGCCTCGCCATGACTCCCGATCCTTCCCCTCACCCTGCGCCTCGCCGCGACATCCAGGGCCTGCGCGCTCTTGCCGTCCTGGCGGTCGTCGGCGCGCATGCCGTGGGGTGGCCCGCCGGAGGATTCGTCGGGGTCGACATCTTCTTCGTGATTTCCGGCTTTCTCATCACGGGGATGCTGCTCGCCGAGTTGCGCCGTCGGGGCCGCGTGTCGCTCGGCGGCTTCTATGCGCGTCGCGCACGTCGCATCCTTCCCGCTGCTCTCGTCACCCTCGGCGCGGTCGTGGGTGCCGCGTTCCTGCTGTTCAATACGGTCCGGGCCGACCAGACGCTGTGGGATGCCGTCAGCGCGGCGCTGTTCGTCTCGAACTGGCACTTCGCGGCTCAGGGCACGGACTACTTCCACGCCGCCGATGCCGTCTCACCGCTGCAGAACTTCTGGTCACTCTCGGTCGAGGAACAGTTCTACCTCGCCTGGCCGGGCCTGCTCGTTATTCTCGCGCTGCTGGTGCCCATCGCAGCGCGCCGACGCGGGGTCATCCGGATCGTCGTGGCGGTCGCGGCGGGAGCGGTTGTTGCGGCATCCTTCGCGTGGGCGCTGACGCAGACCGGGGCGCAGCCCACCGTCGCCTACTTCTCCACGCTGACGCGGGCCTGGGAGCTCGCGGCCGGGGCGCTCCTGGCCGCAGCGGTCCCGGTGCTTGCCCGCATTCCTCGGGCGGTGGGAATCACGCTGAGCTGGGTGGGACTTGCCGGTGCTGTCTCCGCGCTCGTGATCATCGAGCCGACCGAGCCCGGCTTCCCCGCGCCGTGGGCCGCGCTGCCGGTTGCGGCGACCTGTCTCGTGCTTGCCGGGGGCGTGGCAGGGGATCCGAGGCAGCGACACCTTTTCCCTCTCAGCAACCCCGTCAGTGTCTTCGTCGGCGACATGTCGTACTCGCTGTACCTGTGGCACTTCCCGGTCATCGTCTTCGCCGCAACCCTGCTCCCCGCCTCCGATCAGCGGTTGTGGATCGTGCTTGCGGCCATTGCCGTGCTCAGTCTCGCCTCGTACTTCATCGTTGAGCAGCCGTTGCGGTACGCGCCGTGGCTGGGTGCTCGGACGCCGGCAGCGCCAGATCGGGGAGCATCCGCTCGGTCCTCGGCGACGCCCCAGCCGCCCGCCGCGCCGGCCCGTGCGGCCTCCGCAGCCCCCGCTGCGAGCTCGACGCGGCCGCCGGGATGGACCCCGGGGACCCGGTACTTTCCCGACAGTCGACGGGGTCCGCTTCCCCCGGCCGCCCCCGCAGCGTCCGCCGCTCCCATTGCATGGACTGCTCCCGCCGCCCCTGCCGCGCCGGCCGTGGACGTTCCGGTCGCGCCCGCGGACGATGCGACGGTGACCGATGGCGAGGTCGCTGCCGGTCGGCTGTGGCGTGAACGGTTCGGCGCGCAGATCTTCTTGGCGACGGCAGGTCTGCTGGCCGTCGCGCTGGGAACGGCAACCTGGGTACACGCCACCTCGGGTGCCGGCCCGCTCATTCAGGTGCCGGCGCTCGCTGCTCCCACGGCACCGGCGCCGGCGGAAGACCCGACAGCGCAGCTGCAGGCAGAGCTTGCTGCAGCAGTCACGGCGACGGCCTGGCCCGAGCTGCATCCATCGCTCGACGAGGTGATGGCGCAGTCATCCGGAGCGAACCCCGCGCATGACTGCTTCTCGCCGACCGTGACGCCTGACCCGGCGGCGTGTACATGGGGGAGCGGCGATGCGCCGACCCACGTGTATCTCGTCGGCGACTCCACGGCGATGGCCTATGCGCCGGCGTTCCGGGCGCTCGCGGATAGCAGCGGCGGGCAGATCGCGGCGACGACGGTCGGGCTGTACGGATGCCGATTCACCGACGTGCTCGTGCAGAATGACGGCGATGGCATCATGGCCGCCTGTGAGCAGCGCAAGGAGTTCGTGCGGCAGCTGATCGCAGCCGATCAGCCCGCGCTCGTCGTGCTGTCGAACGCCTTCACGCTCGGACGCTCGACGGCCGGCGTAGACCTGTCAGCGCAGGACCTCGCCGCCGCGGCTCAGGCCGAAGCCGCCACCTACGGGATGGCGGGGCGTGTCGTCTACCTCGCCCCGCCTCCGCAGGGCGTCAACCTCGGCGCGTGCTACTCACCGGTGTCATCACCGTCTGCGTGCATGTCGGCGGTCGACGACACGTGGAAGGCGATGTGGGAAGCCACGGTGGCCGCCGCGGCGGCAACCGGTGATCACGCCATCGATGCGCTGCCGTTCAGTTGCTGGGAAGAGATCTGCCCCGCCTTCGCCGGAACGATTCCCACGAAGTACGACCAGACGCACCTCACCGTCCCGTACTCCGAGCACATCGCTCCGTACCTGGAGTGGGCGCTTCAGAGTCAGGGTCTGCTTCCCGGCGGGTGATCGGTGACGCCGCCCTCGTTCGACTCGATCAGTTGGCGGCGTTGTACGCGTCGAGCACGGATGCCGGCACTCGCCCGCGCTCCGAGACCGAGTAGCCGTTCTCCTTGGCCCACGCGCGGATCGCGCCGTAGTCCTGCTGCCCGGACCGGCGGCGCTTGCGTCCTGATGCTGACGCGCTCTGTGATGCCGAGATTCGGCGTCCGGCTGCGACATACGGGGCCAGCGCATCCCGCAAAGCCGAGGCGTTCGTCTCGGTGAGGTCGATCTCGTAGGCGACTCCGTCGAGAGAGAACGTCAGCGTTTCTCCCTCGCCGATTTCGAGAACGGTTCCGTCGAGGTCATCGACGAGTTGATGAACGATTTTGCGTGCCATAGGTCAAGTCTATGGCGTTTGTCGCCGTCATTCGCGGAGACAAATACCGCGTCGCCGGCGTTTCGCTAATGCCACACCAAGACCGGTAATGGGTATTCAGGGCAGAATTCCCGCGCGTCGTGCCTTTGTCACTGCCGCATGCCGCGTGGAAACGTCAAGTTTCGACATCGCCGACTGCAGATAGGACTTCACCGTGCCGTCTCGCAGTCCGAGCGACGCCGCGACCTCGGCGTTTGTTGCGCCCACGGCAACGCTGGCGAGCACGTCGATTTCGCGCGGAGAGAGGCGCACCTCCAGGGGGGTTGCCGATCCGTCACCGCTGAGAGCGGCGAGCCGCCTTTCGATGGCCTCGAGGCGACGCTTCAGGGCCTCATCCGAAACCGTCGCGGCAATACTGCGGATTTCGGCGTAGCTCTCTCGCAATTCCTCGCGTGCGGCGCTGCCGAGCGTGGTCGGTGACGGGGTGACTATATCCGACAGGCGGCGGTCTATTTCCCGGCGTACGCGCAATTCTGTTGCGAGGGAGTCAGCAACGCTGAATGCCGCGCGCGCGACGACGTCTCCGATGGCGGATTCGGCCCAGGATCCGCAATAAAGCACGCCGTGAGCTTGGCCGTCGACCATGACGGGTACCGCGAAAAGTGTCGAGATTCCTTCGCCGAGAATCGCGCGATCGTAATCGTGCGTGATTCCACGCGCCGTTCGGTAGTCGATCGCCAGTCGCGCGCGCTTTTCGACAAGCGAACGACCACCCAGGCCGCGCTCGGGTTGCACGACGAGTCCGGCAAGAGATCGGGTGCGGGTGCCCGCGGTGGCGGTGACGGGCAAGAGGCCGTTGGTCGTGAGCCCACCGAACGCGACGGGGAACTTCGTGGCCTGCGGAAGCTGCGCAACTGCGCGTGCAAGCAGATCGTGCTCCGTATCGGGGGAGGATGCCAGGGCCACGTGGACCGCCTCGTGTCGGGACGACCGATTCCGTTCAGGACGTCACTGTCGCCGAATCCAGTAGCGACGAGGCTACCATCCGCGCATCGTGCGCAGTGCGGGACCTCCGGCGTGCACCGGAGGTCCCGTCGGCTGCGCCGGCCTACACGGCGCGGCCGGTCTCGGCTCCCTCGATCGCGCGCGATTCGAGGTCGAGGAGGAATCGCTTCGTCTCGGGGTGGCCGCCGTAGTCGCCGATCGACCCGTCGGCTCGGATGACGCGGTGGACCGGAACGACAAGGGAGAAGGGCGTCGTCGCGCACGCGGTGCCGACGGCCCGCGCAGCCCGGGGATGCCCGGCCATGACCGCGACCTCACCGTAGCCGGCGGTCTCGCCGAAGGGGATCCGGCTCACCGCCTGCAAGGCCTCGCGCGTGAACCCCCTCGCCAGCCGCCAATCGAGGGGCACATCGAACGCCATCCGGTCTCCCGTGAAGTACTCGTCGAGCTGTGCGGAGAGACGCTGTGCGGCATCCGTGAGCCCGGGCTTCGGCTCGATGCCCAATGCGTGCGTGAGAGCAGCCAGTTCGGCGCCCGGATCGTCATACACGGGGTGGCAGGAGATCACGGCTTCGGGGGTGCTCACGATGAGGACGTCCCCGAGGGGAGTGGGGTGCAGAACATAGGTCGAGGCGACGGATGCAGGAGGCATGTGTCCATCCTGTTCGTCGGTGCGGGATCTGCTGCGGCGGGGATCGCCGCGGTGGACAGTCTGGCGATAGGGGCAGCGGGGGAGGAAGCCCTGACGGACTCGGCGTGTCGCGCAATACTGCAACACTCGTGGGGCGTTACCGGGGGGTACCCAGAGCGCAACCTAGTCTGACCGTGTGGTGCGAGCAGAAGGTGGCGTCATCCTTGGCGCTGATGGTGCGATGCGTGCGGTGTCGGTGGACCCCGCGGATCTGAGTCTCGCCGACACGGACGCGACGATCGTGCACATCGCCGAAGAGGAGCGCCAGAGGTTGCGCACGCAGGCGGCGGACCTCGGCGGCCGCTCGGCACTGCTGCACTTCTCTGACACACCGGATTCCGGGATCGAGATCACGAAGGCGCACCCGGGGAGTCTTCCGCAGTTCATCACGGGGCGCTCGACGCTCTTGTCGGGCCTGTTCCGCGACGAGGTGGCCCTCGGCACTGCCCGTCGCGCCGCCGAGCGGATCACGACGAAGAACGTCGAGTTGCGCACGGCCCGAGGTATCGATGCGGTGCGCCTGGCGGTCGGGATCGCGTCGTGGCGAATCGGTGGGCTGGAGTGCATCGCCCCTGTTCTGCTGCGCCCGCTGGCGATCCGTCGTCATCACACCGACTTCGAACTGAAGCTCCACGGCAGCTTCCAGGTCAATCCCGAACTGCTGCGCGCGATGCGGATGCATTTCGGCATCGAACTCGACGGCGACGCCCTGTCGGGTCTCGCCTACGATCAGGGCGTCTTCAAGCCGCAGCCGGTCATCGATCACCTGCGCGCGCTCATGGCGCAGATCCCGTCGTTTGTGGTCAAGCCACGGCTTGTGGTCTCGACGTTCGTGGACGTCGGCTCGGCCATGGTCCGTGACGCCGCGCACCTGGACCACCCGGTCTTGAACGCGCTCGCCGGCCACCCCGCGGATCGCGAGACCGTCACGCTGCGTCGCCCGGTTCCCGTGACGCCCGGTCCTGACGAGCGTGTGCCGGCTGCCGACACTCTGTTGCTGGATGCCGACGCTGAGCAGGAAGCCGTCTTGGCTCGGGTCACCGCGGGCCAGTCCGTCGTGGTGCACACCCTGCCGGGAACCGGCGGAACCCAGACTGTCATCAACGCCGTGGGCGCACTCGTGCGCGAAGGACGTCGCGTGCTCGTCGTCAGTGCGCGCCGCTCGACCCTCGACGGGGTTCGGCACCGCCTGGCCGGTGTCGGGCTCCCGGGTCTTGCCGTGTCGCCGAGCGAACTGCAACGCGATCTCGTCCGCGCGATCGGGCGCAACGAGAAGGCTGTCGCCCCCAAGGTCTCCGAGATCGATGACGCGCTCGTGCGTCTGCGCACGGTTCTGCGTGATTACCGATCGTCGCTGGCTGACCGGCATGACGCTCTGGGCACGTCGGTGCTCGACATCCTGCGCCAGCTGTCGGTACTCGCGCAGCGAGAGGACCCGCCCACGACGACAGCGCGGCTCGATATCGAGACCCTCGTCCGCCTCGCGCGCGGTCGAGAGGATGCCGCGGCAAAGCTGGCATCGGCGGCGCGGCTCGGCGAGTTCCGGATCGGCCCCTCGGACTCTCCCTGGTACGGCGTGAGCTTTGCGACGACCGAGCAGGCGCGTTCGGCGCACGCCCTGGCGGGGAAGCTCCACCGCATGGACCTTCCTCACCTGCTGGAGCGGGGCTACGTTCTGCTTGGGCAGACGCACATGCGCCCGTTCGAGAGCATCGGCGAGCTCGGCGAGTACCTGCGGCTCCTGCAGGGCATCCGGGACTCCCTGGACCGCTTCAGCCCGACGGTGTTCGAACGTCCCATCGGCGACCTGATTCAGGCTCACGCCCCGCGCCGTGACACCTCGACGCTCAGTGGCGCCGACCGTCGCCGGCTCCGCCGTCTGTCGCGCGAGTACGTGCGCCCCGGAGTGCACGTCGGCGACATGTACGAAGCGCTCCTTCGCATCCAGAAGCAGCGTCAGCAGTGGCAGCGGTATGTCGACGCGAACGTCGTTCCCGACATCCCCCTCGGTCTTGCCGACGTCGCGGTGGCCTGGCAACGGGTGGACGCCGAGCTTAGCGAGCTGGATGCCGTCCTCCGGCGATCGGGCTCGCAGGCGCTGTCTGCGCTTCCGGTGAAGACCCTCGTCCGCACCCTCGCAGGGCTCGCGGCCGAGTCGGAGGTCTTCGAGAACCTCATGGAGCGCGCGAGCCTCCGCAGCGAGCTCGCAGCCCTCGGACTCGAGCCGCTGCTGCTCGACCTCTCGGTGCGGCACGTGCCCGAACAGCAGGTCGCCGGTGAGCTGGAGTACGCGTGGTGGCAGTCGGCGCTGGAGCACCTGCTGCGCAGTGACCGGGCGCTCCTGGGAGCCAACACCGCCGTTGTTGACCGCCTGGAGCGCGACTTCCGTCTGGTTGACGAAGCGCACGCGGCGGCATCCGGGCAGCTCCTGGCTGCGCAGCTGGCTACGCAGTGGCGTGTGGGGATCGTCGACGAACCCCACGAAGCCACCGCGCTCAAGCAGGCTCTGCGCGATGGCCGCACCTCGCCGCGCCATGTGATCTCGACGGCGCCGACACTCATGCGCTCTCTCGCGCCGGTCTGGCTCGCCTCTCCGTACGAAGTGCCCGCGATCCCGGATGACCTCGTCTTCGATGTCGTGATCATCTCGGATGCTGCATCCCTGAGCCTGGCCGAGGCGTCGCCCGCGATTCGCCGCGGCCGGCAGATCGTGGCGCTCGGCGATCCCGTAACCCAGAAGCCGACGGCATTCCGCGTTGCCGCGGGTACGCCGAGCGGTGAGGACGAGCCCGAGGAGCCGTTCGACGACGCGAGCGTCTTCGAACGTCTCGCCGAGATTTTGCCCGTTGAGACGCTCACACGCAGCTATCGCGCCGGCGGCGAGGATCTCGCGGAGCTCGTCAACGGAGCGTTCTACGGCGGCGAGATCGTCTCTCTGCCCTGGGCGGGGTCCTACCTCGGGCGGGGGAGCCTCTCGGTCGACTACGTCGAGGGCGGAATCGGTGTTCCCGATCCCGAGTCCGGCGCCGTCGAGAGCCCGGATGCCGAGGTCGCCCGTGTCGTGACGCTCGTCGTCGAGCACGCCGTCAACCGCGGGTCCGAGTCGCTCATGGTCATCACGGCCAGCGCGAAGCATGCTGCCCGCATCCGTGCTGCCGTTGACCGTGCATTCGCCGGGAGGTCGGATGTCGCGGACTTCGTCGCGCGCGACTCCGCCGAGCCGTTCTCGGTGCTCACTCTCGAGGAGTCGGTGGCCGAGAGCCGTGACCGGGTCATCTTCTCGTTGGGCTTCGGCCTCACTCGCCACGGACGGGTTCTCAGCGACTTCGGTGACCTGTCGACCGCCGATGGTGAGCGGCTCCTGACCGTCGGAATGACCCGTGCCCGCCGCTCGATGGTCATCGTGTCATGCATCCGTCCCGGCGCTGTCGATGACCGTCGTTTGGCTCACGGTGCAGCATCCCTCATGTCGATCCTCGGGGATGTCGAACGGCGTGCTCGGGTGTCGCGGCAGGAGGATGACGGCGATCCGTTGATGCTCTCGCTCGCGAAGGAGCTGCGACGCCTGGGCGTGGCTGTCGAGGTGAACTACCGTGGCCTGCTCCCGCTTGTCGCCCACCACCAGGGCAAGGCCGTGGTTGCTGAGAGCGACCCCGAAACGATCGGCGGGTCGCTGCGGGAGTCGTTGCGCCTGCGCCCGCAGATCCTGCGGCGCCTGGGCTGGCACTACGTCCGCGTGCACTCGTTCGATCTGTACAGCGACCCCGGCGGCGTCGCGCAGCGCATCGCCGGAATCCTCGGGGTGACCACGGAAGCACCCGTGGCCGAGGGTGACACGCAGCCGATCGATGTCGTCGCCTGATGAGCGCCAGCGCGTCGAGCGCGTTCCCGGATCCCGCCGCGCACGCCTGACTCCCGCTCCGGGGACGGATGTGGCCCCCGAATCCCCGGATGCCGACGCCGACGCACCATCGACGCCGCCGTCATCCCCCACGGGCCCGAACGACGACCGTCTGCGTGCCGACGTCCCCCCGCACTACTGACCTCGCCCCGACGACCGGAGCGCCGAACCCACGCGTTCGGCGGCGAGCCCACATATTTGGGTTGGTCGGTCCCGTGGGTTCGCGCGGATTGCTGTGGGCTCGCGGGAGCGGACTTACGCAGCGGGCAGCGGGGCCTCATCCGTGCTAGGGCTTCGGCGGGGCCGTGTCGTTCTGCTTCTGCAACAGGTCGCGGATCTGGATGAGAATCTCGGCCTCGCTCGGCATCGGCTCGGGCTCGGGCGGCAACTGTTCGCGGGCCGCGGCGCGTTCCTTGAGCCTGTTCATCGGCATGACGAACACGAAGTAGACGACCACCGCGACCGCGAGGAAGTTGATGACGGCGCCGATGATCGCACCGAAGGCGAAGGTCACCGTGCCCCCGCCGAGCGTGGGAACCGGAACCGCCAGCGCCTCATTGAGGCTGTCGGCGGCGAAGAAGAGGCCGATGAGCGGGTTGATGAACGAAGCGACAAGCGTGTTGACGATGGTGGTGAAGGCAGCGCCGATGACGACGGCTACCGCGAGGTCGATGACGTTGCCGCGGAGGATGAACTCCCGGAATCCCTTGATCATGGTTGTCCCTTCAGTCGCAGGTTGGCGGCGTCAGCCGGCGCTCGTGGTTGAGGTGGTGCTGCTGGAGGAGGTGGATGACGAACTCGAGCTCTTGGAACCGGAGTCCTTGGAACCGGAGTCCTTGGAACCGGAGTCCTTGGAACCGGAGTCCTTGGAACCGGAGTCCTTCGCGCCCGAACTCGCGCCGGCGCGAGAGTCGGTGCGGTAGAAGCCCGACCCGTTGAAGGTCACGCCGATGGAACCGTACTCCTTGCGCAGCGGACCGCCGCACTCCGGACACTCGGTCAGCGAGGCATCCGAGAACGACTGGACGGTTTCGAATCGGTGGCCGCACTGGCGGCAGGCGTAGGCGTACGTGGGCATGGGTGGTCTTTCGGTCGGTGCGAGGGGGTCAGCTCTGGTCAGGATGCAGGTCGACGATGCGGGTGGGAGTGACGACGCCCGCCACCGGCTGGTCGTGGAGGTCTCGGGGAACCTCCGGCACGAGTTCGTCGTCGAAGATCACCGCGTAGACGGGTGGGCAGCGTTCCATCGAGCCGATCGTCTTGTCGAAGTAGCCGCGTCCCCAGCCGAGCCGCATGCCGGTCGTGTCGACGGCTGCGGCGGGGATGATCATGAGATCGACATCGTTGACAGCGATCGGGCCGAGCAGTTCGCCGGTCGGTTCCGGCATGCCGAACAGCCCCTCGATCTCGCTGCCATCGCGCTCGGCGACCGTCCAGTCGAGCAGTCCGTCGGCGCGGGTAATGGGAAGCAGAACCCGCAGGCCTCGGTCGATCGCGGCATTGACGAACTCGCGTGTGCCGGGCTCGGTCGTCGTCGACAGGAAGCACGAGAGGGACGTTGCGCCGAGCCGGTCGACGAGAGCGTCGAGCTGGGTACGGATGCCGTCCGCGGCGGCTTCCCGGGCGGGTTCGGAGATCGTCTGCCGACGCTCTCGGAGGTCCGCGCGCATCGCACGCTTGGCATCGGCGATCGCATCGGACATGCGTAGATTCTAGGCTGCTCACGTGCGCAGGCAGGCTTCGGCATCCGGATGTCAAGGGGTGACGGCGGTTGGCCATCCGTCACATCGCGTTCATAGCCTCTCGGTAGAGTGAGGCCATGTCTGATCTTCCCTTCAAGGCAGTGATCCCCGCAGCGGGCCTCGGCACCCGCTTCCTTCCTGCCACCAAAGCCATGCCCAAAGAGATGCTGCCGGTCGTTGACAAGCCGGCGATCCAGTACGTCGTGGAAGAAGCGGCGAGCGCCGGCATCCAGGATGTCCTGATCATCATCGGACGCAACAAGAACAACATCGCCAACCACTTCGACTCGGTTCCCGAGCTCGAAGAGAAGCTGCGCGAAAAGGGCGACGGCAAGAAGCTTGCGGCTGTCGAGCATTCCTCGGACCTCGCCGAGGTTCACATGGTGCGTCAGGGCGAGCCCAAGGGCCTCGGACACGCGGTCCTTCGCGCGAAGTCGCACGTCGGTACCCACCCCTTTGCTGTGCTGCTCGGCGACGATCTGATCGATGAGCGCGACCCGCTGCTGACCAAGATGCTCGATGAGCACCGTCGCACGGGCGCGGCGATCGTGGCTCTCATGGAGGTCGACCCCGAGCAGATCCACCTGTACGGCTGCGCTGTCGCCGAGCCGACGGACGATCCGGATGTCGTCACCGTCGGTGGCCTGGTTGAGAAGCCGTCCAAGGAGGACGCTCCCTCGAACCTCGCGATCATCGGGCGGTACGTGTTGGCGCCGACCGTGTTCGACGTGCTCGAGCACACCCAGCCGGGCAAGGGCGGCGAAATCCAACTCACGGATGCTCTCGAGGAGCTTGCGAAGGACCCGAACGGTCCCGGTGTACGGGGCGTCATTTTCCGCGGGCGTCGCTACGACACCGGCGATAAGGTGGACTACATCAAGGCCATCGTTCAGCTCGCTTCGGACCGTGAGGATATCGGCGCCGAGCTGAAGCCCTGGTTGAAGGAGTTCGCGGCGACCCTGTAAGCGCCGCCCGGGTCGGAGGGGTCACGTGGATCTGACGTCACCCTTTCAGCACGGCCCGGTATCGATCCGGCTAGTGCGTGCGCGCGATGCGCGCGTGCTGCAGCAGCTTCTGCTGGACAACCGCTCGTGGTTGCGCCGGTGGGAAGCGACGAGCCCCGACGGCCCGGTCTCGTTCGACATGAGACTGAGCATCCGTCGCCTGCTGCAGCAGCACCGCGAGGGCTCGGGCGTGCCCTACGTCATGGAGTACGACGGCGAGGTCACGGGCCAGCTCAACGTGTGGGGGATCGCTCGCGGATCGCTCGCGTCGGCGACGATCGGGTACTGGATCGCCGAGAAGTTCGCCGGCCGCAACATCACGCCGATCTCTGTCGCGCTCGCTACCGACATCTGCTTCCGCGAGCTTAACCTCCACCGCGTCGAGATCTGCATCCGCCCCGAGAATCGC
The DNA here is from genome assembly GCF_015565955.1 of Microbacterium schleiferi. NCBI lineage: Bacteria > Bacillati > Actinomycetota > Actinomycetes > Micrococcales > Microbacteriaceae > Microbacterium > Microbacterium schleiferi. The sequence goes on along the minus strand of NZ_CP064760.1, from coordinate 2,359,739 downwards.
GCGAGCTTGCGCATCGTCGAGAAGCTCGGCTTCCGCTACGAGGGGTATCGGCGCCGCTACATCCATATCGACGGGGATTGGCGCGATCACTACGCGTTCGCGCTCGTGCGCGAGGACGTTCCCGAGGGCGTGCTGCAGCGGTGGGCCTCCGGCCGGGTCCCGGCGGGTGCCGCGACCGTGCCTCCGGAGGATCGGATGCCGATCTAGCGCTCGCTCGCTACGGATCCGCCTCGCCGCACGACGTGTCTGCGGGGCAAGCGAGGATCCGTCGCATACCGTATGGATCATGGACGGACAAGTGCTGGGCGGCGGAGTGATCGTCGCCGTCTCGGTGCTGTTGTGGCTCGTGTATCTGGTGCCCTCGTGGTACGAGCGCCGCCAGTATGACGCGGCTGAGCGTAACGCGGTCCGCCTCAACCAGGCGCTTCGCGTGCTGGCCGAGACGAGCGAGACGCCCGATGAGGTGCGGCTCGAGTTGAACACCCGCACTGCTCAGGCGCAACAGCGTGAGGCGAAGCGAGCGCTTGCCGAGCGCGAGCGTCTCGCGAAGCTTGCAGCTGCCGAACGCGAGCACGCTGCCGTGGAGCAGGCGCGCGAGGAACTCGTTGCGGCCAGATCGATCCCCGCGGCTCGTCGCGCTCGTGCCCGTCGCCGCGCACGGTTGCTGACCACCCTCGTCGGAGTGGTCGCGATCGTGTTCCTCGGATGGGGAGCGTGGCTCTTGGCGACAACCGGTTCGCAGACCATGCTGTGGTGGTCTGCCGGGATCCTCGCCGTGTGCGCCACGATGCTCGTGCAGATGGCGCGGGTCGCATCGCGCGGCTCCGCACGTTCCCAGGTGTCCGTTGCAGAGCCAGCGCGGGCAGCGCCGGTCGTGCAGGATGTCGCCCTTCCCGTTTCGCGCCAGTGGGCGCCTCGTGAGCTTCCCAAGCCGCTGACCGCGGCATCCGGATCCCGCGCTGCCGCGACCCTCGACGGTGTCGCTGCGCGAGAAGCTCTGCGCCAGGCCGCGCGTGATGAGGCGCTGCGCCAGCGCGCAGAGGCGGTCGCGCCACCGACGATCGACCGCGTGCGCGCCGACCGCGAACGCGCCCGGACGTCGGCATCCGCCGCGCCGGCGCCGGGGTCGACTTTGCGCGGATGGGCTATGTCGACGACGCCGAGATCGAGGCGCATGTTCGCGACCTGCTGAGTCGTCGCGCGGCCAGCGCATAGCCCCACCGCGATTCAGCCCGTCGGTGGCTGCGTGATAGTGTTACTGGGTTCACGGGCCTGTGGCGCAGTTGGTAGCGCGCTTCGTTCGCAATGAAGAGGTCAGGGGTTCGAATCCCCTCAGGTCCACCACATCCGTATCCTGAGAGCACCCGACCGTGCCCACTCAGGTAGTTCTTCTGTTCCCGCGAGCTGGGGTGGAACCTATCCCTGGGTGAGCTTCAGCGATACGCGTGTGGCTCGCTCAGACAGTTCCCACAGGCGCGCGGCGAGCTCTGTGTTCTGCGCTCTCGCCGACCGACCGATTGGCTGCGCGCCGCCGCGCATATGCAGGGCGTGCTGCGGTCCGATGAAGCTGTCGCCGGGGATGCTCTCGGTCGCGGCGAACAGCAGCGGCAGCGCGCCCTCATCGGGAGACTGAGCAATCCGGACGAGCTGGCGTTCTGCCCAGCCTTGTCGGTGGCCTCCGTCGTAGATCGGAGTGCGCACAAACCCGGGGTGGGCGGCCACCGAGAGCACCGGAGATCCGGCTGCGTGGAGCCGGCGGTGAAGTTCTGACGCGAAGAGGATGTTCGCCAGCTTGGAGTCGTTGTAGGCCCGTGAAGGCGAGTACCGACGACGCGTCCATGCGGGGTCATCGAGGTCGATCCGTGACCCGCGTTCCGCTTGCGAGGCGACCGTGACGACCCGCCCCGTGATATGGGGCAGGAGAAGGTTCGTCAGTGCGAAATGGCCCAGGTGGTTCGTTGCGAAGTCGAGTTCGTACCCCGCGGGCGTGACCTGTAGCTCCCGCGAGTAGATCCCGGCGTTGTTGATGAGGATGTCGACCTCACCCTCCCACTCTGCGGCGAAGCGTCGAACAGACGCCAGGTCGGCGAGGTCGAGGTCGCGGGCGTGCGCATTCGGTCCGAGCTCGCGTGCGACATCGCGGGCTCGGACGATATCGCGCGCCGCGATCGTCACGTGCGCTCCAGCTTGTGTGAGTCGTTCGGCTACGGCCTGTCCGATACCGCTCGACCCGCCCGTCACGATGATGACGCGGCCAGCCAGAGCCCCGCGGTCCGTCCATTTCCAGTCCATGTCTGCCAATGTAGGCGGCGCCTACATTGTTGTCAATGGCTACGTCGCCTAGCATGAGCGGGTGAGCGGCGGCTATCACCACGGGAATCTTCGCGAAGCGCTCGTCACCGAAGGCATGAAGCTTCTGGACGATGACGGCGTCGAGGCGGTCACCCTGAGAGAGCTGGCGCGCCGCACGAACGTGAGCCACGGTGCGCCCCATCGTCACTTTGGTGACCGAGACGAGCTTCTTGGCGAGATGGCAGCGCGTGGCTTCGACGAACTGTCGACCTTGCTTGTGGAGGTGCTTCAACAGCCGACTCCCGCTCGACGCCTGCGCGCGTACCTTCGCGGCTATGTCACCTTTGCGACCGAGCGACCTGGCCTGGTCCAGTTGATGTTCTCGCGCGTCGGGAAAGACGCGGAGGGCGTTCATGAGGCGGCCCGGAGGTTCTTTTCCCAAGGGGCCCGAGCGCTCGGCGTGTCTGAGCCGGGGGAGCCGTCGACGGGCGCCTTCCTCGTGGCAGCAGTTTCCGAAGGCATCTCCACGCTCGCGATCGCGGGTCGCCTGCCCGAAGAGCGAGTCGATGAGGTCATTGACAGCGCCGTGGCGGCCTTGCTCGCCTCGGATGCTCTCGCGCTACCCGACACGGGCCAGCACGCAGATCTGACGTAGGGCGACCTGAGCGTGCCATGTCGATGTCGAGCTCTCAGGCGCGACCGTTCCGCCGCACGAGGCTCGGCGCGATCGTGAGTTCGTGCGCAGCGCGTGGTAGAGCTCGAGTACGTGGGGGACTGGGCCATCCATCATCTCGCGGCGCAGGTTTCCGCCAAGTATTGACATCGCGAACCCGTCGACACCGGTGTGGTCTCGACGAGGAGACGCCCGGCGCAGCAGGGCGAGGTGCGCGGGCTTTGACGGATGCCCGAAGCCGTAGCTGCACGCACGTCCCAGCGTGACCGGGCGCCGCACAGAATCACCGGCTCTCGGTACTGGGTGCGTTGTGCGGGAGACCTGCACGCGGACCTCGAAACACCGGTCCACCCGGTATTGGCATGCGCATAGGAGCGGCAGACAACCGGGGGAAGGTCCCCATCGCCCGAATACGCCGGGACCGCCATATCGAAGGGAACTGATTCGCTCCTACTCTTCTGATGCGGCCGGTCCGGTCGCGGGAAGGGAAGCATGTCTGAACGAAGCTCCCGGCGCGTTGCCGCAGTTGTGGTGATGACGGTTCTCACCGGAGCGACGGTCGCCACGACGACCCCTGCTGTCGCCTTTACGGACCCGGCGGTCCTCACAATCAGCCCGGGCGACGAGACCGCCGAGAACCTCGGGGCATTACCTTTGCCGGCGAGTGCCTCCCCGGCAGCGACGCAGCGGAACTGCGCTGGGATGTCGGATCCTCCCCGGTGGTCGTCCCGGTGATTCTCGACGGCACAGGCGCTTTCAGTGGAGTGGGACCCTACTTCACAGGTGCCGCGCCCGGTCTGGGTCTCGCTGTAACCCTCGATTGCCTTCAGGGCGGGTCTTCGATCGGTGCGGCATACTCCTTCGCAATGTATCCCGATCTGGGTGCATCCATCGGTGGGCCCGCCACTGTGGCCTTGGATGAGCCGCTTGCCCCGTCCTACGACTGTGGCACCCCGATCGCGCCGTCTGTCTTCGCATCGGCCTCCATCACCCTCTACGACCCGCACGACGTCGCCGTGGACACAGTTGCGAGTCTTCCTGTGCCCACCGGATCCGGTGCAGGTCTTGGTACTCCCGCTTCGTACGGGCTCGTGATCGGCGACACCGTCGCTCTCTACCTGAACTGCTTCGTCTCGAGCGGAGGCTCTGCGACGGTCGCGGGGTTCCGCAGCTACGCAATGACCATCACCCCGGGATCCGCCACGGTTGTTGCTCCCGCTGTCCCGTCCGCCTCCGCTCCCGTTTCCCCAGCCGCGCCGACTGACCCCTCGCTCTCCGGGACGTCCGAGCTTGCTGAGACCGGGATGGATGCAGCGCCAGCGAGTATCGCGGCGCTCGCCGCCGCCCTCGCGCTCGGCGGAGTCCTCGCCCGCTTCGCAGCTCGGTTGCGGATGCGCCGCGACGTGCGTTGAGGTGGAGCCTCTCCGGGTCAGCCCGCGAGTTCGCCGGGCGGCCCACCGGCGATGTGGACGATTCCTGCTCGCGATCGGACACCCCAGCGGCGCATCACGGCGGCGACATGCTTCTCGACTGTGCTGACGCCGATGCCCAGCCGGTCGGCGATGAGCTGATTGCCCAGTCCCTCGACGATCAACGCGACGATCTCGGACTGCCGGGCCGTGAGCGGCGCGCGGGTCGCGGCTGCTGGCGCCAACGCCTTCGCGACGCCGAGTCGACTAGAGACTCCGAATGCGTGCAGTACTCGAGACACGTGCATCCGCACGGTGTGCTCCGAGACGAACAGTGCCGCAGCGATCTCGGCGTTGACCGCGCCCTCCGCGATGAGGACGGCGACCTCGCGCTCGCGCGGTGACAGACCCGACCAGCCGCTTGCAGTCCTCGGCGGGAGGCGGCGTCCGATCCCGCGTAGCTCCCGGGATGCAGCGTTCACGGCAGAGACATGGCCGGCGATTCGAGCGCGGTGCGCAACTTCTGCGAGATCCCGCGCGGCGGGGCCCCGCTCGTGCACTCCGATCCGCGCGCGGGCCAGGAGAATAGCTGCCTCGGTATCCTCAAAGGTTCGCCCTTCGGCCTGCGCATTCTCGCGTGCGCGCGCGGCAAACATCGCGGCGGTGGAGGCGTCGTCGCTGAGGAGTGCGACCAGTGCGCGAATGCGGGCTACCGTCGACCTCGCGATCGGATGATGCTCGAGGGGGGTGGCCCGGGCGAGCCATGCTGCAGCAGCAGTCGCATCGGCGTCGGTCGCGGCGGAGCTCGCGAGAATCTCCAATCCAAGGACTCGGTCGATGATGCGCAGCTGCTCGAGGCCGGGACCGCCGCCAGCGTCGAGCATGAGGCGTGATGCAGCCGCCCGGTCCCCGAGTGCCCAGGCGCCGTATGCAATGAGGACGAAGCCTCCGCGCGTGACGAGATCGACGGGCCGCGCCTGCCCGGACTGCAGGAGGTCGATGATCTCGAGGGTCTCCCGGCGAGCTCCCGCGTTGCCGTGGACCAGGGCGGCTGTTCCCGCAGCCAGCATCCGGGCGCTCGGCGTGGAGGCTCCCGTGATGGCGTCCTCGATCAGCCGCTCCGCCTCGACGATCTCGCCACGGAAGGCCGCCACACGTATGGCGGTGAGTCGCATGAATGTCAGAAACGGATGACGTGTGCTCCCGAACAACTCGACCGGCGGGCGTCGGTGCGTGAGCAGGTGAGAAGCGAGCTCTACTCGTGCGCACGCGAGAGCGGCTTCGGCGAGCAGGAAAGCGGAAGCGATGCCAACCGACGATCTAGGGTCTCGGGGTTCCGCGCTGGCGGCGTCGAGGACATCGCCGCCGGTGAGCGGGTCCGTCAGTCGCGGGGGTGGCGTTACGTCCGGGAGATGAGCCAGCGTTAGTCCGGCAACGGCGCGCGCGAGGTCGAGTGCCTCTGGATCTCGGGCCTGCGTGAGCGCCATGGCCGCGTTGTCGACGGCGATCTGGATCTCACCGTCGGAGATCGCTTGCAGGGCTGTGATCGCGTGGCCGAAGGCATCTGCCCGTGGCTCGCTACGTAGGGTGGGATCCGCGGCGCTCATCAAGTAACGCAGAGCCCGATCCGCGCGTTCGGCGCGACTCATGGCGTCATGCTAGCTGGGAGAGGACCGAGCCGGGTTTCACACGGCTGCTGTCGCTCGCGAATACGACGGAACCGCTATGGGCGAACTCAACGAAGCTCGGTACCGTGCTCCCCAGGAGTCCGATAGCCGAGGGGGACCTATGTCGTTGCGTACGCTTCATTCCGTCGCCGTGATCGTGATGCTTGGCGTCACCGTCGTGGGGTGCGCCGCAACGACACCCTCGGAGCAGGATGCAGCAGTCTCGTCTGAGACCGACTCCGGCACCGTGCAGTCATCCGAATCGGATGCCGCGTCATCCGACCAGGATGCTGCATCGTCATTCGTGACTGTCTCGGGAACGGGCCGCTACGCAATCGGTGTCGATCTCCCCTACGGCGGATACCAGTTGCACGGCGAGCCGGACGAGCAGCCGGCGGGATGCACCTGGGCGATACTGGATGCCGACGGCGGTGTGTCGTTCGAGAATCAGGGCTCCTACGCCTTCCTGACGGACGTCCCCGAGATGGTCACCTTTGAGACGACCGGATGCCCCGACTGGGAGCAGTTCGAATAGCCGATATCTCACGGCGGGCGAGTACGCAGTCGGCTCGTTACGATATGCGGAAAGTCTGACACAGGGCCGACGAGTCGACCAGAGCCAGCGCGCTACATCCACCTCCGCAAGAGGAGCTTCTGGGCAAGGCTCAGAAGTCCGTTCGTGACGGTGCCGAGAATGGCGAGCAGCACGATCGCGAGCAGGATGCGGTCGACGCGACCGGTCGACTGCGAGTCGGTGAGCAGGAAGCCGAGGCCCATTGCGGCGGCCAGGAGTTCGGCGGCGACGAGGAAGAGCCACGCCTGCGCGAGCGCGAGCCGCAGACCCGACATGATCGACGGCACGACCGCTGGCAGTTGCACGGCACGGAAGAGAGCGAACCCGCGCAGGCTGAACGACCGTGCCATCTCGACGGCGTGGGGGTCGACCTGGCGAAGCGCCGCACTGACGGTGGTGAAGACGGGGAAAAAGGCGCCGATCGCGATGAGTGTCACCTTGGAGTCCTCGCCGATTCCCATCCACAGCAGAAGGAGGGGAACCAGGGCGAGCGAGGGGACGGCGCGGAGCGCTGCGAGCGACGGACTGAGCAGGATGTCGCCGGCACGGGTGAGACCGACGATCGCGGCAACCGCGAGACCGATGACAGAGCCGACCGCGAACCCGAGCAGCACGCGTTGGAGCGAGATCGCGATGTGAATCCAGAGGTCACCGCTCTGCGCGAGCTGGATGGCGGCATCGACGACCGTCGCTGGCGGTGGCAGCCGGTAGGGCGGGACGAGTCCCGAGACGGTCACGGCCTGCCACACGCCGAGAATCACCAGCGGCAGGATGATGCCCCCGACGATCCGGGCGGGCCGGCGATCCCCCAGGGTGCGTGGCGCCGGGTCGGCGGCGTCGCGCAGACGCTCGGTGCCCCGGGCGGTGGTCACGGCGCTCATCGGCCCTGCGTCGCCTTCTCGGCGAAGGTGGGGTTGAGGATCGTCGCGAGAGCTCTGTCGATCTCTGCCTGCGCACCTTGGACGGCATCCGAGGCGACGAGGACGGGCGCGATCTTCTCGAGCACCGCGAGTTGCGCATCTCCCGGGATGCCGCTCACATCGAGGTTTGAGCGTTCCTGGATGACGGTGGCGGCGACGTCGGGGTCGATTCCCGCTACCTCGGCCAGGAGCGCGGCAGTCTCGTCCGGGTGTTCGAGAGCCCACACGCGCGCCTGCTCGTAGGCATCCACCACGACCTGAGCGAGGTCAGCGTGCTCGGTGAGGAACTGCTCGGTGGCGTTGAGGAACCCGTACGAGTTGAAGTCGACGTTGCGGTAAATCAGGCGCGCACCGGACTCGACCTCGGCGGCGGCCATGATCGGATCCAGGCCCGCCCAGGCGTCAACCGAGCCGGCATCCATCGCCGCGCGTCCATCGGCGTGCTGCAGGTTCTGCACCTCGAGGTCGTCGATGGCTACCCCCTCGGCCTCGAGTGCCTGGAGCAGGAAGAAGTAAGGGTCGGTTCCGGCGGTTGCCGCGATCGACGAGCCGACGAGGTCCTGGACGGAGTTGATCGGGCTGTCGGCGGGAACGACGATCGCCGACCACTCCGGCTGGGAGTAGATGTCGATCACCTGGATGGGCGAACCGTTCGCGCGGGCCAGAAGCGCGGCAGAGCCGGCGGTCGAGCCGAAGTCGATCGATCCTGCGCGCAGGAACTCGTTCGCCTTGTTGGAGCCGGCCGACTGCACCCACTCCACGGTGACGCTGTCGCCGAGTGCCTCTTCGATCAGTCCCTGCTCGCGGATGATGAGGCTCAGCGGGTTGTAGGTCGCGAAGTCCACGGTGAGGGTGTCGGACGACCAGGCGGTGTCGCCGGGTGCCGCGGGGGCTGCCGAGGCGTTCTCGCCGGCGAGGCATCCGGTGGTCCCGAGGGCGAGGGCTGCGGTGGTCAGGAGGGCAAGGCCGGCACGGATGCCGAGAGTGGTGCGCGAAGGCATGAGTGTCTCCAGTGATGTCGGTGCGAGTCGTGGATGCTGCGGTGCGTGAGGAGTGAGGTCAGAGCGGGGAAGCGTGATGCGTATCGACCCCGAGGCCGGTGAGAAGGTCGGCGCGCAGGTCGGCGAACGCTGCCTCGGCGCGGTCGCGGGGGCGCTCGCCCGGCGCGGTGAGGATGCGTGCGACCGAACTGGAGCCATCCTCCGGCGTCAGCGTCCGCAGCAGCAGCACGCGGTCGGCCAGGAAGAGAGCCTCCTCGACGTCGTGGGTCACGAGGACGACAGTGGTCGGCTCGACGGCATGCACCTGCAGCAGGAGGTCCTGCATTCGGAGTCTCGTAAGGGCATCGAGCGCGCCGAAGGGTTCGTCCAGGAGCAGTACTTCGGGGCCGCGGGCGAGGGCGCGGGCCAGAGACGCGCGTTGCGCCATGCCTCCCGACACCTGGCGCGGGTTCAGGTCAGCGGATGCGGTGAGACCGACCAGCTCGAGGAGCTCGGCCACGCGCGCCCGACCCGCGCGACGGCCGGTGCCCTGGGGCAGGCCGAGCTCCACATTCTGCGCGAGGGTGCGCCAGGGCAACAGGCGCGGCTCCTGAAACGCGATGGCGGTGCGGGCGTCGGTGTCGACAACGGGCTGGCCCGCAACGGTGACCGCTCCCGCGGTTGGCCGGTCGAGGCCGCCGATCACGCGCAGCAGGGTCGACTTGCCGCATCCTGACGGGCCGACGACGGCGAGGATCTCACCGGCGCGGATCTGCACCGTGAGGTCGCGCAGCACATCGCGACGGCCGCCGGTGCCGGAGAAGGCGCGACCGACCTCGACCAGATCGACGGCTCCACCCCGAGGTGCGGGCTGGTCGACGTCGGCGGGGAGAGCGACGGAACGGTCGAGCGCGGTTACAGACATGCCGACCATCGTGGCGGCGTTCGCGCGAGGCTCCCAACCGCGTCGTCACGAAGAGCACCGGGGTGTCATCGTTCGACCCGAACCGTCATGAACCGCAATCTCGGGGCGGCGGGGTCGCTTCCCACGGCTGGCCGCCCGGCGGTGATCCTTCAGATATACTGAAGGTGTGTTCCGTACTCCGCTGTCGCTGTTTCGTACCCTCGCGATCCTCGAAGCAATCTCCTGGACTCTCCTCATTGCGGCGCTCATCACCCGTGCCGTCGACGCGGATCTCGCCCTGGCGGTAACCATCGGCGGCGGCATCCACGGGTTCATCTTTCTGTCGTACGGCGCGACAGTGATTCTCGTCGCCCTCAACAACAGGTGGCGGGCCTGGCCGACGATCGTCGGGCTTGTGAGTGCGGTGGTGCCGTACGCGACGATTCCGACCGAGATCTGGCTGCACCGGCGCGGATCACTCGTCGGAAACTGGCGTCTCGAGCAGACCGATGATCCGCGCGATCGTGCCTGGTATGACCGTGCGCTGCGCTGGTTCCTGCGCCGCCCGTGGGCTCTCGGCCTCCTCATCGCGGCAGCTGTCGTCGTGCTGTACGTGAGCCTGCTTGTCATCGGCCCGCCGGGCGGCAAGGGCTGACCGGCACCCGCCTCGAGGGCGAACGGGGCGAGATCAGCCCAGTTCGTGCATCACGAAGGCGAGCAGGAAGCCGAGCGTCGTCCAGATGCCCGTGAGCAGGTGCAGGCGCTCGAAGGCTTCGGGGATCATGGTGTTCGCGACCATGGCGAGGAGCGCTCCCGCTGCCACACTCGTGATGACCGCGACGAGTTCGGGTGGTGCGCCCTGGAGGGCCAGGTAACCGATCACAGCGGCGACGACGGATGCTGCGGTGATTCCACCCCACAGCAGTGCGACAGTACGACCGCGGCTCCCGTCCTGCTTGAAGGCCGCTGTTGACGAGAGTCCCTCGGGGATATTGCTGATCGCGATGGCAGCGACGATCGGGATGCTGATACCGCCCGACTGCAGCACGGAAAGGCCCATCACCACCGATTCGGGGATTCCATCGATGAGCGATCCGATCGCGATCGCCGCACCACCACCCGAGAGTGCGGCCTTTCCGTTGCCGCGACGCTTGGCGATGTTGCGCGAGGACTCGTGAGCTGAACTCGGCCGGGACACGAGCCAATCCGCGACGACATAGATGACCGCACCGGCGAGGAAGCCGCCGGTGGTCGGCACGAGGCCGCCGCCGTCGGCGGCCTCGGCGACGAGCTCGAAGGCAAGCGTCGAGATCAGCACCCCGGCACCGAACGCCATGATGGCCATGACGACCAGCCGGGGCACTTTCACGAACCACGCGATACCCGCGCCGACGAACAGAGCGCCGCCGCCGATCAGGCCACTGAGTGCTGCGAGCCAGACGTCCACGCGGTAAGCCTACGGATGCCGTGCGCGCCCGGCGCCGCATCCGTTCGCGTGTCAGCTCCCGCCGGAGAGGATGCCGATCAAGCCCGAGACGACGAGGTAGACACCGACTCCCGCGACGACGACCCAGATCGTGATGCGCGCGGGCGTGATCTTGTTCTTGTCATCGCCCGAACCGCCGCCGAAGAAGCTCATCCGCACAGGATATCCGGACGGGGGATCACCGGGTCAGGAGCGCCCGCCCGCCTCGGCGCTCGATGCCGCTCTCTGGGCGCGTTCTCGTGCCTCGCGGCGGGCGAACCACCGCGCGATCGGAACGTCGGTGGATGAGTGAGCGATGATCGAGAACGAGATCGCCACGACGATGATGTGGAACAGGTGCGCGGAGTCCGGATGACCCCCTCCAGAACCAGGAGTCCGTAGAGCACTGACGCGAATCCCTTGGGGCCGAACCAAGCGGCTGTGGCTCGTTCCTCCCAGGGCAGCTTGCTCCCGAGTAGGGCAGTCTCCACGGCCACCGGCCGGGCGACCACGAGGGTGAGTACCGCGAAGAGGTATCCCCAGCCGTTGACGTCGGCAAGCAGGGCCGGCGAGATCAGCGCGCCGAAGACGAACAGAGCGAGGAGCTTCACGAGTTCTGCCGCGTAGTCGCCGAACTCGATGAACGCGTCGCGGACCTCGGGCATCGCGGTGGCGATCGTGATGCCGGCGGAGAACGCCGCGAGGTAGAGGTTCGCGCCGGTGAGCGAGCTCACGCCGAAGATGATGCACGCGATCGCTACCGGGGTCAGCGCCGCATACAGCGGTGTCGCCCGCAGGAAGTGGATCCGAATCAGCAGATTAACCAGCAGCGGAACGGCGACACCGAGCGCGATTCCGCCGATGAGCTCCAGCGTGAGGGCCCCATAGTCGGTGTTCGTCCCGTCCACGATCGCGAGGAACACCAGCACCGCAGGCAGAGCGAGCCCGTCGTTGAGCCCAGACTCGACGCTCAGGAGGTGGCGGATCCGCCACGGGATCTCCTCCCGTCCGACGATCGCGGAGGACAGAACAGGATCTGTCGGTGCGAGGACGGCGGCGATGAGGAGAGCTTCGATCCACGGCACGCCCAGCAGCAGGAGTCCCAGGACGGCGGTGATGATGAAGGTGAGTGGCATCCCGAGCAGCAGCGCGCGCCCCGGCAGGCGCCACGCGGTGCGCAGGTCCCGCAACGCAATGCGTTGTCCGTCCGTGAACAGCACGATGAACAGGGCCAGCTGCGCGATCTGGCTGACGGCGGGATCCCCGGCCGCCAACGGGATGGCGCCGAGCATCCCCTCGCCGAGCAGAAACCCCGCGATCAGGAACAGCACGGCTGTCGAGAGCACCGTCCGGTGTGCGATCCCAGAGATGAGGATGGCAAGCAGCAGCACAACCCCGAACGCGATGACCATCCCTCTATCGTGGTGGCAGAACGCCGGTTCCGCCACGGTGACGGGCTGGTCGTAGGCTCGAACCATGACCGCGCACCTTCCGGCCCGCAGCCGCCTCGTCCACGACGCGATTCGCGCAGCGGGCATTCCCGGCGACATCGTCGTGCTCCCGGATGCCGCCTCCACCGCGGCGCTGGCCGCGCAGGCGTTGGGGATCGAGGTCGGGGCGATCGCCAACAGTCTCGTTTTCTGGTCCGATGGCGAACCGCTGCTCGTGATGACCAGCGGAGCGCACCGTGTCGACACCGCCGCGTTGGCCGGGCGACTGGGGCGAACCTCGATCACCCGCGCGACGCCGGAACAGGTGCGGCAAGCGACGGGTCAGGCGATCGGTGGCGTCGCCCCACCGGGCATCCGGCGCCGCTCGTGACGATCATCGATGAAGACCTCGCCGCCTTCCCGGAGATCTGGGCCGCGGCAGGAACTCCCCACACCGTCTTTCCCCTGACCTTTCCTCAACTGATCGATCTGACGGGCGGAACCGTCATCAGCGTCGTCTGATCCGCCCCGCCGGTCCCGGCGGACTCATCCGAAGATGGCGTGCGCGATCGTGTAGATGGTCAGGCCGGCCAGGGCTCCGACGATTGTGCCGTTCAACCGGATGTACTGCAGATCACGCCCGACCATGAGCTCGATCTTCTCCGTGGTTTCGGCAGGATCCCAGCGCTCGACGGTGTCGGTGATGAGCGACGCGATGTCGTGCCGGTAGCGGTCGACGAGGAAGACCGCCGCATCGGTGACCCACGAGTCCACCCGGCGCTGCAGCTCCGGATCTCGAGCCAGACGCGCCCCGACATCGCGGAGGGCGTCGTCGATTCGGGTTCGCAGGCCACTGCGCGGGTCGTTCAGTGCGACGAGGAGTCCTGACTTGGCGGTTCCCCAGGCCTGTGTGGCGAGTTCGCGCACGCGGGGACTGTCGAAGACGGCGAGCTTGGCATCCTCGAACCGGCCGATCGTCTGCGGGTCGTGCTGCATGCTCTCCGACAAGCGCGTGAGGTAGCCAGTGATCGCCGTGCGGGCCGGATGCTCCGGATTCTCGCGGACCGCTCGCACGAAGGTGACGGCCTCGGAGTAGACGGTCTCGTCCACAAGACGCGCCGCGATGCTCGGCACCCAGGAGGGGAGGCGCCCCGAAACGAGTCCCGTGAACGCATCCCGGTTGTGAGTAAGCCACTCGTCGATGTTCTCGGCGGCCAGGTCCACCGCTGTGCGGTGAGCGTCGGCATCGACGATGCGGCCGAGCCATTCGCCGATCGCGGGAGACCACTCCGGCACGATCAGGTGCTCGCGCGCGAGGGCGGTGATGACCTCCTGGGCATCGTCGTCGCTGAGTGCCCGAAGGATGCCGGACCCCATCGCCGCCGCTTCGGATCCGATGCGCTCGGCGTGATCGGGTTCGCTCAGCCATGCGCCCAGGCGCGAGGCGATCGAGGTCGACTCGAGCTTGGTGCGCACGACGTCCGAGGCGAGGAAATTCGTCTCGACGAACTCACCCAGCGACTGCCCGATCTCGTCCTTGCGGCGCGGAATGATCGCGGTGTGGGGGATCGGGATCCCCATCGGATGCCGAAACAGCGCGGTCACCGCGAACCAGTCCGCGAGCGCACCGACCATCCCACCTTCTGCCGCCGCGCGAAGGTATGCCAGCGCGGGCACCTGCTGTTGGCCGACGAAGCCGACGAGGAACAGGGCTGCCATCACGAGCAGAGCTCCCAGCGCAACCGACTTCATCTGGCGCAGCCCGCGCCGCCGTACCTGGTCGGCGGGGCTGAGCGACTGCGTCGGCGTGCGTGCCATGCCCACATCCTCACACGGCGCCGGGACGGGTGACCTCAGGTGGCCATCTGCTCCAGTGGGAATCGCAGCGTCGCGGCAACCGGAGAGCCCTCGACCATCTCGTCGTGGCGCGCGGCGCGAACCGTTCCTCCGGTGCGCAGAACTCGCGCAGCGATCTCGTCGACGAGCACCGTCGACTCCGCGCCCGGCGCGGTGGCCCGCTCGACGCGGCCGCGATCGTCGATCGTGCCCTCCGCGCTGGAGTCCATGTCGAAGAGCAACTCGTCGATGGCGGCGTTTGCCGCTGCAACCGCGACGTCGTCGAGACTGTCGGTCGCCAGTCCCTGGGCGCGGAGCGTTCCGAAACGCTCACGCCATGCTGCGAGGAGGCCCTCTTCATAGTCATCGAGGATGCTGCGCGCCTTCTCCTCGAGCGCCTCATCGTCCAGCGAATCCGGATGCGCGTCGATTCCGGACTCGAGCAGGGTCGGATGCGTGTTCACCGTGCGTAGGTGGGGTCGAGGTCCGTTGCCGCACAGAGGATGACGGGAACGTCGCGCGGAACGATTCGCGCGACCTCGTCCTGCACGACGCGGCAATACCGCTCTCGCTCCAACCTGTCGCCCGTCGCACCCTGCGGCCGCGGGAAGTCAGCCTGTCCGCCGTTGTCGGCTTCCGTGAGGATCAGCTGATGATCGCTCGGCAGCGGGAGGTCGTGTTCGGTGAGTCCGTGATCGGCGCCGAATTCGGTCAGCCGCGCGCCGCCGCGGGAGATCTGAACGATGAACGCGCGCCGCGGGAAGGTCACGGCCCGAAGAAGCGGCCCCGTGTCGAATCGGTCCGAGACCGTTGCTCGTGCGGTGAGCCGGTTGGCCAGGCGGAAGGCGTGGATGCGTTCGGGCGAGGCCAGAAGCACGACAGAGCGCGACTGGTGTGTCCAGAAATCGTCATCGTCGAGGACCGCCCGAAGTCGCGCGAGGGCTTGCTCGCGCTCGGGTCGGTCGATGCCGGCATCCTGTGCCTGCCGGTCGGCGTCGTCGATGAGGCCGCGGAGCTGGATGCGGATGCGCTCGTGGTCGGCCGGCACCGGAGAGGACGGGAGTGAGATCGTGATGCTCGGGATGCCGCGCATCTCGACGAGCTCGAGAAGGTGGTCGGTCTGGGGAATGTCTGCGGGCAACATGAGGGCGACGATACGTCGGGAGCGCGGAGCGCGCGACGCCCTTGCGTCACGACGCTGGACTCGCTAGAGCTCGGCTGCCGGCTGAGCCGTCAGCTCTCGACCGGACCCAGCCAGGCCGTTGCGACGGTCGAGTGAGCCGATTCCGGGTCGGACGGGTGGAACATCCCCGCCAGCACGTCGCGGTAGAGGCGGCTGAGCTCGCTGCCGGCGAAGTAGCTTGACCCGCCCGCGACGAGGATCGCATCATCCACGACGGCCTTGGCCATCGTGACCGCGCGATGCTTCACGCCCGACAGCAGCGAGAACCACCGCGGCCCGTGATCGACGAGGGTGTCGACGTCTCGACTGAGCGTCTCCAGCTGCGGTGGGAGGGCATCGTAGGCCAGGGCCATGTCGGCGATCCGCCAGCGGATGTCGGGGTCCTGACTGTAGGTGAGTCCGGTCTTCTTCGATCGTCGCGTGCCGACGGTGGCGACAGCGACATCCAGAGCGCGGCGGGCGATACCCGTGTACACGGATGCCAGCAGGATCTCGAAGACGCTGAAGATGCCGAACACGATCGGGTCGGGGTTCGGGCCCGGGGGGATGCGACGCACGACGCGATCGGCGGCGGCAACCGCGCCGCGCAGGTGCGTCGTTCGCGACTGTGTCGCCCGCATGCCGAGCGTGTTCCAGTCATCGCGGGTGGCGATCCGTCCCGCGTTTTCCTCGGAGCGCGGCACGAACGCATACACCATCCGCGGCCCGTCGGGTGAGGTGGTGTCCAGCCCGTGCAGCCCGAGTTGCGTCCAGACGGGCGCGAGGGAGGTGAAGATCTTCGTGCCGGTGAAGGCATACGAGCCGTCGGCGCGGGGCGCAGCATCCGTGTCGCTGCCGAACAGCACGAGATCGTTGCCCGCTTCGCTGATGCCGAAGGCGAAGATCTCGCCTGCCACGGCTCCCTCGAGCACGAAGCGCAGGTCATCGACTCCCCGGTCGGCGAGCGCCTTCGCCACGCCGGTCCAGACCAGGTGCATGTTGATCGCGAGCGCCGTCGCCGGTGCTGCGGTGGCCAGTCGCTGCTGCAACAGCGACACCTCCGCAAGTCCCAGGCCCGCCCCTCCGAGCTCGGTCGGGGCGAACAGCGCGAGATAACCGGCATCCGTCAGGTCTGCAAGGTCGTCGTGCGGGAACGTGTTGTCGCTGTCGTGCTGCGCCGCGCGCTCCCGGAACCGGTCGAGAAGAGTGTCGGGCAGCACGGATGCCGGGTCGAAGGGGGTCGCGTTGGTCGTCATGCCAGGGCCTCCCACAGCTGACGCATCGTCTCGTCGGGGGCGTCGCGGTGCGGTGAATGCCCGGCCCCCTCGACAACGGACATCGTGATGGACGGGCGCGTCAGCAGCTGCTCCACGATGTCGCCGCGGAACAGCGCGTACACCGCAGGATCGCCGGCAATGACATGGATGGGCACGTCGAGCGACAACGCTGGAAGCCGCACGTCCCATTCCTGATTCTGCTCACTGGTCTGTTCGACCGCCCAGCGGCTGACCTCATGGATGCTCCGCACCTTGAGCTCGATATCCAGCGGATGCCACGACGGATGCTCGGCGCGTACCGCGGCTGCTGTCGGGTCGTCGAACTGTCGCTGCTGGCTCTCGCGCACCCCCTCTCGGTCCTCCTCGTCGAGCTGGATCGCGGGATCGATGAGGACGAGTCGGCGAGTCCAGTCGGGGGCGGATGCCGCGGCGACGACTGCTGTCGTGCCGCCCAGCGAGTGACCGATCACGAGATCCCACGGCGCCTCGTCCCGAGGGTGGCAGGCCGCGAGATCGGTAGCGTACGCGCCGATCGTGTAGTCGAGGGTTCGCGGTGCGCTCCCATGCCCGCGGAGGTCGACAGCCTGGGCGAACCACCCGTGGCCGCTCAGCTCGACGCCGAAGCGCCACATGAGGGCGCCGGTGGATCCGAGGCCGTGCACGAGGAGTGCGCGCCGGGGTGATGACGGGTCACCCCAGCCCTGGCGAGGCAGGTCGACGGGAGTGGTCATGGTCTCGGCATCCTTTCAGCGGGTGCGCGGTCCGTACGTGCCCACGGGAATGTTCGTGCCATCCGGCGCCCGCAGCCCCACGCCGACTGTTCGAGCCAGCGCGATGTTCAGCAGCCACCCCATGCCGCACCAGAACAGCGGCAGCCCGATCTCCCGCATCGCCCAGAGGTAAGCCATCGACCCGCCGAGGAAGAAGAGGAGCGCCGGAATCCACGCCTGATGCAGCCCGTTGTAGAACGCGACGCGCTCGGGACGCATGATGCCCCGTTCGCCACCGAAAGCGCCGATGAGCGAGACCTCCGGCAAGAGCGCGAACACGATGATGATTCCTGCGGTGACCCAGCCGTGGCCGATGCTCTCGAAGACGGTGACGATCAGCAGGGCGATCGCGACGAGGGTCCAGGCAAGCCGCGTGTACGTCACAGACTCATCGTAGGCCGACCCGATGCGGGCGACGCGGGCTCAGGTGATCGTCGGGACCGGCTCGGTATCGGGGATGGGGCTCGGATCCCGATGACGAAGGTCGGGGAAGCCGCGGACGAACACGATGGCCACGGCTGCGCCGAAGACGGCGAACAGCGCGGCGGCCAGATACGCACCCTGCGGCCCCACACCGTCGACGAGGAAGCCCGCCACAGCGGATCCGGCGGCGGCGCCGATGAGCTGACCCGTGCCGATCCATCCGTAGGCCTCGGCGGTCTCGCTGAACTTCACGCTTGCCGAGGTCATGGCGAAGATCACCGCGAGCGCGGGCGCGACGCCGAGGCCCGCGAGGACGAGAGTTCCGCCCAGCCACCAGACGTTCAGCGAAACCATCGTCAGGCTTAGTCCGACCGCAACGATCAGCATCCGTCGGGCCATCGCCCACGGCCCGATGGGGATGTGTCCGAACGAGAGTCCGCCGACAAGGCTGCCGATCGCGAAGACGGCAAGCACGAGCCCCGCCTCGATGCCGTCATGTCCGAAGGTCGCGACCACACCCACCTCGACAGCGGCGCACGCTCCGATGACGAGGAAGCCCACGATGGTCGCCAGCAGCACGGCCGGCTTGCCGAGAACCTTTCCGAAGCTGCGCCGACTGCGTGGGATTCGTACCCGGCCAACTTCGGGGAGAGGATGAACCAGGCTCCGCCACCCAGCAGCACGACGACGATGAGCGCGAGAGCCTGCACCGTACCGATCTGTGTCGCGACGAAGGTGATGAGGACGGGCGCGACGACCCAGATGATCTCCTGCAGCGAGGCATCCAGGGAGTACAGCGGCGTCACTTGACGCGAGTTCACCATCTTGGGGTAGATGGTGCGAACCGCCGATTGCACCGGCGGTGTGGACAGACCAGCGATGAGCCCCAGCACCATATAGGCCGGGAGGGGGAGGCTGAAGGCGGCGATGCCCGCGATCGCGGCGGCGCAGATGACCAGCGTGACGGTCAGCACGCGCCGCATGCCCCACAGACCCATCCATCTGCTGGTGATCGGACCCGCGACCGCCTGCCCGACCGAGGTCGCCGCCAGCACCAGTCCTGCAGACCCGTAGGAGCCGGTGACCTGCTCGATGTGCAGCAGGATCGCGAGGCTTGTCATTCCGTTCGGGAACCGTGCCGTCAACTGTGCAGCGATGATGCGCGCGACCCCCGGAGTGCGCAGCAGTTCTCCATAACCCGCCACCCTCCTACGGTAGTCGTGGCGGGGCTGGTTCAGCGATATCGGCGCGGGCACGGAGCCTGTCGCGGAGAGTCCGCCGTCGCGGCATCCGGTCGACGCGCCGCGACACGCCGCGACACGCCGGAGGCGCTATCCACAGGCGAATTCGATGTCGGTGGATCGCCGTAGCCTCGCGCTGTGGAGAGATGACGGATGCGGGGCCACGGAGCCGCATGATTTCAGGCTTCTCCCAGCTTTTGCGAGGTGCTCGATCTGTGGATGAAACGGTGGACAAATCGCGTTGTATCTGAGGAGAGCGGTGGAAAACTACACGAATGTAACTACTACCCCTTGTGGTGCTATCTGATGTCGGCACCCATATGTAGTATTGGACTCCCGGCGGGGGAGCTGCCGGTCGGACGAAGAATTTTGAGGGGACAACGGATCTAACATGGCGATCACGGTTTACACCAAGCCGGCATGCGTGCAGTGCACCGCTACCTACCGCGCGCTGGACTCCAAGGGCATCGACTACAACGTTCTCGACCTGTCGCAGGACCCGGCGGCCCTCGAGCAGGTCAAGGCCCTGGGGTACCTGCAGGCCCCCGTCGTCATCACTGACGAGGACCACTGGTCGGGCTTCCGTCCCGACAAGATCGACGAGCTCGCTTCGCGTCTCGCCTGAGCCATGAGCACGGCGATCGCGACAGAGACGCCGTTGCTCGTGTACTTCTCGAGCGTTTCGCAGAACACGGCGCGCTTCATCGAGAAGTTGGGACTGCGCGCTCAGTCCATCCCCCTCTTCGCGTCCGAGCCGATGCTCGTTGTCGATGAGCCCTTCGTCCTCGTCACCCCCACCTACGGGGGAGGGCAGGGCCGGGGTGAGGAACGAGGCGCGGTCCCCAAGCAAGTCATCCGGTTCCTCAACGTCGAGCAGAACCGATCCCTGATCCGCGGCGTTATCGCCGCGGGAAACACCAACTTCGGCGACGCGTTCTGCGCCGCCGGAGACATCATCAGCCGCAAGTGTCACGTGCCGCACTTGTACAGGCTCGAACTGTTCGGCACGTCAGAAGACGTCACCCGCGTGAGTGAAGGATTGGAACGATGGTGGAAGCTGCAGTGACAGAGACGGCATTCAAGAGTGAGCCCCGGTTCGAGGGCCTCGACTATCACGCGCTCAATGCGATGCTGAACCTCTACGGGCCGGACGGGAAGATCCAGTTCGACGCTGACAAGCGTGCCGCCCGCGAGTACTTCCTGCAGCACGTCAACCAGAACACGGTCTTCTTCCACTCGCTCAAGGAGAAGCTGGACTACCTGGTCGACAAGCAGTACTACGAGCCCGCGGTGTTGGAGCAGTACTCGTTCGAGTTCATCTCCTCGCTGCACGACCACGCGTTCGAGAAGAAGTTCCGTTTTGAGACGTTCCTCGGCGCGTTCAAGTACTACACGAGCTACACGCTCAAGACTTTCGACGGGAAGCGCTACCTGGAGCGCTTCGAGGACCGTGTTGTGATGACCGCCCTCGGCCTCGCCGACGGTGATGAGGCCCTCGCGACGCAGCTCGTCGACGAGATCATCTCGGGTCGCTTCCAGCCGGCGACCCCGACGTTCTTGAACACCGGCAAGGCTCAGCGCGGTGAACTCGTGTCGTGCTTCCTGCTGCGCATCGAAGACAACATGGAGTCGATCGCCCGCGGCATCAACTCTGCGCTGCAGTTGAGCAAGCGCGGCGGCGGCGTCGCCCTGCTGCTCTCGAACATCCGCGAGTCGGGTGCCCCGATCAAGCAGATCGAGAACCAGTCCAGCGGCATCATCCCCGTCATGAAGCTGCTCGAAGACAGCTTCAGCTACGCCAACCAGCTGGGCGCGCGCCAGGGCGCCGGTGCTGTGTACCTCAGCGCGCACCACCCTGACATCCTGCGGTTCCTCGACACCAAGCGTGAGAACGCCGACGAGAAGATCCGCATCAAGACGCTCTCGCTCGGGGTCGTCGTTCCCGACATCACGTTCGAGCTGGCCAAGAACGGCGAGGACATGTACCTCTTCTCGCCCTATGACGTCGAGCGCGTCTATGGCGTTCCGTTCGGCGACATCTCGGTGACTGACAAGTACCGCGAGATGGTTGATGATCCGCGCATCAAGAAGACGAAGATCAATGCGCGCGAGTTCTTCCAGACCCTCGCCGAGATCCAGTTCGAGTCCGGCTACCCGTACATCATGTTCGAAGACACCGTGAACCGGGCCAACCCCATCAAGGGCCGGATCAACATGTCGAACCTCTGCTCGGAGATCTTGCAGGTCAACACCCCCACGACCTACAACGAGGACCTCTCATACGCCGAGATCGGCAAGGACATCTCGTGCAACCTCGGCTCGATGAACATCGCCCTGGCGATGGACGGCGGCGACCTCGGTCGCACGGTCGACACCGCCATCCGTGCTCTCACCGCGGTCAGCAACCAGAGCCACATCTCGTCGGTGCGTTCGATCGAGGATGGCAACGACCGTTCGCACGCGATCGGTCTCGGCCAGATGAACTTGCACGGCTACCTCGCTCGCGAGCACGTCCACTACGGCTCGGAAGAGGGCCTGGACTTCACGAACATCTACTTCTACACGGTGCTCTTCCACGCGCTGCGGGCGTCGAACAAGCTCGCCATCGAGCGGGGGACGGCGTTCGAAGGATTCGCCGACTCGACTTACGCATCGGGCGAGTTCTTCGACAAGTACACCGAGCAGGAGTGGGTTCCGCAGACCGAGCGGGTGCGTGAGCTGTTCGCTGGCCACCAGATCCCCACGCAGGACGACTGGCGCGAGCTGAAGGCGTCAGTGCAGGCCCACGGCATCTACAACCAGAATCTGCAGGCCGTGCCCCCGACCGGCTCGATCTCGTACATCAACAACTCGACGAGCTCGATCCACCCGATCGCCTCGAAGATCGAGATCCGCAAGGAGGGCAAGCTCGGCCGGGTCTACTACCCCGCGCCGTTCATGACCAACGAGAACCTGGAGTACTACCAGGATGCCTACGAGATCGGCTACGAGAAGGTCATCGACACCTACGCTGCGGCGACGCAGCACGTCGACCAGGGCCTCTCGCTGACGCTCTTCTTCAAAGACACCGCGACCACGCGCGACATCAACCGGGCACAGATCTACGCCTGGAAGAAGGGCATCAAGACCATCTATTACATCCGTCTGCGTCAGATGGCCCTCGAGGGCACCGACATGACGGAGTGCGTCAGCTGCATGCTCTGAGCTGCGCCGATTCGAATCCGCGAGAAAGACGACAATGACCGAGAAGCTCAAGCTGATCGACCACGTGCAGGCGATCAACTGGAACCGCATCCAGGACGACAAGGACCTTGAGGTCTGGAACCGTCTCGTCAACAACTTCTGGCTGCCCGAGAAGGTGCCGCTGTCCAACGATGTGCAGTCGTGGAACACGCTCACCCCCGACGAGCAGACCCTCACGATGAGGGTGTTCACAGGCCTCACGCTCCTGGACACGATCCAGGGCACAGTTGGCGCTGTGTCGCTGATCCCCGACGCGATCACGCCGCACGAAGAGGCCGTGTACACGAACATCGCGTTTATGGAGTCGGTGCACGCGAAGAGCTATTCGTCGATCTTCTCGACGCTGTGCTCGACGAAGGAGATCGACGAGGCGTTCCGCTGGTCGGTTGAGAACGAGAACCTGCAGCGCAAGGCGCAGATCGTCATGGAGTACTACCGCGGCGATGAGCCCCTCAAGCGCAAGGTTGCTTCGACCCTGCTGGAGTCGTTCCTCTTCTACTCGGGCTTCTACCTGCCCATGCACTGGTCCAGCCGCGCGAAGCTCACCAACACTGCCGACCTCATCCGCCTCATCATCCGTGACGAGGCAGTGCACGGCTACTACATCGGCTACAAGTTCCAGAAGGGACTCGAACGGGTCGACGAGGCCAAGCGCCAGGACATCAAGGACTACACGTTCTCGCTGCTGTACGAGCTCTACGACAACGAGGTGCAGTACACCCAGGACCTCTACGACGGCGTCGGTCTGACCGAGGACGTCAAGAAGTTTCTGCACTACAACGCCAACAAGGCGCTGATGAACCTCGGCTACGAGGCGATGTTCCCCGAGTCGGTGACGAACGTTAACCCCGCCATCTTGTCGGCCCTCTCGCCGAACGCCGACGAGAACCACGACTTCTTCTCGGGGTCGGGCTCGTCGTACGTCATCGGCAAGGCCGTCGCGACCGAGGACGAGGACTGGGACTTCTAGGTCCGGTGTTGCGGGCCGGGTGCCGCAATCAGCGGCGCGTCGAGGCCGTGACCGTGAACTTCGGGGTGCGCGCGACCTGACGGGTGGGGCCGACGAGCTTCTCGAGCGACGGACGGTACCGTAGCGCGGAATTCCAGACGGACCACAGTTCGCCGCCGGGGCGCAGCACGCGCGCAGCGTCTGCGAACAGGTGGCGCGCGATCGTCTCGTCGATGGCCGAGCCACGGTGAAACGGCGGGTTCAGGGCGATGAACGATGCGCTCGCGTCCGGCAGCTGCGACAGCGCGTCATCGCGAACCACCGTCATCCGGTCGGCGATCCCGTTCGCTGCCGCAGTCGCGCGAGCCGAAGCAACAGCGGCCGATGAATCGTCCGACGCGTAGACCCGCAGCTCCGGATGCCTGAGCGCGAGGGCCGCTCCGACGATCCCGTTCCCGCATGCCAGGTCGATCGCCTGATCGTCCGCCTCCCCAGGAATCGTCTCGGGCAGGTTCTCCAGCAGCAGGCGGGTTCCGATGTCGAGCGTCGCGCCCGCGAACACACCGCCGAAGGCGCGGACCTCGACATCCGTGTCGCCGACACGCAGCTGTGCCGCAGACGGTTCGGGATCCCGACCGCCGCGAGGGCCGCGCGCGACGAGCACTCGGGACTTCTGCCGGGCGTGCGAGACATCCACCGTGGCGAAGTGCTCACGCAGCACATCGTTCATGCCGAGGCTCATGTGTTTGATCCGCCCGCCAGCGAAGACCACGACGTCGGGATCAGCGTGCGCGGCGATCACCCCCGCGATGTCGCGGAGAGCCTCGAGGGAACGCGGAAGACGCAGCAGCACAACCCGCGCACCGCGCACTGCCTCTGCATCGAGAGCGAGGGAGGAGACGGATGCGTCGAGGCCCGACGACCGTGCATTGGCTGCGAGGGCGTGCTCGCCGCCGAGGGAGTCCTGGTGAACACGGACGGCGCCGTCGGCGGCATCGCTCGCGCAGGCAAGAGCCAGGGCCCGAAGGTGTCACCGATCACGACGATGTCCCGTCGCGCCATGCCTCTGCGCGCCTCCGCTGACTCGTCGAGAAGCAGCCGATCCGCTGCATCGTGGGCGCGGTGGTCAGGGCCGGCAGTGTCGGGGAAGGGCTGAAGAGCGTCGAGGTCCAGGGTCACTGGACCCACGCTAGCCCTGTGCGAGTGCCGCCTTCGTGTACGCGACGACAGCGTTCGCGTGGCCGTGGCCCATCCCGTGCTCTGTCTTGAGGACATCAACCACAGCCATGTGGGTCGCTCCCGCATCCAGCTTCTCGACGGCGATGTCGATCCAGTCCTGCACAGGGCGACCGTATGACTTCTCGATACTCGGAAAGTACGACGCCGGACCCTTCGGCTTGTCGATGCCAGAGAGGTCGGGAGCGAGGACGCGCGAGGTCATGGCATGAGAGTAGCGCCGACGCTCGACACCGTCGCCAGTGCCCGTGCCAGAGTGGATCCGTTGGCGACAGCACGGGAGGACAACGGATGCCGGTACAGGACGACTACCGCCGCAAACTCATGTCGGCGGCGGACGCCGCGGCATCCGTGCCCTCGGGCGTCCAGGTGCTGGTGGCCATGGGGCTCGGCGCGCCGCCGGCGGTTCTCGCAGCCCTGGCCGACCGCATCCGGACCGACGACCTCGCCGGGCTCGACCTGTATTACGGCATGGGCGGCGACGCGATCGGCGACAGCATCCTGCGGCCGGGCGTCATCGAGAAGGTCCGCGCGCACACCTTCTTCGTCGCCGGACGCGATCACCACATCATCGCCGATCCGGCCCGGGCCGACCGGGAGACCCTCGATTTCATCCCGGTCAACTTCTCGAATCTGCCGCGGGTGATCCGCGAACACCTCGACATCGACACCTTTCTCGTGCAGGTCAGCCCGATGGACGCGAGCGGCCACTTCTCCTTCGGCGTCGTCAACGACTACGCGAGCGTCGCAGCCCGGGCCTGCCGCCGCCTGATTGTCGAGGTGAATCCCCTCATGCCCCGGGTGTTCGGCGAGTCCCTGCTCCACATCGACGAAGTGGACGCGGTCGTCGAGCACGCCTCGCCGCTCCCCGAGGTCGCCGAGGCGCCCCCGACGGATGCCGACCTCGCCATCGCGGCGCACGTCGCGGCGCACATTCCTAACGGTGCAACCCTGCAGATCGGCGCCGGCAGGGTTCCTGCCGCGGTCGCTGTAGCCCTCGGAGATCACCGCGATCTCGGCATCCACTCGGCGCTCTTCTCATCCGTGTTCGTGCCGCTCATCGAGGCCGGCGTCATCACGGGGCGACGCAAGAGCCTGCATCCGCGGCGGCATGTGTGGACGTCCGCGGTCGGGGATGCCCACACCTACGCCTTCATGAACGACAACCCGTCGATGGTGAGTTTCCCTGCCGACTACGTCAACGATCCGCAGGTGATTGCCCGTAATGACGACATGATCTCGGTGAACGCGGCCATCCAGGTCGACCTCTACGGGCAGGTCAACGCAGAGATGATCGGCGGCGTGCAGTACTCCGGGTCGGGGGACAGTTCGACTTCGTGACGGGGGCTGCCAAATCGCGAGGCGGCAAGTCGTTCGTGGTGCTGCCGGCCACCGCGAAGGGTGGGGCTATCTCGACGATCGTGCCGCGGGTCGACATCGTCACCGACGAGCGCATGGATGTCGAGCACGTCGTGACCGAGCACGGCATGGTGAATCTGCGGGGACTGTCGACGCAGGAACGCGCGCTGGCCCTGATCTCACTCGCCGATGACGGGCACAAGGAAGCCTTGGTCGAGGCTGCCAGGCAGCAGCGGCTGATCGCCTAGGCGCCCGCCGGCTTTCGAGTCCTACCGGTGATGGCGATGCCCGGAACCCGATGCGACCGGGTGCGGGCCGGTCGTCGTCGGGACGGGGAGGGAGAAGAAGGAGTGAATCTCCTCCAGGATGTCGGTGAGGCGCTCGACGGCCGACTGCAAGTTGTCGATCGCACGCAGGGTCGGGTCGTCGGGATAGCTCTGCTGGGCCTCGTGGAGCTCCGCGAGGGCCCTGCTGAGGTCCTTCCGGATGTCGTACAGCGAGGTGTCCATTTTTCGATCATGACACGGCATACGCCGGATTGCGTAGGGACCTTTTTCCCGGTCGTCGCGGCTTGACTTCTTTATGCACGACGATCTCTCCCGTGAGTTCGAAAGGTCGCGAGATACCATGAAGGATCAGGCGTCCGGCAGAAGGAGTTCCCGTGGCAGCTCAGCAACGACGGTTCAGCCCGGTCATCGCGCTGCTGACCATGTCGAGCATCTGGGAGGCGCAGCTCGGGGCTGTTCTGAAAGACCTCGGGCTCACGACCCGCAAGTATGCGCTGCTCGGCCACATCTACGGAATGCCGGGGATTTCCTTCAGTGAACTCGCCCGGCGATCGCAGATCACGGTGCAGACGGCGCACACGGCAGTGCGCACGCTTGTCGATGAGGGGTTCGTGCACGATTCGACGGCTCACGCCGGGTCGGCATCCGAGTTGCGGGTCACGGAGAAGGGTGACTGGGCTCTTGCCGAGGCGGAGAAGCGAGTTCGTGCCCTGGACCGTGAGCTATCGAAGGGCGCGCCCGAGCTCTCGCAGGCGCTGCGGGGCTTGCACGAAGAACCCATCGAGGTCCACCCGGCCGCGGGTCGGCGCACGGCATGACACTGCTCCGCTGGTTGCTGGCCGCTCTGCTGGTTACCGCGGGGGTGTCGCACCTGACCTGGGGCAGGCGTGGCTACCGCATCGTGGTGCCGGAGTGGGCGACACGGATGCTGCGCACCGACAAGGATGCGATCGTCGTCGGCTCGGGAGCGGTGGAGATCATGCTCGGCGCTGGCTTGGTGGCGCTGCCCCGCGAACGGGCACGCCTCGGCGCTGCGGTGGCGGCATTCTTCATCGCGGTGTTCCCGGGCAACGTCCATCAATGGCGGACGAGGCGGTCAGCGCCGCTGCTCGACACGGACACGCGACGCTTCGCGCGGCTCCTGCTGCAGCCGCTTCTGGTCGTCTGGGCGCTCGCCGTCGCGATCTCGCCCGAACGCTGACCGAGGCGCGAGCGTCGGCATTCGTCAACGTCGTTGACAATCCCCGGTGCGCGGGATTGGCTGGGCGCATGCGAACAGTACTGAGGTGGATGCTGGGCGGCGCGATGATCTTCGCGGGGGTGACGCACCTCACGGTCGCTCGCAAGGAGTTCCAGGCGCAGGTGCCGCCGTGGGCTGCAGAGCTCTCACCGCTCGACGAGGATGCGATCGTCGTCGCCTCGGGTGTGGTCGAGGTGATGCTCGGCACGGCGCTTGTCGCCCTGCCCAAGGAGCGGCGCCGCGTCGGCGCGATCCTGGCGGCATTCTTCATCGCGATCTTCCCCGGCAACGTCTCGCAGTACGTCGAGAAGCGCGACGGTTTCGGCCTCGACACCGACACGAAACGCCTCGTTCGGCTGTTCTTCCAGCCCGTGCTCGTCGCGTGGGCCTGGTGGTCGACGCGACGCTGACGGGGCAGATCCCTCCGGCCGGGTCCCGCGAGGGCTCAATGTCGGAACCCCCTCGTAGTGTCGGGGTATGGACGAGGTCGGCATCACAAACCCGGGCGAGCACGCCCGTGACGTGGATGGCGCGATCTGGGCTGATCCGCACGACGCCGGTGTCTACGAGGGGGATGTCTGCGACTTCGACGACGAAGTCGGTTGGGTGCCACCGCAGCCCGACGCCGTGGCGCTCGTGCTCGAAGTCGCGACGATGGAGGCTGTGTTCGCTGCTCAGCGGCTCGCTCGCATCGACCAGCTTCGTCTGGAGGCGCTCGACGACGTCACGCGGTACGGCGGCGGTTCGCGGGAGCTGATCGAGCGGTCGGTGCGCCTGGAGCTTGCCGCAGCACTCCGGATCACCGAGAACCAGGCAGGCATGCTGATGTACCGGGCCCAGGCTCTCGTGCATCGGTACCCGACGGTCTGGGATTCGCTGGCCCGCGCGGGAATGACCGAGCGGCACGCCACGATCATCGTGGATGAGTTCGCTCCTCTCGAACCAGACGTTGCGGCACGGCTCGTCGAGAATGCGCGCGACCTCGCCGAGTCCCTCGCGGTCGGTCCGTTCCGGCGGGCACTGCGACGCCTCATCGACCGGGAACTGGCGCCTTCACTGTCGGTGCGTCACGAGCACGCCGTCCGGCGCCGCCGGATCTTCGTCGAGCCGGATGTTGACGGGATGTCCTGGCTGCACGCACTGGTTCCCACGGTCGAAGCGCACGCGATCCACGGACGGATGACAGCGAAGGGCAAGGCATTGCTCGCGGCGCGGGGCGGCGACGGCAACGGCTCTCAGCCCGATGACCGCACATTGGACGAGATCCGTGCCGACATCCTGTGCGATCTCCTGCTCGACGGCATCGTTCCTGCTCACCCGGAGGATGTGCGCGGCATTCGCCCCACGGTTGTCGTGACGATCCCTGCGCTTGCGCTGCTCGGTGCGGATGGGGACGGCGCCCACGACCCCGCGGTCGTGGAGGGCGTCGGTCCCATTCCGATCGAGACAGCGCGAGAACTCGCCGGCGCGGCGTCGTCCTGGATTCGGGTACTGACCCACCCCGAAACCGGGGTCGTTCTTTCGGTCGGCAGAACCCGGTACCGACCACCGCCAGACATGGTGGCGCTGACGAAATGGCGCGCCGACAGATGTATGGCGCCGGGGTGCGGAGTCCCCGCCTCCCGATGTCAGATCGACCACTCGCTCGCCTGGGAACACGGTGGTGAGACCTCGGTTGTGAATACTGCCCCGCTCTGTCAGGGGCACCATACGGTCAAGCACCATGGCGGGTGGCGGGTCATCCAGACCGGAGACGGGTCGCTGCTGTGGATCTCACCGAGCGGTCGTCAGTACATCGTTGCTCCGGAGCGCCGACTTCCCGTGTTCCGGGTGGACTCGGCCGCCGCCTGAGCCCAGATCGCTCTGGCTGGGCCGCTACTCGCCGGGGTAGCGCACACCGAGCTGGGCGCGCAGCTCATCGAGGTCATGCATGATGGCGACCGATTCGTCTAGCGGGAGCAGGTCGCTGTCGGTCTTGCCCTCGGCGAGCAATCGCTCGGCGGCGAGAGCCTGATACTGCATGCCGCGTCCCTCGACCTCGCTCTGATACTCCTCGATCACGGTCCCGTCCGCGGCGACGACCCGGAACGAGGTCGGGGTGTACCAGACCCGATCGATATCGATGCGTGCGTCGGTGCCCAGCACGTGAGCGGTATTGGGTCCGACGGCCCGCGAGGTCGATATCGACGTCGAAACCGCGCCGCCCTCGTGCGTGAAGATCGTCGCAACCTCTGCGTCAGCGCCCGTGTCACCCAGGCGGCCCCGGGCTGTCACCGTCACCGGCGCGCCGAGCACGTCCCACGCGAACGAGACGGGATAGATCCCGAGGTCCAGGAGCGACCCGCCGCCGAGCTCGAGGGCGTTCAGGCGGTGCCCCGGATCCGACGAGATTCGTTGCGTATGGTCGGCGAACACGGTGCGGATCTCACCCAGGGTGCCCGCGGCGATGATCTCGCGGATCCGCACCATATGCGGGAGGTATCGGGTCCACATCGCTTCCATCGCCAGCAGCCCGCGCGATCGGGCAACCTCGCGCACGCGCTCGGCCTCGGCCCCGGTGAGGGTGAACGGCTTCTCGATCAGCACGTGCTTGCCCGCTTCCAGGGCGAGCACGGCGTTGTCGGCGTGCATCGGATGCGGCGTGGCGATGTAGACGATATCGACGTCGGGGTCGGCGACGAGCTCCTCGTAGGAGCCGTGGGCGTGGGGGATGTCGAACTGCGCAGCGAACGCCTCCGAGGCCTCCGGGCGGCGGGACCCGACAGCCGACACCGACAGACCAGCCGTCCGCAGGTCGCTCGTGAAGGCGTGCGCGATGCCTCCGGTCGCCAGAATTCCCCAACGCAGTGCAGTCATACCTCGAGCGTAGTCAGGATGCCGTCTGCCCGGCGCCGCGAGTAGCCTCGAAGAATGACCACCGCGCTGGACCGTTTCCGGGAACTCCTGTCCATCCCCACCGTCTCGTACGCCGATGAGTCGCGCATGGATGCCGCAGTGTTCGACGAGTTCCACCGCGCACTGGAACGTCTGTACCCCCAGACCCACGAGCGTCTCGAGCGCGAGGTGATCGCCCGACACTCCCTGCTCTACCGCTGGCCGGGTGCCACCTCCGAGGACCCGCTCGTGCTCATGGCCCACATGGATGTCGTCCCCGTCGTCGACGAGGAGTGGGAGCATCCGCCGTTCGGAGCCGAAATCGTCGGCGAGGGCGAGGAGGCCGAACTCCATGCGCGCGGTGCGATCGACGACAAGGGATCTCTCGTCGCGATTCTCGAAGCCGTGGAAACGCTGGTCGCGGACGGCCACACGCCGGCGCGCGACATCTATCTCTCGTTCGGTCATAACGAAGAGACGGCGGGAGATGGTGCCCGCGGGATCGTTGCCCACCTGACGGAGCGGGGCATCCATCCGGGACTGGTTCTCGACGAGGGAGGCGCCGTCGTCGAGGGAATCATCCCGGGCGTCACCATCCCGACGGCGATGATCGGTGTCGCCGAGCGCGGCGTCATGACCCTCGTGATGACCGTCCGTGAGCAGGGCGGGCACGCATCGACGCCACCCGCCATGCCGGCTACCGCACGCCTGGCTCGGGCGATCGACCGGCTGCGGCGCAAGCCCTTTCCGACCCGGCTCGCTCCCCCGTGCGCGCAATGCTCGCAACGCTCTCGCCGCACGCCCCCGAGCCACTTCGGACCCTGTTCCGCCGCGGCGAGATCACGGGACCGATTCTGGCCGGCGCCTTCACGCTGGGCGGACCCGAGACCAACGCGATGGTACGCACCACCGCGGTCGTGACCGAACTCAGTGGTGCTCCCGGCGAGAACGTCCTGGCCACGAGCGCAAAGGCCTCTGTCAACATCCGTCTGCTCACAGGAGACACGATCGAGAGCGCGACGGCGCACGTGCGCCGCGCGGTGTCCGACGACAATGTCGAGATCGAGATCCGTCACGCGTCGAACCCGTCGCCGGTCTCGCCGTGGCGGGGAGAGCCGTGGCGGCGAATCGCCGGCGCTGTCGTCTCGACGCTCGGTACGGATGTCGTCCCGACGCCGTATGTACAGCTCGGTGCAAGTGATAGCCGGTGGTTCACGGCGATCAGCGAGCACGTCTATCGGTTCACGCCGTTCCACCTCACGCGGGCAGAGCGTGACACGCTGCACTCCCACAACGAGCGCATCCGGGTCGAGGTATGGCTGCGGGGCATCGGGTTCTACCGCGCGCTCATCGAAGCCTCCTAGCCCAGCGCCTGGGCGAGGTCGCTTAGCCCAGCGCCTGGGCGAGGTCGGCGATGAGGTCGGCCTCGTCCTCGAGGCCGATCGACAGCCGGATCGTCCGCGGCGAGATGTCGGCGTCGCGCAGCTGATCCGCGGTCAGGTGCAGGTGCGTCATGGATGCCGGGTGGTTGACCATGCTGCGGGCATCGCCGATATTCGCGACGAGGCGGATGACGCGCAGGGCATCGATGACTCGCTCGACGCGGCGATCATCGGCATCCGCATCGCCGGTGCTGACGAGATCGAACGAGAACACCGATGACGCCCCGCGCGGCAGGTAGCGCTGGGCCGTCGCATGCCACGGGCTCGAGGGCAGCCCCGGATGCCACACCCGCTCCACGGCGGGGTGCTGCTCGAGGAAGCGCGCGACCGCGAGTGCGCTCGCGCAATGACGTTGCATCCGCAGGTCGAGAGTCTCCAGACCCTGCAGCAGCTGGAAGGAGGACCACGCCGGCAGCGTCGTCCCGAAGTCGTGCACGAACCGGGTCTTGATGTACACCACAAGAGCCAGGCCCTGCTCACCGAACCGGTCCCACAGCACGAGGTCGCCGAAACGGCGGTAGGGCGTCGTGAACTGCGGCCACCGCTCGGGGTCGGCGCCGAAGTCGAACGATCCGATGTCGACCACGACGCCGCCGAGCGCGACGCCGTGCCCCCGATGTACTTCGTGGCGGAGTGGATGACGATATCGGCTCCGTGCTCGCCGGGGCGCACCAGGTAGGGCGAGGCGACGGTGTTGTCGACGACCAGCGGCACGCCCGCGGCATGGGCGATATCGGCGACAGCACGGATGTCGAGCACCGTCGCGAGCGGGTTGGTGATCGTCTCGGCGAAGAAGGCCCGCGTGCGAGGCCGAACCGCGTCGCGCCAGGCTGCCGTGTCGTCCTGGTCGACGTAGGTGACCTCGATCCCGAGGCTGCCCAGGGAATCCGACAGGAGATCGACGGTGCCGCCATAGAGCTGGCGGGCCGCAACCACGTGGTCACCCGCCGACGCCAGGGAGAGGATCGCCGCCGCTGCGGCTGCTTGCCCCGAGGCCACCGCGACGGCGGCTCGCCCGCCTTCGAGGGCAGCGATGCGCTGCTCGAACACCGCCTGGGTCGGGTTCGCGTTGCGGCTGTAGACATTACCGAGGCTGCGCAGCGCGAACACGTCGCGCGCCTGCGCGAGGGAGGGGAACTCGTACCCGTTGGACTGGTAGATCGGCACGACAGCGGTGTTCTGCGCGATACCCGGCTCGTACCCCGCCTGCACCTGTGCGGTCGCGAAGGACGCGGCGGGGTCAGGCGCGGGAGTGGTCACCTTCTCATGGTGACATGCACCCGTGCTTGCGCTCGCGCTCTGTGTCGCTGTGTGACAGTGCCCTTCGATCGCGCCCTTCGATCGCGGCCTTTGATCGCGGCCTTTGATCGCGGCCTTCGATCGCGCCGAGGCCGACGCTGCCGATACCGCGCGAGAACCGCCCGCCGGGCTCAGGCGCCGGAGAGGGCCTTCGTCAACCGTTGCAGCGATACCGGCTCGGCTGTGCCGAGGCTCTGCGCGAACAGGCTCACCCGGTACTCCTCGAGCAGCCAGCGACCGTGCACGAGGGTGGGGGGAGCATCCGCTGCCGGAGGAATCGTCCCGCCGGCGTCGCGGTAGATCGCGGCCGCGCGCTCATACTCGGTCAGGCGCTGGCGATCCCGACCCGGGTTCTCGGCCAAGGCGCCGGTTCGGGCGACAAGGGCAGCAAGATATCGCGGGTAGTGGGCGAGCCGGCTGATCCCGACAGCCGATACGAAGCCGGGATAGATCAGCCCCGACAGCTGCCCTCGAATGTCGGTAAGTGCCGCGAGAAGGGTCATGGCGTTGAGCTCCCGCAGCCCCTTCTCGACCTCGCGCGCGGCGGTGAGGATGCGCGCGCACAGCGAGACCGCCGAGAACAGGGCGTCGGTGACCTCGGCTGAGAACGCATCGCGCGCCGCCTCGAACTGGGCTCGCGTCCGGATCGGCTCGGAGAACCGGCCGATGACGGCGTCAGCCACCGCGACCCGGCAATCTTCCACGAGTGCGCGCGCCGACGGGTACGGGGATGCTGCCAGCGCGAGCTTCTCGGGGGCAGTGAGGTGGTCGAGCACATACGTGGCGGGGGAGGGCACCGCCAGCAGCAGCAGGCGACGAAGGCCGCCGACCGTGGCTCGCGCGGCATCCTCCGGGGTCGCATCGATCCGCAGCGCCACGCTCTCTCCCTCGTCAACGAGGGCGGGGTAGCCGCGCACGACACCGCCGGCCACGCGCGTATCGACGACGGAGGGAAGGTCGGAGATCGTCCAGTCGGTGAGCCCCGATACCTCGGTGACGGCCGCCGCGTCGGCATCCGGCCGCGGCGATCGCTGCGCAGGCGCCGGAGGTCGCTTCGGGGCGGAGAGTGAGGATGCCACGGCGCCGCGCGCGGCTCCGGCGAGCTCCTGCTGCAACCCGGCGAGATCGCGTCCGGATCCGAGCGTGCGTCCGCGCTGGTCGACGACCCGGAACGAGATCCCCAGGTGTGCGGGAACGCGCTCAAGGTCGAAGTCGCTCGCGGTGACGGGCTGATGAGCCACGCGCTGCACTCGCGCCGCGAGCGCCGCCCGAAGCGTCATCGGCGGGAGGCCGTTGTGATCCTCGGGACCCTCGCCCACCAGGTCCGCCGAGAATCGCGCCGCCCAGTCGGCGGCGGGTACGACGTGGCGACGGATGGGCTTGGGCAGCGCCCGGATGAGTGCGGCGATCAGATCGTCGCGCAGGCCCGGCACCTGCCAGTCGAATCCGGTGTCGCGAAGCCCCGCGAGCAGTGCCACCGGCACGACCGCGTTGACCCCATCGTCGGGCGCACCCGGCTCGAAGCGGTAGCTCAGCGAGAGCACCTGATCGCCCTGCGTCCACCGCGAGGGATACTCGTCGCTGCGGGCGTTCGCGGCACCCTCGGCAAGGTCGGACTCGCCCATGTCGAGCAGGCGCGGCGTGCGAGCGGACGCATCGCGCCACCATGACTCGAACGAGCGCACATCGAACACGTCCCGCGGGATCCGTGCGTCGTAGAACGCGAACACCGCCTCGTCGCCGGCGAGAATGTCGCGGCGGCGCTCCCGTTCCTCGAGCTTCTCCAGGCGGCGCCGTAGATCCGCGTTGCGCCGGTCGAACGCCGTGAGGCGCTTGTCGAGGTTCGCGGCATCCCATTCGCCGGCCACGAGCGCATGGCGAAGGAAGAGCTCCCGCGCGAGGGGCCGATCGAAACGAGCGAGCTGAACCCGCCGCTTTGGAATGATCTCCACCCCGAACAGGGTCACCTTCTCGTACGCGGATGCCGCACCGGCCGACCGCGACCAGTGCGGCTCTCCCAGCTGGCGGTGGGCGAGGTCGCCGGCCAGCTCCTCGGCCCACGCCGGATCGATCGCCGCGACAGTTCGGGCGAACAGCCGCGAGGTTTCCACGAGTTCAGCGGCCATCACGGCATCCGGACCCTTCTTGCGCAGGCCGGATCCGGGGAAGATCGCAAAGCGCGCTCCCCGGGCTCCTCGGTACTCCGCCACGGGGCGGCGCGCCTTGCCGGCGCCGGCTCCCCGGGCTCCCGAGGCTGCCGTGCGGTCATCCCGGATGCCGATCTGCGAGAGCAGTCCCGACAGGATGGCGCGGTGCACGGCATCCGGGTCGGCATCGACGCGGGACTTCGCGCGTGTCGCGCCCAGAAGGTCGGCGAGCTGACGGTGCACATCCACCCATTCGCGCACCCGGACGTAGTTCAGGAACTCGGCGCGGCACAGGCGCCGGAACGCGCTCGAGCCGAGCTCGGACTGCTTCTCCTGCAGGTAGTTCCACAGACCGAGGAGTGACAGGAAGTCGCTCGTGGGGTCGGTGAAGCGGGCGTGGAGGCGATCTGCCTGCTCACGCTGCTCTTCGGGGCGTTCGCGAACATCCTGGATCGACAGTCCCGCCACGATCGCCAGGACGCTGGGCAGCACGTCCCGTTGGCGCGCCTCGACGAGCATCCGCGCCAACCGGGGGTCGATCGGCAGGCGCGCGAGCTCGCGGCCGACCTTCGTCAGCCGACCTGCCGCGACCGCGCCGAGCTCGAGGAGGAGGTCCATCGCGGCCTTGACGCCGCGCGAGTCCGGGGGAGTGAGGAACGGGAAGGCAGCGACATCTCCCATCCCGAGAGCCATCATCTGCAGCAGGACGGCGGCCAGGTTGGTGCGCAGGACCTCGGGTTCGGTGAACTCGGGGCGCCCGGCGAAGTCGTCCTCGGCGTAGAGCCGGATCGCGATTCCCGGTGCCGTTCGCCCGGCGCGGCCCGAGCGCTGCTGCGCTGACGCTTGCGAGATCGCCTCGATCGGCAGGCGTTGAATCTTCGACCTCGCCGAGTAGCGCGAGATGCGTGCCGTCCCGGTGTCGATCACATACCGGATACCGGGAACGGTCAGGCTCGTCTCCGCGACATTCGTAGCGAGGATGACGCGCCGGCGCACTCCGGCGCGCATCGACGGTTCGAAGACCCGGTGCTGTTCGGCTGCGCTCAGGCGACCGTAGAGGGGGAGCACCTCGGTGGGCGCTGCATCGTTCGCGTACATGCCGCGGACGGCATCCATTGCGTCGCGGATCTCGGACTCGCCGGGCAGGAACACGAGAACATCGCCTCGCTCCTCGCGATCCAGCTCGCGCAGCGCGGCGACGAGGCCGTCGATGTCGTCTTCGGCGTTCTCATCGTGGGGTCGGTAGCGGACCTCGACGGGGTAGGTTCGCCCCGAGACCTCGACGACGGGAGCCGCCGCGTCCGGATCCTTGGGTCGCGGGGAGAAGTGCCGGGCAAAGCTCTCGGGATCGATCGTCGCCGAGGTCACGATGACCTTCAGGTCCGGGCGCTTCGGAAGGATGCGGCGCAGATACCCGAGCAGGAAGTCGATGTTCAGCGACCGCTCGTGCGCCTCGTCGATGATGATCGTGTCGTAGCGACGCAGCAGACGATCCCGGTGGATCTCGTTGAGCAGGATGCCGTCGGTCATCAGCGTGATCCGGGTGTCGTCGCTCACGGCATCCGTGAACCGCACCCGGTAGCCCACGGCCCCGCCCAGCGGCACCTGGAGTTCCTGCGCGATCCGCTCGGCGATCGAGCGCGCCGCGATGCGCCGCGGCTGGGTGTGGGCGATGCGGCCGCGGCCGAGCTCGAGACAGATCTTCGGGAGCTGCGTCGTCTTACCCGACCCCGTCGCACCCGCCACGATCACGACCTGGTTGTTCTCGATGGCGCGCGCGATCTCGTCCCGGGCGGCGCTGACGGGCAGCTCCGGCGGGTAGACGATGACGGGCTCTGGCGCGGGCATAGCCTTCGATCGTAACCGCTACGGGCGCCCCTCACGCGTGCTGCGGCCGCGCTGGCTGCGACCGCGCCGCAGGGAGCGCAGCGAGAGCGCCGCCCGCAGCTGATCGCGCCACGAACCGGCTCCGACGAGCCGCTCGCGCTCGCGGTCGACCAGACCCCAGAACGCGGTTGCCTCGTCATCGCGCGGCGCCTCGTCGGCGAAACTCGCGTGGTCGGCCAGGGACGCGAGCCGGCGAGCATCCGGAGTCGCGCCGGCCGCCTCGACGAACTCGGCGCGCGTGTGGGTCGCGGGCAGCGGTGCGCCGTGATCGATGGTCGCGTCCACCCACTCGTCCCAGCCCCCGAGATCCGGTCCGCGGGAACCGGGGCGTGCCGTCGACGACGGCGTCGCCAGGCCTTGGCGGCGACGATGAGCGCGAGCGGTCCGAGGAGGATACCCAGAATGAGCAGGATGCTGCCCACAATCCGCGCCGCCAGGATCAGGCCCGACAGGTCAGCCGCGGTCTCCTCGTCGTCGGAGCTGCGCGGGTCCGCGTCGGCCGGGTCGGCGTCGGGAGGCTGGACGACCTCGGCTCGTTCGCTCTCGACATCCGTCGCGTTCTCGGGATCCCGCCGCTCGTCGACGACGGCGTCCATCGGGATCTCGTGCTGCGGAGTGACATCGACCGGGATCCAGGTGCCCGAGACATCCTGCACCTCGACCCACGCGGTGATGTTGCGGCCGCGGCAGAAGCCGTCGTCGCACGGAGGGATGCCTTCGGCTGAGCCGTCCACGGCCTGCAGTCGGGCGCCGACAACGATCCGGGACGGGAATCCGAGCTGGTCGGCGATCAGGGCCGCAGCGACAGCGAACTGCTCGTCATCGCCTGCTGCGGCGACCAGCTCGGCGTCCGTCGCGTCGGGAAACTGGGTCTGGCGGTCCACGAGCGCCGTGAAGAGAGCATCGATGCGGTCGGTGGAGTGTCCGGCGCGGCTGGGCGCGAAGGTGTAGTCCCCGAGGTCCGCGACCCACGCGGCATCCGGGGCTGGCGTTTCGAGGGCGTGGCTGAGGTATCCGCGGTTCCGGAGCCGGTCGATGAGGTCGTCCAAGCCCGCGCCGGCGCCCCCGGCATCCTGGAGTCGGATCCACTGCGTGAGGCTGGCGGGAACGACGGCCTCGTCCACGGTCGGCGCCGAGCGGGGTGGCGTTGCCGCCGAGAGATCCATCGCCGGCGGGGTCGTCGCGAGGAGCGTGTACGCGGTTCCGGCGCCGTACACGGGGCTGATCTCGATACCCGACCCCGCGGGGGCGTCGTAGAAGAAGCCGTCGGCCAGCGCGGCTCGATCGGGACCGTCGAAGGCGATCGCTGACACCGCCCCCACGGTCGGAACCCAGATCCCGGCGTCCTCACCGATGACGACGTCGGCCCGCACCCCGTCACCGGCGCCCGGCAGACGCGCCGACGGAAGCCGCGTGTATGCCGTTGATGAATCACTCGTCCCCGCGCCGGGGTCGGTGACCCGGGCCATCTGCCCGTCGTAGACGCTCAGGGTCGCCAGCCGCACGCGGTCGACCCCCGCCGTCGTGATCTCGAAGAGCACCTCGTCGGCGAGGTCGTCGCCGAACATCGCACGATAGGTCGACAGGGGGCTCGTCTCCAGGGCGAGGCGGATGACCGGCTCGGTCGCCGTGCGCGGAACCGTGCGGGGATGAAGGGCCGTCAGCATCGGTGTGACGCTGACGGCGGCGATGACGGCGACAGCCAGCATGGCGGCGCCGATCCCCGCCCGGCCGATCGCCGCGCGGGGAGCAGAGCGCTGGCGAATGCCACCTGCCTCGCGCAGGGCCAGGCGCCGCACGGTCACCGAGCGCCACAGCATCCACAGCAGCGTCGTCAGGCACGCGGCGATGCCGATCAGGGCCTCCCGGAGGCCTGCGATCGGCAGCGCGGCCAGGATGCTGGGAGTCGCGGTCGTCGCGCCGAAGACGATCGCGAATACCGCCGGTGCAAGCGACACCGGCGCCGCGATACCCCACCACCGCGATCTGCTCGCGCCGACTGTCAGGGCGGTCCCTGGTGCGGCCACCAGGACGAGAAAGGCCGGGGCGAGCGTCGCCTGGTAGGTCCCCAACGGCAATTCCAGGGTCAGCAGGTTGTTGGGTCCTGTGACCGGCGCGCTGATCACGCCGATGAGGGCGGCGGGAAGCTGGCTCGGGTCGGTGAGGACGGCGGGTACGGCGAGGGGAACGCCGGCGACGACGAAGACAGCCGCGAACGCGATCGCCGTGCGCCACCACGCCCAGGCACGCACCAGCGACACCGTGCCGACACCGACCGAGAGGGCGATCGCTGCCGCCGCCATCACGACGAACCACGGGTCCTCGTAGATCGGCCACATGCCGATCGCGCCGATGACGGCGGCGACCACCATGAACGCTGCCGTACCCAGGATCATCACAGGCCTCACGATTGCGCTCCGCGCAGCAGGATCTGGCGCAGATCGTCGAGCACACCGATCGAGATCACGGTTGCGTCCCCCAGGCGCCGCAGACGCGGCTCGCCTTCGAGATCGCAGATCACCGCCGCGACCCCGACGTGAGAGGGGAATGCCAGCGCCGCTCGCTGCAACCCGGCCGCCGTCATCGTCGAGCCGCCCACGAGGAAGGCGAGGGAGACGTCGCTGTGGGCCTCGACAGCCAGCGCCGAGACCTCGGAGAGCGGGTTCACGGCGTCATGGCTCGTCACCCCTGCGAGGGCATCCATCAGGATGCGTTCGGTCATCGTGGGGAGTTCCCGGATCGAGCGCACGCGGGTTCGCGCGAACTCGGGGATCTCTTCACCGACGACGACCTGAACGTCCCGGCCGTCGCGTACGCCGCGGACCCCGAGGGACGCGGCGACGCTGACCGCGAGTTCGAATTCGTCTTCGTCGCGGTAGCTGTCACGATCCGTGTCGATCGCGATCACCATCCGTGATCGACGGGTCTGCTCGTACTGACGGACCATGAGCGTTCCGGTCTTGGCGGTCGATTTCCAGTGCACGTGCCGCTGCGCATCGCCGGGGACGTACTCGCGAATCGCGTGAAACGAAATGTCCGAGTCGACCAGCACGGGGAGGGGCGGCCGTCGAGGTCGCGGATGAAGCCCGCCGAGGTGGGCGGAATGGCGGTCGTGCGCGGGTGGATGTGGAGCGTTCGAATCTGCGCCCAGGTCGCCTCTCTGCGCAGCAGTCCCAGCGGATCGCCGCGCACCGAGCTGATCGGACCGATCGGGACCACGCCACGGCGGGGAGCGGGGATCTCGACAGCTTCGGTGTGAGCGGTTCCGCGCCGAAGCAGCGGGACCGGAATGTCGATGATTCCCGTCCCGACCGGAATGTCGATGGTTCCCGGCAGCGCCACCGGGGACGCATCCGTGCGCACCGTGATCTGCGCGTGGGCGCTGGACCCGGCCACGACCCGGTCGTGCGCGAGGTCGAAATCGACCTCGTACGGTCGCGCCCGGAGGAGGAACGGGAGGGCCAGAAGCAGCAGAACCCACGCGAGGATGCCCGCCGCGATCAGCTCGGCGATCCCGAAGCGGATGCCGACGCCGAACCCCACGGTCGCGACGGCGAGCGCGAGCCAGCCCCCGGGTCGCACGACCCCGCGCACCCAGCGCCACGCCGCGACGAATCGTGCGCTGACGCGGTGCCAGACCCCGACCCCGCGCATGGCGATGACCGTCGTGCCATGGGTCTGCGTCATCCGCGTTCGGCTGCTCGCCTGCGTCGCGGTCACCTCGCGGGTAAGGGGAGTGGGTGTCATGGCGCCTCGCGCTGGGTCGGCGGCGCGACATCCAGCAGGACCTGACCGATCACCGCCCGCGCGGTGACTCCGTCGAACTCGGCCTCCGGATCCAGCACGAGCCGGTGGGAGAGGACGGCCTCGGCGAGAGCCTTCACGTCGTCCGGCGTCACAAATCCGCGGCCGTGCGCGATAGCCCAGGTCTTGGCGGCGCGCGTGATGGCGATCGCGCCGCGCACACTGACGCCGAGTCGTACCTCCACCGCCGCACGGGTGGCCTCGACGACCCGGGCGATGTAGTCGAGGACGACCGGACTGACGTAGACATCGCGAGCCAGCGCCGACATCCCGCGGATGCCGTCCAGCGACACCACGGGCGAGAGCTCGACGCGCTCGGTGGCGGTGCCCTCGAGGATGCGCAGGGTCGCTGCGTGATCGGGATAGCCCAGCGTCGCCTTGATGAGGAAGCGATCGAGCTGCGCCTCGGGGAGCCGGTAGGTTCCTGCCTGCTCGATGGGGTTCTGGGTCGCGACCACGAGGAAGGGCTGACCGACCGGGCGGGTCACGCCGTCGATCGTGACGTGTCCCTCCTCCATCACCTCCAGCAGCGCGGACTGGGTCTTGGGACTGGCCCGGTTGATCTCGTCGGCCAGCACGATGTTGGCGAAGACGGGTCCGCGATGGAACTCGAACTCGCCGCGCTTCTGGTCGTAGACGGTGATGCCTGTCACATCGCCCGGCAGGAGGTCGGGGGTGAACTGGATGCGAGAACTCACACCGTCGACGCTCTGACCCAGTGCCCGAGCCAGCGAGGTCTTCCCCGTGCCCGGGTAGTCCTCCAGCAGCAGATGACCCTGCGCGATCATCGCCGTGAAGGCGAGCTCGATGACGTGACGCTTGCCGAGCACGACGTTCTCGACGTTCTCGACAAGAACGCGGAACGTGTCGTGGAACCGGGTCACCTGGTCGGCTGTGACGGTCATGGAGTCCTCTCGCAGGTCACGGTTGGCAGATCACGGTTTGCAAATCACGGTGTCGGGGCGGGGCACACCAGGCCCGTATGGGTATACGCGTCCAGACCGCTCAGGCGACCCGAGAACGACACCGTGATCTCCCACGCCGTCTCGGTCCCGCCCGCCGTCGGTGAGGCAGTTGTTGTCACGCTGTAGTCACCCGGTGCGGCATCCACCATCGTCGCGGATGGTTCGCCGTCGGCGTCGCAGGTGGTGGGAAAGACGACCTGTGTCGTGTATGCGGCGCCCGAGGGGGTGATCGTCGTCGCATCGTCAGAACACACGTCCCCGACGCACCACCAGGCCTCGATCGGTCCGGGATCATCGCCGATGCGGAAGAGGCTGGCGAAGTCGGTGGTGCGCGACGGACCGTAGCGCGCCTGGTAGCGAGGGTGATCCAGCACCGGTCCGCTCACCTGCGACCACGTCGCGGTCTGTCCCGACACCGTCGGCGCGGGGGCGATCGTGTAGGTGGTCGTGCCCGACGGCGCCGGGATGGGTTCGGTCGGCTGAGCCGTCACGGGGCCGGCAGCGGCAACCCCGAATGAGGTGGATCCGATCCGGTACTCCGCACACGCCCGGGCCGAGGTGTCTTCCCAGACGGTGCCCGCGATGACCTCGTCGACCTCGCCGCTGGTGACGTTCCCGACGAACTCGACGGTGCAGGTGGTGCCCGTGGCGATCCCCACCCACAGCTGCGTCCCGACCCCGTTTGCGGCAACGGTCGCCACCGCGCGGACCTCGCCGCTGCCGTCATCGCTCGGTTCCAAGCGAAGTTGCACGAGGGGCGCGCCGACCCCGTACGCGACGACGGATGCCGATGTCCCCTCGGTCGTGCCTGACGCGATGGGCGGATAGTCAAAACGGGAGAGCGGTGTCACCGTCAGCGTCGTTTGCCGGTTGGCTCCCACCGCGAACTCCGGGAAGACCACCTCGCCCCCTCCCGACGGGACGGAGAGCGTCTCCGAGGCCCCCGTGACAGGACTGCTCACGCGAACCGAGCCGGTCGTCGCATCGAAACCACCCACCGTGACCGCGGCGACGTTGCCGCTGCCGTCGGAGGTCGGAACGGGCTGCGCCGAGACCGCCGTCGGCGCGGTGGGCGCCAGATACGGCCAGGCGGTGACAGCACTGGTCGATGTTCGGGACTCTCCGACGCTGTTGACAGCCCAGGCTTGGTAGCGGATCTTCGTCCCCGCCTCCGCCGTGATCGGCGGGCACAGTCCGTCGGCCCCGCAGGTGATGTCCTGCCCGCCGCCGCTGACGCGGAAGGATTCGACGGCGGGGTAGGACCCGCCGGCTCCGGTGACACGGAGGGTCACGGTCGTCGCGTCGAATGCGGTCCATTCGATCGTCGGGGGATCAGCAGGAAGACCCCTGAGATCCAACACCACGGTTCCCGTGCGCTCGCCGCTCGAGAGCCGCCCCTGCGCGTCGGCGACCTCGAACGTGCCCGTGCAATCCGACGCACCCGGTGCATCCGCCGCCCACGTCGCTCTGACCGTCGACGCGGTTGCCACCGCGAACGTGACGTCCGAGCAGTTCGCGGGGCTCGTGACCGCAGCCAGTCGCAGCGGTGTGCCCGGCAGCGGGTTCACTTCGCCGGCGATACCGATCACCGGGATCTCGCACGAGGTGCTGCCTCCGGCCTGGGAGCATTGCTGTGTCACGGTACCGGCCTTGGGCAGCGTCGACGGTGCCGGTCCGACGACGAGCGTCAGCGTCGCCGCTTCGGCATCCGGATGGCTCACCAGGCGCACGAGCACGGCCTCGGTACGGCCAGGATTCGCGTTGTCGGCCCCCGTGACCTCCAGGCGCGAGCCGGTGAGTGAGACCTGGAACTGGTCGCCCGCGGCCTCGACGGCGTACTCGAGGGACCCCCAGTCGGGAGCTCCCGTCCACGTCGTCAGTTGCCGCAGGTCGTAGCTCTCCGTCTGCCCGGGACTGAGCGTGCGCGATGCGGCCGAGAGGATGGGCTGCGGTGCCTCTGCCTCGATCAGGAACCGGATCGTCAGAACTGTCCAGTCCTCACCGCCCACCAGGCGGGCCTGGATTGAACAGGTGTCGGACCACGGTGCTCCGGCGCCCGCTGTGTAGCGCAGGGTCGTTGCCGCCGTCAGCTCGCACGTCGCGCCCGCCCGAGCGCCGCCGGCCGAGGCGAGCGGAGAGATCTCGAGGTCCGTGCCCCGGGGAATCGCGATGATCTCGGCGAGGTCGACGTCGACGGCGTCGTTCTCTCCCACGGTGACGGCGCCGGTGCCGGTGCGAAGGGTCGGGCGCAGATCCGACTCTCCGGGCACCCGGAGGAATCCGTAGGAGGTGACGGGGGAGCCGTCCGTTGCCGTGCCGGTGACACTGAAGGGGATCACCATCGCGTCGGCCTGCGCAGTTCCAGCGATGCGGCGGCCCGAGACCGTCGCGTTCGGAGTGTCGCGCCACAGCGCGAGCTCCAGCGAATCGGGGTCTCCGCCTGCCCACGTGACCTTGCCGGTGAGCACGTCGATGCCCTCATCGAAACCGTCGATGGTCTCGGCGGTCAACACCGTGTCGCGCACCTCCGGATAGTCGGGGACCGGATTGCGGACGATCTTGAGAACGATGAGACCCATCGCGGTGTCGCCGGCGGGGTTGCTGACCGTATAGACGAACGAGAACGTGCCGAGCACATCACCCGCGCGCACCGTGACGGTCCCCGCCTCGAGGTCGACGTCCGCCAACAGGGCATCCAGATCGTCGTACTCGGTTGTTCCCGGCTGCGCGTTCGGTCGAACCTCCACGAGACTCAGCTCAGCCCCCGACGGGTCCACGTCATTGTCCAGGGGGTGATCGTGGTTTCGCGGCCCGGGGACTGCGCGCCCTCGAGCTGGACGTAGTCCGAGAAGGTCACCGGTCGCGGGTCGGACTGGGCATCGCGCACCCCGACGAGAGCGAGTGCGGTGGCCGTTGCCCCACGGCCGTCGCGGACCCGGTAGGTGAACGAGGCCTGCCCGCTCCAGGCC
Organism: Microbacterium schleiferi; assembly: GCF_015565955.1. Taxonomy (NCBI): domain Bacteria; kingdom Bacillati; phylum Actinomycetota; class Actinomycetes; order Micrococcales; family Microbacteriaceae; genus Microbacterium; species Microbacterium schleiferi. The sequence continues at coordinate 2,315,015 of NZ_CP064760.1, read as the reverse complement.
GGTGGGGCGGTATAGATGAGGTTCGTGCCGTCGGCCGAGACACTCGCGGTGCCGGCCGGGGCGCCGTCGCTTCCCACGGGTTGGTCGATGACCGCATCGAGCGAGACGCTGTCACCATCGGGATCGATTCCGAACGGGTCGAAACCGATGGTGGTCGACCGGCCGCTGAGCGCGCGCCCCTCGAGGGTGACCGGCGACGGGGCGGTGTTGGTGTCATCGCCGAGGACCGTGATGGTGACCCGCGCGCTGTCGGTGAGTTCCGGGTAGCCCACCCGATACGCGGTGTACGCGACGCTGTAGGTACCCGGGCTGTCGGGCGCGAGGTAGCGCAGGGTGCGGCTGGTCGCGAACGCGAGCCCCGCGTCAGTCTCGTTGACCACCCGCGACGGATCGATCGCCAGCAGCCCCCGGTCGGAGCTGAGTCATTCGCCAGCACCGGGATGTCGACCTGTCCCCCCACCCGCACCGTTGCGGTGTCGGCAACCGCGATCGGCGGGTCGGCAGCCGCTGCGGGCAGCAGGATCACCGTGAGCTGGCCGGTGATCGCCGCTGACGGGTCGTCGGTGCCATCGGAGATCGTGTAGCGGACGACGCCGATCTCGCCGGGTACGCCATCAGCTGTCGTCCCGCTGGCCCGGATCGTGGACTGGGCGACCGGGTCGACACTGAGCGAAGCGCCCTCGGCAGCCTGCGGGCGCACATCGCTGAGCAGCAGGACGAGGTTCGCGGGGTTGGAAACAGCACTCAGGACATCGACCGTGGTGTCCTCGTTCGGTCTCACGAACGCGACCAGGGGAGGCGCCGACAACTCGGCGTCCTCCCGCGCGAGGGCCGTCACCCGCACGGTCGCGGTCTGCTCGGTGTCACCGTCACGAACCGTGTATTGCAGCACCGTCGAACCCGGTGCCTGCGCCGTGTAGGCGAACGAGAGGGCGCTGGCGTTGACGGCGATGCCGGAATCGTCGTCGCCGGCGGTGACGGCCGACAGCGTCGGCGACCCGGATCCGCCGCGCACGCGGTCGTGGAGGTCGACCGTGACTGCCCGACCGACGATCGCTGTCACGGCGAACGAATCAGCCTCCAGCCTCGGGGCCGGCGCGACACTGACGGTGAGAGCTCGGCTGGTCTGGGCGCCCTTACTGTCGGAGACCGTGACGGTCAGGGATGCCGTCACCGCGACCTCGGCGTTCGCGTCCGGATGCTGGTACGTCAGGACTCCCGCGGGATCGACCGTGACCGTGCCGGGCCCGGCATCGACAGTCGCGTCCGCCACGTACAGCGCGTCCCCGTCCGGGTCGACGAACGCATCGAGGATCGGGAACCGGACCGTGCCGCCGGGCGCCGTCATCGGCTCGGGCCAGCCCGCCAGGCACCGCTCGGTACCGCACCACTGCGGAGCGGAGTTCTCGGTCTCGGGAACGACCGTCAGGGTCACTGTCGCGGGTTCGGAGGTCAGGCCGTCCACGGCGGTGCCGTCGGTCACGCGGTACTGGAAGCTTGTGCTTCCCGACGCGTCCTCGGGAACATCCACGGTCAGCACCTGGTCGGCATCCGTGGTCACCGGCGCTCCGAAGGCTGACGCCGACACGGATGCCGGGACCACGCTCAGCACGTCATCGTTCGGATCGTGGTCGTTCAGAAGCACCGGGAGGGTGATGGCTCGCCCTGCTCGGACGCCGAACGCGTCATTCTCGGCGACCGGTGGCTTCGGCTCAAGAACCTCGGGCGCAACGGCGTCATCGGACTCGGCGGCGGCAACCTGGTCGTCGATCTGCCACGACTGCGACGACGGGACGAGGTCGCCTGCGGGCACGGTCCAGACCCATCCGGACTGGGTCTCATTCAGAATGAGTCGGCGGCCGTTGCCGAAGAATTCGGGGAGAGGATCCGATCCCAGATCCGTGCCGGCGTAGTCCAGCGGGGTGTCGCCCGACGCTTCCGACCACAGTGTGCCGCCGGTGGGAGCGAGCCACGCCGCGAAAACCTCGTCGCCGAGCGTGTGCGGTGCAGCGGGTACCCCGCGCACCTCGAAGCCGCCCGTCACCTGGCGCTGGGCGCCGTCGGAGAGTGCGACGGCCACGAGCCCCTGCGAGTCGGCGATGAAGACCTCGTCGTCGTCGTCGCCGGATGCTGCCAGTCGCGCATCGGGGAGCAGCGATGTCTCGAGCGGCGCGGCACGGCCCTGAATCCACAGTCGCCCGCTATCGGCATCCAGCATCACCCAGGTCTGCCCCACCAGCGTCAGCGAAGCCCCATCGCCCGGGGGATCGGGAACCTCGTCGACGCCGAGGACCCGCCCCGTGGCCAGCTCCGCGCGCAAGATCTGCCCGGTGTCTGCTGAGAACGCGGCGAGGATGCCGGCGGGACCGAGGGTGATCGTGTCCGCGGCGAACTGCTCATCGTCATCACCGGTGTCCAGGCGCGCGGCGCCCGGGCGCGACAGCTGACCGACGAAGATCTCGCCGGCCTCGGTGAGGTAGGCAACCGACGCGCCGCTGGTGACGACCGAGCGGGTTCCCGGGGAGTCGTGGCGAAGGCCTCGACACCACCAGCGTCCAGGTCGGGGGAGTGGCGGGGTCGATGCCGGCGACTCTGGTGGCCGAGGCGGCGAACGCCCACACCGCATCCGGCGTCTGCGCGAGCGTGGTCGGCTGGGCGATCTGTTTGACCGTGTCGAGCTCGAGGAGTTCGGCGTTCACCCGCGCATAGTGCCCGCCGCCCGCGCGCTGCAGGGCCCAGATCGTGCCGTCGTCGAGGGGGGTCTGCTGCGCGTCGTATCCGGGCCAGACGGCGGCAAGACCCACCACCAGGGCAGCCGCGAGGCCCGCCGCACCGCCGAGGACCCAGCGCGGCGTCGCCCTGCGTCGTGTGCCTCTCGAGCGGGCCATGTCAGATCACGCTCACGATCACGGCTGCGGCAACGCCCGTGACGACGATCGCGCCGCCGATGATCGCTGACCACAGCAATGCGGGCCGGCGACGGGTCATGGTCTCGGGGAGATCGTCGCTCGGCGCCCGGCCGGTTGCCTCCCGGTCGCGGGTGCGCTTGCGGCGGGGAGATTCGTGAGGCACCCGCGGGCGCACGAACGCGGGAACCGCATCGGGCTCGCGGTCGGGCAGCGGCACCGCATCGGCGAGCTCGAGCGGGGTGACGGGCATACCGCCGTCGTACTGCACGAGCTGCAGGGCGTGGGCGAACTCCGCGGCGGACGAGAAGCGGTCGACGGGGTTCTTCGCGAGCGCGCGACGCAGCACGTCCTCCAGGCCCGGCGGCAGGTCGGAGCGCTCGATCGGGGTGTAGGCGGCGCGACGGATGCGGGACTTCAGGTGATCCCGGGTGTTATCGCTGTGCGACGGGCGCTCGAAGGGGCTTCGCCCGGCCAGGAGCGAATAGACCGTCGCACCCAGGCTCCAGACCTCGGCCGGGACCGAACCACTCGTGCGCTCGTCGATGATTTCCGGGGCGCTCCAGGGGACGCTCATTGCGAAGACCTCGACGCCTTCCCGCGCTGACACGGATGCCGCGATCCCGAAGTCCGACAGCACGGGCATGCCGTATGCCGTCAGCAGGATGTTGGACGGCTTGATGTCGCGGTGAAGCAGCCCCGCCCGGTGGGCGGACTCGAGAGCCGACGCGACTTTCACCCCCGTGCGAAGCACCTCGTCCACGGGAATCGTCTCGCGCCGGTAGCGCGAGGCGAAGGAGGCGGGACAGTACTCCATGACGATATAGGGACGCCCGTCCGGCGAGACGCTGGCCTGGTAGATCGTGAGGATCGACGGATGCGCCGACAGATGCGCCATCGCGTCGGCCTCTGCGGCGAACATCCGCAGCAGCGCCTCGTCCACGATGTCTTCCAGCAGGACCTTGACGGCCACGGCGCGACGCGGCATGTCCTGTTCATAGAGGAAGACGTCGGCGAAGCCTCCGGCCCCCAGCGGCCGCACGTAACTGAAACCGGCCAGCGTGGGCGCAGCCGCGGGAAGCCGGCTAGGCACCGAGCCCCCGCACACCCCTGTGCCCCTCGCGGGCGCGAGGAGCCGATCGATCCACGCGACGCGCCCCCGATTCATGCGATAAGCCTAATTCGAGCCCCTGAGCCGGTGCTGTAGGCATCCACCTAGGCTGGGATCATGACGATTCCTTCGGTAGCACTGCTTGATGACAACCGCATTCCTCAACTGGGTTACGGCGTGTTCAAGGTGCCTGCCGACGACACGCGACGCGCCGTGCTCGAAGCTCTCGAGCTCGGCTATCGACACATCGACACCGCCGCCATCTACGGAAACGAAGAAGGCGTCGGCGCCGCGATCGCCGAGAGCGGCATTGCTCGCGATGACCTGTTCATCACGACCAAACTCTGGAACGACCGCCACGACGGTGACCAGCCGCGTGCCGCGCTCGGCGAGAGCCTCGACAAGCTGGGACTCGACGCCGTTGACCTGTACCTCGTGCACTGGCCGACTCCCGCGCGCGACAACTATGTGCACGCCTGGGAGCGGCTGATCGAGTTGCGCGAGGCGGGCCTGACGCGCAGCATCGGGGTCTCGAACTTCCTGGTGCCCCACCTCGAGCGGATCATCGCCGAGACCGGCGTGAGCCCCGTCGTCGATCAGATCGAGCTTCACCCCGCGTACCAGCAGCGCGAGGTTGTCGACTGGGCACAGGCCCGCGGCATCCGCATCGAGGCGTGGGGTCCCCTCGGACAGGGCAAGTACGACCTGTTCGCGGCGCCCGCTGTCACCGCTGCTGCCGCAGCGCACGGCAAGACCCCCGCGCAGGTCGTGTTGCGCTGGCACCTCGACAAGGGGAACATCGTGTTCCCGAAGTCGGTGCGCGCAGAGCGGCTTGCTGAGAACATCGACGTCGTGGACTTCGCCTTGACGGATGCCGAGATCGCTGCGATCGACGCCCTCGACCCCGGCGATGGTTCGGGCCGCGTCTCGGCGCACCCCGACGAGGTCAACTGAACCCGCAGGCTCGGCGCGTCAGATCCAGGTCGGCGACCAGTTGTGCAGTCGCCAGAACTCGTAGGGCACGCTCGTTGCCGTGATGATCGGGTACCAGAACGCCGCGAGCAGCACCGCGACGACGAGGAAGACGATGACCACTCGCTGGCCCGTCACCCGCCGTGCGGGACTGGCCCCGGCCGGATGCGCGAGATCTCGCAGCGCCAGTCCCAGTGCCAGCAGCAGGAACGGCAGCATCACGACCGTATAGAACTGGAACACCGTGCGCTCGGGGTAGAGGAGCCACGGCACCCACGTGACGGCGATCCCGGTCAGCACGAATCCCGAGGCGAGGTCGCGGCGTCGGACGAACCGGATGACGAGGTAGACGCTCGCTGCCACGGCCGCGTACCAGACGAGCGGGTTCGGCATGGAGTAGATGTTCTGGACGCAGCCCGAGGCCGCGGTGCAGCCAGCCTCCCCGAGCGCGTCGCTGTGGTAGAACATCGAGGTCGGACGCGCCAGCAGCGGCCACTGCCACGCGGGACTGGCATAGCTGTGGCTTGCTGACAGGCCCACGTGGAAGTTGTACATCGACTGGTGGTACGCCCACAGATTCTGCAGCGACAGCGGCACCCAGGACCACAGTCCGGTCGCCGGTGATCCGTCGACCGTGTGCCTGTCGTAGCCGCCGTCGGTGACCAGCCACCCCGTCCACGACGCCAGATACACCAGCAGTGCCGGCGGCACGAGCAGCAGGAACGTCACCGGTCCCTGACGCACCGCGGCATCGGCGGGCCAATACTCCACACCGCGCTGTCGCCGCTCCAGCGCATCGACGATGACGAGATAGATCCCGATCCCGGCAAGCACGTACAGGCCCGACCACTTCACGGCGGTTGCCGCGCCTGCCGCGAGGCCCGCCGCCACGACCCACGGTCGCGCCCAGAAGACCGGCCCCCAGTGGGATTCCGGCCCCCAGCGCCCAACGGCCAACCGACGTGGCCATTCCCGTTCTCGAAGCCATCGCCGATCCAGCAGGACGAACCAGAACGCCATGAGCGTGAAGAACATCACGAAGGTGTCAAGCAGTGCGACACGACTCATGGCGATCGCGAGGCCGTCGATCGCCATGAGTCCCGATACCGCCGTCGCGACACCGATCGAGCGGGTGAGCGTGAGAGCGACGAGATAGAGCAGCAGCACGGCGAGGGTGCCGAACAGCGCGGTGGCGAAGCGCCATCCGACCGAAGAATCGGCGCCGAACAGCGCCATCCCGACGCCGATGAGGAACTTCCCCAGCGGCGGATGCACGACGTAGCTGCCCTGGTCGAGGAAGATGTCGGTCTCACCGGCGGCGAAGCGCGCGTCGGCCTCGTCGGGCCACTTCGCCGCGAAACCCAGGTTCCACTGCGTCCAGGCATCCTTCACGTAGTAGGTCTCGTCGAAGACGAGTTCGTGCGGATGGCCGAGGTTCCACAAGCGCAGGATGCCGGCGCCGGCTGTCACGATCGCGGGCACCGCCACCTGCAGTCGGGGCGAGAGGGCGACCCGGGCGCTGATGCGGTCATAGACCGTCGGACGCCCGGGGCTCTCGACGGTGGTGGTCACGGACACAGCCTATTCGGGCGTGGCTGCGGGCTCGGCCGGGCTGGAGGGCTGATGCGGCGGCCGCGGGGGATCATCCGTCACACCGAGCAGGAACCCGACGATCTGCAGTGACGTGCCCTCGAGAACCGGACCGTTGCCGAACGCCCAGTCGGCATCTGTTGCTCGGATCGTGTGCCCGGCAACCACCGCTCGACGCTCGAAGGGGCCGGCGCCTTGGGCATACAGCGCGACGGCGCCGGCGGTCATCGGGTCGACATCCAGTTCCGCGCCGAGCGTGTCCGCCGTCTGCAGGGCTGCCGCGAGCGCTCGTGACAGAACGCGGATGCTGCGTCGCTGTTCGAGCAGGGCTGCACGGAAGCCCTCGACGGTTCCCCCGGATCGGCGCCACAGCCCCGCGAGCCCGGCATCTGTGGCGAACGCGACCCACACCGACTCCGCCCGGGAGAGCGCCGCCAGGCTCCCGACGAGGGTGTCGAGTTCGCGTCGCCGGTCGCTCGAGACCTCGCCCTCGTCCTGGCGGGCCCGGCCACTGAGCGGAAGAAATCGCAGGAAGTCTGCCACCGAGACAGCGTATCGGCCGCGTTCGCCGGCCGTCGGGAGCGCCTTCATGCACCCGCGGCAATGTGACAAATGTGACAGAGACCGCGAGGAGAAGGCAGCGTGGTCACGATGCAATGTGACAGTCACATGCAGCATGCCGCTATCATGATCGAGCGGGCGCGGAAAACCCGCACACACTGATGTGACCGTGCTCACGGGGAGGCATTCGATGAGCGAGGGCACCGGCGG